>DATCUT010000180.1:0-39048 GCA_036561785.1 Rhodanobacter sp.
CGGTGGCCAGCGCGCGGTCGACGTCGCCCAGCAACTGCCGCAAGGCCCGCCGCGCTTCGGCCGAAACGCCGGAGCGCGGCACCGCCACGGGAAGGCGCGGCAGCGGCGGGAGGGGGATGGGGGTCGCGGTGACTGACGACATGACAGAGCTCGAGAAACGAGAAAGAGCAGGAGCGAGAAACGAGTAAAGCACATCGTGCCGCCACTCGTTTCTCGCCCCTGCTCCTGCTTTTTATTCGTTACTGCAGGTCAGGCCAGGGCGTGAGGATCTCGAAACCGTCGTCGGTGACCGCGATGGTGTGCTCCCACTGCGCCGACAGCGAATGGTCCTTGGTCACCACGGTCCAGCCGTCCGGCAGCTGGCGGGTCTGCGGCTTGCCGGCGTTGATCATCGGCTCGACGGTGAAGGTCATGCCCTTCTTCAGCTCGATGCCGGTACCGGGCTTGCCGTAGTGCAGCACCTGCGGCTCGTCGTGGTAGACCTTGCCGATGCCGTGGCCGCAGTACTCGCGCACCACCGAGAAGCCGGCCGCCTCGGCGTGCTGCTGGATCGCATGGCCGACGTCGCCCAGGGTGGCACCGGGGCGCACCGCCTCGATGCCGCGCATCATCGCCTCGAACGTCGTATCGACCAGCCGCTTGGCCAGCACGGAGGGCGTGCCGGCGATATACATGCGGCTGGTGTCGCCATGCCAGCCATCCTTGATCACGGTGACGTCGAGGTTGACGATGTCGCCGTCCTTGAGCACCTTGCCCTCGTTCGGGATGCCATGGCAGATCACATGGTTGACCGACGTGCACAGGGTCTTGGGGAAGCCGTGGTAGCCGACGTTGGCGGGGATCGCCTTCTGCACGTTGACGATGTGCTCGTAGGCGCGCCGATCCAGCTCCTCGGTGGTGACGCCGGGCTTGACGTACTCCTTGAGCATCGCCAGCACTTCGGCCGCCAGCTTGCCGGCGACGCGCATGCCTTCGAGGTCTTCGGGGGATTTCAGGATAATGGCCATGTGTTCCACTCATATGGCGGCAGAAGCCCTTGAAATCCAGCAACTTGCCGCACCGCCGGCGTACCGGCTACAATTTCGGAGTTTTGCAGGGCTGACGTATCCGTTTCGGTGGTCGGCCGGCGCAAAGCGAACCGGGATTGTAACCCTCAGCGGTACAACACCCAAACCAACGCCACACACGCATCGGCACCGCCTTCGGGGTGCTGCGCCTTGCCCACCAATGATATCGGGCCAGTCGCGGTCGAAGCCGGGGATGCGTGGAGGTCCCAACCCCCGGGCTCATCGAGCCCATACAATTCGGAGTTACACCCATGGCCCAAGTCACCATGCGCCAGATGCTCGAAGCGGGCGTCCATTTCGGTCACCAGACCCGTTACTGGAACCCCAAGATGGCCCCGTACATCTTCGGCGCCCGCGGCAAGATCCACATCATCAATCTCGAAAAGACCCTGCCGCTGTTCACCGACGCGATGAATTTCCTGTCGGCGCTGGCGCAGAAGCGCGGCACCATCCTGTTCGTCGGCACCAAGCGTTCGGCCCGCGAGCCGCTGGCCGAAGAGGCCGCACGCGCCGGCATGCCGTTCGTCACCTCGCGCTGGCTCGGCGGCATGCTGACCAACTTCCGCACCGTGAAGCAGTCCGTTTCGCGCCTGAAGGAGCTGGAAGCGGCCGAAACCGATGGCAGCTTCGACAAGCTGGTCAAGCACGAAGTGCTGGCCCGTCGCCGCGAGCGCGACAAGCTGCAGGCTTCGCTGGGCGGCATCAAGGACATGAACCGTCTGCCCGACGCGCTGTTCGTGATCGACATCGGCCACGAAGACATCGCCGTGCAGGAAGCCAAGAAGCTCGGCATCCCGGTGATCGCCGTGGTCGACACCAACTACAACCCGGAACTGGTCGACTACGCCATCCCGGGCAACGACGACGCGATCCGCGCGATCCAGTTGTACGCCCGTGCCGCCGCCGACTCGATCCTCGAAGGCAAGGCTGCCGCGCCGGCCGCCGCCCAGGGCGACGCCAACGACTTCGTCGAGCTGGACGAGGAAGGCAACCCGGTCGCCAAGATCGATCGCAAGCCGGCCCCGCGCCGCGACGCTGCCCCGCGCAAGAGCGCCCCGCGCCGCGACGGCGGTCGTGACGGCGGCCGCGGTCCGCGCAACGACGGCGCACCTGCCGCCAAGTAAGCGCGACGACGGCGGTTCACCACCGCCGTCGCATCCGCACGCGATAACCGTGCGGTGACGCTCAGCCGTCACCGCGCATCCAAGCATTAGAGGACTAACGATGAGCAATATTTCCGCACAACTGGTCAAGGAGCTGCGCGAGCGGTCCGGCGCCGGCATGATGGAATGCAAGAAGGCGCTGGTCGAGAACAACGGCGACATCGACGCCGCGATGGAATGGCTGCGCAAGTCCGGCCTGGCCAAGGCTGACAAGAAGGCCAGCCGCGTCGCCGCCGAAGGCCGCATCGTGGCCGCCCAGGCCGCCGGCAAGGCCGTGCTGGTCGAGATCAACTGCGAGACCGACTTCGTCGCCAAGGACGCCAGCTTCCTGAAGTTCAGCGACACCGTCGCCGACGTCGCGCTGAACTCCGGCGCCGCCGACATCGACGCGCTGAAGGCCGCCGCCTATCCGGGCGCCGCCAGCGTGGAAGAAGCCGCCAAGACGCTGATCGCCACCATCGGCGAGAAGATCGACGTGCGCCGCCTGGCCCGCGTCGAGAGCAACGGTGTGATCGGCAACTACATCCACGGCGGCCGCATCGGCGTGCTGGTGGCGCTCAAGGGCGGCTCCGAGGAGCTGGCCAAGGGCATCGCGATGCACGTGGCGGCGATGAACCCGGCGCACATCCGCGCCGAGGACGTGCCGGCCGAATTCCTGGCCAAGGAAAAAGAGATCGCGCTGAGCCTGATGTCCGACAAGGAAAAGGCCAAGCCGGCCGAGATCCTGGAGAAGATCATCTCCGGCAAGATCCACAAGATCGTGTCCGAAGTGACCCTGCTCGGCCAGCCCTACGTGCTGGACACCAACGTGACCGTGGCCGAGGCGCTGAAGAAGGAAGGCGCCGACGTCGTCTCGGTGGCCCGCCTGGCCGTCGGCGAAGGCATCGAGAAGGTGGAAGAGGATTTCGCCGCCGAAGTGATGAAGCAGGCCGGCCTGAGGTAACAGTCATCCCTGACCGGCAGACCGGCCATCCGTGGCCGGACTGTTCAGAAAGAGCCATGCTTCGAATCGAAGGCCACGGGGAACCGTGGCCTTTTTCATTTCCTTTGACGAAGCCCAACGAGGCGAGCCTTCATTTCTCATTCCTCTCCACTCATTCTTCGTTCCCGGCCCCTGCTCTCCGCTACAATGTGCCGGTTTGCCCCACACAATCCGGAGAATCCATGAGCGACCAGCCCAAGTACCGCCGCATCCTGCTCAAGCTCTCCGGTGAAGCCCTGATGGGCGAGGCCGATTACGGCATCGACCCGAAGGTGATCGGCCGGCTCGCCGACGAGATCATCGAGGTGCAGAGGGCCGGCGTGCAGATCGGCATCGTGATCGGCGGCGGCAACATCTTCCGCGGCGCCGGCCTCGCCGCCGCCGGCATGGACCGGGTTACCGGCGACCACATGGGCATGCTGGCCACCGTGATGAACGCGCTGGCGATGCAGGACGCGATCGAGAAACGCGGCGGCTTTGCGCGCGTGACCAGCGCGATCCAGATCCACGACGTGGCTGAGGATTACATCCGTCGCCGCGCGATCCGCCACATCGAGAAGGGTCGCATCGTGCTGTTCGCCGCCGGCACCGGCAACCCGTTCTTCACCACCGATTCCGCCGCTGCGCTGCGCGCAGTGGAGATCGGCGCCGACCTGCTGCTGAAGGCGACCAAGGTCGATGGCGTGTACACCGCCGATCCGGCCAAGCATGCCGACGCCACCCGCTACGACCGCCTCGGCTACGACGACGTGATCGAGCGCAAGCTGGCCGTGATGGATACCGCCGCGATCGCGCTGTGCCGCGACCAGCAGATGCCGCTGCGCATCTACGACATGACCGCGCCCGGGAACCTGATGCGGATCATGCGCGGCGAGTCGATCGGCACCCTGGTCGACGGCGGCTGACCGCGCCGCAGCAAGCCCCGTTCCCTGCCACTGCTATAATCGAATGTTGCCAGATTCACCGGGAAGCGCCACATGCTCAACGACATCAAGAACGACGCCCAGACCCGCATGGGCAAGAGCATCGAATCACTCAAGCACGACCTCACCCGCATCCGCACCGGTCGCGCCAGCACGGCGCTGGTGGACGGCATCAAGGTCGCCTACTACGGCTCGGACATGCCGCTGACCCAGGTCGCCTCGGTGTCGCTGTCCGACTCGCGCACGATCATCATCACGCCGTGGGAAAAGGCCATGGTGGCGCCGATCGAGAAGGCGCTGATGGCCTCCGACCTGGGCATCACGCCGACCACCGCCGGCACCGTGATTCGCCTGAACATGCCCGCGCTCACCGAGGAGCGCCGCAAGGAACTGGCCAAGCACGTCGGCCATGAGGGCGAGAACGCCAAGATCGCGATCCGCAACGTGCGTCGCGACGCCCTGCAGCAGGTCAAGGACCTGCTCAAGGAAAAGCTCATTACCGAGGATGACGATCGCCGCATCGACGACGAGATCCAGAAGCTCACCGATCGCGCAGTGAAGGACGTCGACGCCGTGGTCAAGGCCAAGGAAGAGGAGTTGATGGCGCTCTGAGCGCCATCACATCCGCCATGCCCGGCGCCGAAGCCGCCAAGGTTCCGCGCCATGTCGCCATCGTGATGGACGGCAACGGCCGCTGGGCCAAGGCCCGTCACCGACCGCGCAGTTTCGGCCACAACGCCGGCCGCAAGGCCGTGCGCGAAGTGATCGAGGCATGCCTGCGCGAGGGCGTGCAGGCACTGACCCTGTTCGCCTTCTCCAGCGAGAACTGGCAGCGCCCGCAGGACGAGGTGGGCGCGCTGATGGGCCTGTTCGTGCGCGCGCTGGACAAGGAAGTGGACGAGCTGCACGGCCATGGCGTGCGCCTGCGCTTCATCGGCGATCTGGGTGCGTTCGACGAGGCGCTGCGTGAGCGCATGCAGGCCGCGATGGTCCGCACCGCCGGCAACGACAAGCTGCAGGTGAACATCGCGGTGAGCTACGGCGGCCGCTGGGACATCGTGCAGGCCAGCCGCCAGGCCGCCGCCGCGGTGGCGCGCGGCGAGCTGCGCGCGGACGAGATCGACGAGGCCCGGCTGGGCCAGTGGATGAGTCTGGCCGAACTGCCGCCGCTGGACCTGTTCATCCGCACCGGCGGCGAATGCCGCATCAGCAACTTCCTGTTGTGGCAGGCCGCGTACGCCGAGCTGTACTTTACCGATACCTTGTGGCCCGATTTCGACCAGGCCTGCCTGCGTCGGGCCATCGAAGACTATGCCTGCCGGGAACGCCGTTACGGCCGTACCGGCGAGCAGGTCGCCACCGCTCCGTAGAGGATTTCCATGCTGCTTCAGCGCATTCTCACCGCCCTGGTGCTCACGCCGCTGGCGATCCTGATCATCCTGCTGCCATCGACCGGCATCTTCGCGACCATCGTTGCGCTGGCGTTCCTGGCTGCCTGGTGGGAATGGGCGCAGCTGAGTGGCCTGAACAGCCGCTCGTGGCGCGTCGTGCTGCTCGTCGCGGCAGCGTGCGTGTTCGCCCTGCTGTGGCGCGCCCACGCCACGGTGCTGACCCCGCTGCTGCTGGTGTCCGGCGTAGCATGGTGGCTGCTGGCCTGCCTGTGGCTGCGCCATTTCGCGTTCGCCGCGGCGCCGACCCGCGAGAATCTCGCGCTGAAGCTGCTCGCCGGCGCGTTCGTGATCTTCCCTACCTGGGTCGCCCTGGTCAGCATCCACGCGCGCGTGCCGCACGGTCACTGGTGGACCTTGCTGGCGCTGGTGATCGTGTGGGCGTCCGATATCGGCGCGTATTTCAGCGGCCGTACATTCGGCAAGCGCAAGCTGGCGCCGCAGATCAGCCCCGGCAAAACCTGGGCCGGCGCGTACGGCGCGATGGTGGCCGGCGTGCTGGTCGCCGAGGCCGGCGGCTGGCTCCTCGGCGTGCGCGGTGCCGCGCTGGTGGCACTGGCACTGCTGGCCGCAGTCACGGTGGCGGTGTCGATCGTCGGCGACCTGATCGAGAGCCTGATGAAACGGCATGCCCAGGTGAAGGATTCGGGCACCATTTTCCCCGGCCATGGCGGCCTGATGGACCGGCTGGACAGCGTGTTCGCCGCGCTGCCGGTGTTCGCCGCCGGCCTGCTCCTGCTGGACATTTGAAGATGCGCAACGTCGCCGTCCTCGGCGCCACCGGTTCGATCGGCGGCAATACGCTTGACGTCATCGCACGTCACCCGGAGCGTTTTCGCGCCAGCGTGCTGACGGCGCATCGCCAGGTCGAGGCGCTGGTGGCCCTGTGCGTGCAGCATCGGCCGGACCTGGCGGTGATCGCCGACCCGGCGCTGGAAGCGGACCTGTCGCGCCGACTGGCTGCCGCCGGCGTGCGCTGCGAAATAGCCAGCGGCCACGCCGCGCTGACCGCGGCCGCCGCCGGCAACCTGTGCGACACCGTGGTGGCCGCGATCGTCGGCGCCGCCGGGCTGGAATCCACGCTGGCTGCCGCACGCGCCGGCAAGCGCCTGCTGCTGGCGAACAAGGAATCCATCGTGATGGCCGGCCCGCTGCTGCTGGAAGCGGTCGCCGCCGGTGGCGGCGCGCTGATCCCGGTCGATTCCGAACACAACGCGATCTTCCAGTGCCTGCCGGGCGGACGCCCCGACCTGCGCCGAAGCGGCGTGCGCCGGCTGATCCTGACCGCTTCCGGCGGCCCGTTCCGCGGCCGCACGCGATCCGAGCTGGCCGACATCACGCCGGACCAGGCCTGCAAGCACCCGAACTGGGTGATGGGGCGCAAGATCTCGGTCGATTCGGCCACCCTGATGAACAAGGGCCTGGAGGTGATCGAGGCGCACCACCTGTTCGGCGCGCCGGCCGAAGCGATCGACGTGGTGGTGCACCCGCAGAGCCTGGTGCATTCGATGGTCGAGTACGTCGACGGCTCGGTGCTGGCCCAGCTGGGCAACCCGGACATGCGCACCGCGATCGCGCACGCGCTGGCGTGGCCGGAGCGGGTCGAATCCGGCGTACCGCCGCTGGACCTGGCCGCCTGCGCTCCGCTGCAGTTCGAGCCGCCGGACCTGATTACCTTCCGCTGCCTGGCGCTGGCATTCCAGGCACTGCGCGCCGGCGGCGATGCCCCGGCCGTGCTGAACGCCGCCAACGAAGTGGCGGTGGAAGCTTTCCTGGCTGGCGCGCTGCCGTTCCTGTCGATCGCCGACGTGGTCGAGGCCGTGCTTGCGGAACTGCCGGCGCAAGCCGTGGTCGATGTTGAAACCCTTTGTGAACGCGACCGCACGGCCCGGGGAGCGGCTCGCCGCGTTCTGCGCAATGCTTGCTGATATTCTTGCTTCGATGACTTTTCGCCACGGTACTTGATGACTTCCTTCTTCGGCTCGGTGTTCTGGTTGCTGGTCACGCTCGGCGTGCTGGTGACCTTCCATGAATTCGGCCACTACTGGGTCGCGCGCCGCTGTGGCGTCAAGGTGCTGCGTTTCTCGGTCGGTTTCGGCAACGCGATCTGGAAACGCATCGGCCGCGACGGCACCGAGTACCAGATCGCCGCGATTCCGCTGGGCGGCTACGTCAAGATGCTGGATGCGCGCGAGGGCGAGGTCGATCCCGCACTGCGCGGGCAGGAATTCACTGGCAAGTCGGTGTGGAAGCGCATCGCCATCGTCGCCGCCGGGCCGGGTTTCAACCTGATCTTCACCATCGTCGCGTTCTGGCTGATGTTCATGCTGGGCCGCCCGGACGTGGCACCGGTGGTGACCGCGACGCCGCAGAGCCTCGCCGCCAGCGCCGGCATCCAGCCGGGCGACCGCATCCTCAGCATTGATGGTCGCGCCGTCACCACCTGGACCGATTCGATGGACGCGGTGGCCAACGCCCTGCTCGGGCGGACGCCGCTGCCGCTCACCGTGCGCGGCCATGACGGGCGCTCGCGCGAGCTGGTGCTGCCGCTGGACGAACTGCCGCCGGGCCAGGACGTGGGCCAGTACCTGGGCAAGCTCGGCCTGAGGCTGGCGCCGCCACCGGCAATCGCCGCCACCGTGATGCCCGGCCAGCCGGCCGCGCTGGCCGGCATGCAGGGCGGCGACCGCATCGTCAGCGTCAACGGCCAACCGGCGAGCGACTTCATCGCGTTCGGCAAGCTGGTGCAGGCCGAAGCCGTCAAGTCGCCCAAACTGGCGATCGGCATCGAACGCAGCGGCCGACCGCAGCAGCTCGACGTCACCGCCAAGTGGGAATCGCTGGAAGGCCAGCCGCAGAAGTGGGTGATGGGCGTCGGCGCCCCGCCGGCCGAAGCGGCCACCGTGAGTTACGGCCCGATCAAGGCGCTGGCCGCTTCATTCAGCACCACCTGGCGCAACACCACGCAGACCTTCAGCATGCTCGGCAAGATGCTGACCGGCGAGGCCTCGACCCGGAACCTGTCCGGCGTCATCGGCATCGCCGAAGTGGCGAACGCCTCGGCCAGCATGGGCCTGCCCTGGTTCCTGCAGTTCCTGGCGCTGATCTCGCTGAGCCTGGCGATCCTCAACCTGCTGCCGATCCCGGTCCTGGATGGCGGACACCTGCTGTATTATCTTGTGGAGTTGATCAAAGGCAGTCCGGTCAGCGAACAGGCGATGATTGTCGGCCAGTACATCGGTCTGGCGCTGCTGTTCACCCTGATGGGGCTGGCGTTCTACAACGACATCCACCGCATGCTGCTGTCGTGACACCGATGTCCGGTGACTGCAGCATGTCGACGACACGCCAGCCCGCGCCAGCCGCAGTACGGCGCGGCGGCGTGTCATGCGATGCATTCCTGCCGCGGAATGCGGACTCTCTTTCGAGGCAGGGCTCGTCCCTGCCTCATGCGTTGATCGGGGCGGCCGCGCTGGCCGCTCCATCGAAATAACCCAACGGAATCGACGATGAAGCGTATCGCCGCGCTGATCCTGCTTGCCTCCCTCTCCGCCAATGCGTTCGCGTTCGACCCGTTCGTGGTGTCGGACATCCGCATCGACGGCCTCAGCCGGATTTCCGCCGGTACCGTGTACAACTACCTGCCGATCAACAAGGGCGACCAGTTGACCAGCGACGAGGCCCAGCGGGCCATTCGCGCGTTGTACCGGACCAAGTTCTTCAGCGACGTCGAGTTCGACCGCGAAGGCAGCATCCTGGTGATCAAGGTGGTCGAACGGCCGTCGATCGCCAAGCTGACCCTGCGCGGCAACAAGGACATCAAGACCGACGACCTGAAGAAGGGCCTGAAGGAAATCGGCCTCACCGAAGGCGAGACCTTCGACCGCCTGGCGCTGGACAACGTGCAGCAGGAACTGATCCGGCAGTACTACAACCGCGGCAAGTACAACGTGTCGGTCGATCCGCACGTGACCCGGCTGGACCGCAACCGCGTCGCCGTCGAGATCGAGATCCGCGAAGGCAAGGCGGCCAAGATCAAGGAACTGAACATCCTCGGCAACCACGCGTTCGCCGACAAGCAGATCCGCGACGGTTTCGAATCGAATACCAGCAACTGGATGTCGTGGTATTCGAAGGACGACCAGTACTCGCGCGAGAAGCTCTCCGGCGACCTGGAGAAGCTGCAGTCCTACTACATGGACCGCGGCTACGCCGATTTCGGCGTCGACTCCACCCAGGTGGCGATCGCCCCGGACAAGCGCGCGATGTACATCGACGCCAGCATCAAGGAAGGCGAGATCTACAAGGTCGCCGACGTCAAGCTGCTCGGCGACCTGATCCTGCCGGAAAAGACCATGCGCCAGCTGGTCTTCGTCAAGGAGGGCGAGACCTTCAACCGCGCCGCGGTCGAAGCCAGCAGCAAGGCGATCAAAGCGGTGCTGGCCAATATCGGCTACGCCTACGCCAAGGTCACCCCGATCCCGAAGCTGGACAAGGAAAAGCGCACGGTCGACCTGACCTTGTACGTCGAGCCCGGCCAGCGCGTGTACGTGCGGCGGGTGGTGTTCCAGGGCAACACGCGTACCGAAGACGGCGTGCTGCGCCGCGAGATGCGCCAGCTCGAGGGCTCCTGGTACTCGCAGGCGGCGATCGACCGCTCCAAGATCCGCCTGCAGAAGCTCGGCTACTTCAAGACGGTCGACGTCGACAAGAAGCTGGTGCCGGGCACCCAGGACAAGGTCGATGTCACGGTGAAGGTCGAGGAGCAGTCCGCCGGCAGCATGCAGTTCGGCATCGGCTATTCGCAGTACTCCGGCATCATCCTGAATGCCTCGGTGTCGCAGAACAACCTGTTCGGCAGCGGCGACAGCTTCTCGATCAGCGGCGAGCGCAGCAGCTACTACACCCGCCTCGGCCTCAACTATTACAACCCGTACCTGACCGATAGCGGCATCGGCATCGGCTACAGCGCCTCGTACTCGAAGACCGACTACGGCAACACCGATTTCGCGAACTACGCCACCAGCGCGAAGAGTTTCTCGACCTACCTCGGCATCCCGATCAGCGAGACCGACGGCCTGCGCGTGGGCCTGGGCATCAGCAGCAACAAGGTCAACCTGTTCCAGGGCTACAGCCCGCTGGTACTGATCGACTACCAGAACGAGATCGGCAACAAGACCATCCACACCTGGACCGGCACGCTGGGCTGGAACCACGATACCCGCAACGGCTACTGGGCACCGACCCGCGGCGGCCTGATCTCGGCCTCGACCGACGTCGCCCTGCCCGGCTCGACCGTGCAGTACTGGAAGCTCAGCACCGAGCTCAACCACTACTGGCCGATCGGCAAGGGCTTCGTGCTGTACCTCGACGGCCAGGTCGGCTACGGCAAGACCTACGGCAAGAATGGCATCAGCGACGACGCCTTCACGGCACTGAAGGACGCCAGCCTGGCCGACAACCCCAGCCAGAGCCACATCATCACCGACATGCGCCAGGACCTGCCGTTCTGGCAGAACTACTACGCCGGCGGCGTGCGCGACGTGCGCGGCTTCCAGGACAACACGCTTGGGCCGCGGGTCTGCATCGACGGCAGCGCTCCCAACGCTGGCGGCATGTGCAACAACGGCGCCTATTACGCGCAGCCCATCGGCGGCTCGTTCAAGGTGCTCGGCACCGCGCAGGTGTTCCTGCCGCTGCCGTTCCTGAAGGACGTCAATACCGCGCGCGTGTCCTGGTTCATGGACGTCGGCAACGTCTACAAGGATTACAAGAGCTTCGATGCCTCCGAGCTGCGCGCGTCCACCGGCCTGTCGCTGCAGTGGCAGGCGCCGATCGGCCCGCTGATCATCAGCCTCGCGATGCCGCTGCGCTCGAAGGACGCGGACCGCCACTACGAGGAGCGCATCCAGTTCACCTTTGGCAGCCAGTTCTGACCTGACCCGAAGGTCGGGGGACCGAAGAAAGCGCGGCCAGGCCGCGCTTTCTTTTGCCGGCCGGCTTCTGCCGGCCTGGCGCACTGCACGCCGCGGCGCCACCCCCTACAATGGCCGGCAGGTTCCGGAGCAAGCATGAGCGCAATCAACTTCACGGTGGCCGAGCTGGCCGAACGGTTCGGCCTCAGCTTCAGCGGCGATGGCGCGCGGGTCATCGACGGCGTCGGCACGCTGGCCGGTGCCGGCCCCAGCCAGTTGAGCTTCCTCTCCAACAGCAAGTACACCGCCCAGTTGGCCGCCGCTCGCGCCGGGGTGATAGTGCTGCGCGAGGAAAACCTCGCCGACTGCCCGACGGCGGCGCTGGTCGCGCGGGATCCGTATGTCGCCTACGCGCGCATCGCCGCACTGTTCGAACGGCTGCCAGCCGCACCGGCGGGCATCCACCCCAGCGCCGTGGTTGCCGCCGGGGCGCAGGTCAGCGCCAGCGCCAGCGTCGGCCCCGGCTGCGTGATCGCGGGCGGCGCGGTGATCGGCGACGGCGTCGTACTCGGCCCGCACTGCATCATTGGCGAGGACTGCACGGTCGGCGCACAGTCGCGGCTGGTGGCCCGGGTCACCCTGGTCACCCGGGTCACGCTCGGCCAGCGCGTGCTGGTGCATCCCGGTGCAGTGATCGGCTCGGACGGCTTCGGCCTCGCCTTCGACAGCAGCGCATCTGATCACGGCCGCTGGATCAAGCTGCCGCAGCTCGGCGGCGTGCGCATCGGCGACGACTGCGAGATCGGCGCGAACACCACGATCGACCGCGGCGCGCTGGACGACACCGTGCTGGAAGAAGACGTGCGGCTGGACAACCAGATCCAGATCGCCCACAACGTGCACGTCGGCGCACACACCGCGATGGCCGGCTGCGCCGCGGTGGCCGGCAGCGCGAAGATCGGCCGCTACTGCATGATCGGCGGCAACGCCGGCGTGCTCGGCCATCTCGAACTGGCCGACCGGGTTACCATTACCGCCAAGAGCCTGGTCACGCATTCGATCCGCGAGCCCGGCGAATATTCATCCGGCGTGCCGCTGCAGGACAACCGCCAGTGGCGGAGGAACGCGGCGCGCTTCAAGCATCTGGACGAGTATGCGCGTCGATTGTCGGCGCTGGAGAAGGACAGCAACAATGAGTGAGAAAAGCGACTTCATGGCACTGCCGATCAACGTGGAGCAGATCCAGGAACTGCTGCCGCACCGCTACCCGTTCCTGCTGGTGGACCGCGTGGTCGAGATCGTGCCCGACGTCAGCGTGGTCGCGCTGAAGAACGTGACCATCAACGAACCGTTCTTCCAGGGCCACTTCCCCGGCCACCCGGTGATGCCCGGCGTGCTGATCGTCGAGGCGATGGCGCAGTCTGCCGGCCTGCTGACCCAGCTGAGCCGCCGCTTCAAGGGCGACAAGGGCAGCCCGCTGTTCTACCTGGTCAAGGTCGACAACGCGCGCTTCAGCGCACCGGTGGTTCCCGGCGACCAGTTGCGCTTCGAAGTCAGCCAGAAGCGCCTGGTGCGCGGCATGGGCCTGTTCGTGGCACGCAGCCTGGTCGACGGCAAGGAAGTGGCCAGTTGTGAACTGATGTGCGCCGCGAGGGCCCACAAATGATCCATCCCACTGCGCTGATCGACCCTTCCGCCATTATCGGCGCCAACGTCAGCATCGGCGCGTACAGCGTGATCGGCGCCGAGGTCGAGATCGGCGACGGCACTGAGATCGGTCCGCATGTGGTGATCGAAGGACCCACGAAGATCGGTCGCGACAACCGCATTACCCAGTTCGCCTCGCTGGGCGGCGCGCCGCAAGACAAGAAATGGCAGAGCGAACGCACCGAGCTGGTGATCGGCGACCGCAACCTGATCCGCGAATTCGCCACCATCAACCGCGGCACCAGCCATGGCGGGGGCGTCACCCGCATCGGCAACGACAACTGGGTGCTTGCCTACGTGCATGTGGCGCACGACTGCCAGATCGGCAACAACGTGGTGTTCTCCAACTACTCGGCGCTGGCCGGGCACGTCACCATCGGCGACTGGACGATCCTGTCCGGCTATTCGGGCGTACACCAGTTCTGCAAGGTCGGCGCGCACGCGTTCATCGGCATGGGCTGCCTGGTCGGCCACGACGTGCCGCCGTTCGTGATGATGGCGAACGAGCAGCAGGGCCGTCCGCGCGGCATCAACAGCGAGGGCCTGAAGCGCCGCGGCTTCGACGCCACGCGCATCGCCGCGATCAAGCGCGCCTACCGCACGCTGTACATGGCCGGCCTGCCGCTGCCCGAGGCACGCGAGAAGCTGGTCGAGCAGGCACGCGAAAGCGACGACGTGCGGGCGATGCTGGAGTTTCTCGACCACAGCGAGCGGGCGCTCGCGCGATAAGCCGGGATTCGGGATTCGGGAAGGGCGCCGCGCGTCCGCTCGGTTCACGGACAACGCACTACACTTTCGTGCATGAGCCAGATCGTGCCCAACGAATCCCGAATCCCGAATCCCGAATCCCCACTCTTCGCCATCCTCGCCGGCGAAGACTCCGGCGACCAGCTCGGTGCCGACCTGATCGTCGCGCTGCGCCAGCGCTATCCGCAGGCGCGCTTCGTCGGCATCGGCGGCGCGCGCATGCAGCGCGAGGGCTTCGACTCCTGGTACGACATCCGCGAACTGTCGCTGTTCGGCTTCAGCGAGGTGATTCGCCACCTGCCCCGCCTGCTGCGGCTGCGCAAGGCGCTGGTCGCACGCCTGCTGCGGGAGCGGCCGGCCGTGGTGGTCGGCATCGATGCACCCGACTTCAACCTCGGCGTGGAGCAGCGCCTGAAGCAGGCCGGCGTGCTGACCGTGCACTACGTCAGCCCGTCGGTCTGGGCCTGGCGCGAGAAGCGCGCGGAGAAGATCGGCCGCAGCGCCAGCCGCGTGCTGTGCCTGTTCCCGATGGAGCCGGCGATCTACGCGAAGCACGGCGTCGACGCCCGCTTCGTCGGCCACCCGCTGGCCGACCGTTTCGCGCTGGTATCCGACCGCGTCGGCGCGCGCGAAATCCTGCAGCTGCCGCAGCAGGCGCCGGTGCTGGCCGTACTGCCCGGCAGCCGGCTGTCCGAAGTCGGCCGGCTGGGCCAGGTCTTCATCGACGCAGCGAAACGGGTGGCGGCGGCCGTGCCCGGGTTGCGCGTGGTGATCCCCGCTGCCAACCCGCAGGTGCGCGCCCGGCTCACGGAACTGCTCGCTGGCGGGCCGCACGACGAGAGCGCGCCGCTGCTGCTGGACGGCCACGCGCACGAGGCGATGCTGGCCGCCGACGTGGTGCTGTTGGCCTCCGGCACGGCCACGCTCGAGGCGATGCTGGCCAAGCGGCCGATGGTGGTGGGCTACCGCGTCGCGCCGCTGAGCTATCGCATCGCCCGCGCCCTGAAGATGCTGAAGACCGACGTCTACGCGCTGCCGAACATCCTGGCGCGTGCCGCCGGCCTCGGCGACGGCCTGCTGGTACCCGAACTGATGCAGGACGACTGCACCGCCGAAAACCTGGCCGCCGCCACGCTCGCTCTGTTCAAGGACAGCGAGCGGCGCGGTGCGATCGTCGCCGCGTTCGAACAACTGCACCAGGCCCTGCGCGGCGGCCTGGAGGGCCATGCGGGGGATCGTGCGGCAGCGGCGATTGCCGAGCTGATCGACGCGAAGCGCGCCGATGGATAGCCTTCCGGCGAGCGCCGCCCCCTCATCCCGAACTTCTCTTCGCATGGAAGAAGCGGCGAACACTAAGAGCATTTTCATTGCCGGCGTCGACGAGGCCGGCCGCGGCCCGCTGGCCGGCCCGCTGGCGGTGGCCGCGGTGATCCTCGACCCGGCCCGCCCGATCCCCGGGCTGAACGACTCGAAGAAGCTCAGCGAAGCGAAGCGCGAGACGCTATATCCGCTGATCATCGAGCGCGCGCTGGCGTACTGCATCGTGTTGATCGAGCGGGACGAGATCGACCGCCTGAATATCTTCCAGGCCACCATGGCCGGCATGAGCCGCGCCGTGGCAGGACTCGCGCCTGTCGCCCACGAAGCCCTGATCGACGGCAACAAGTTGCCGAAAGACCTGCCCTGCCCCGGCCGCGCCATCGTCGGCGGCGACGCGCTGGAGCCGGCGATCAGCGCCGCGTCGATCCTGGCCAAGGTCAGCCGCGACCGCCTGATGGTCACGCTGGACAGCGTGCATCCCGGCTACGGCTTTGCCGTGCACAAGGGCTATCCGACCCCGGCGCACCTGGCCGCGCTGCGGCAACTCGGACCGTGCGCGCAACACCGCCGCAGCTTCGCGCCGGTACGCCTGCTGCTGGACCAGGCGCGATTGTTCTGACTCTTCGGCGCGGGAGTTCCCGCACACGCAAACGGCCTGATCGCGAACCCGGTGAGATTGATCCGGATAGCCCATTCGTCTATGCAACTTTTCCTCGCGCAGGCGCATCATTCACTACAGGAACCTAATCAGCAGGGACGCGCCAGCAACACCGGCCTGTCCGCGACCAGACTCGCCGGGTACTGTCACCCGCAGGAGTCGTGCCATGATGCTTCCCACCAACCGCCCCATCGCACCGCCCATGTCGACTGCCGCCTTCATGCCGCCGGCGGTCGACGCGTACGACGCCGTCGACGACACCGTGACGCCGCACGCCGACTACAACCTCCGTCCACTGGTGGTGGACAGCCTCGACCACTACGTCATCCGCCTCGATGAATACGAACGGTTTCACGTGGTCTGATGGCGGCTGGCCGCCTCACGGATGAGATCGCCATGCAGCAGCGGCAGCGGCCTGTGCCGCCATCAAAGCGGCGCGCCCGGCGTGGGTCGGGCGCGGGAGTCGACTTGATGGTCACAAGCGCACTCAAGTCCACGGGAGCCGTGCCATGATGCCTCCACGGAACCGCTCGTCCGTACTACCCGCACAGACCATCCAGCCCATGCCGGAATCGGTCATTTTCGCGCCGGCCAGCCTCGACGAGATCCTTCCCTCGCACGTCGACTGCAACCTGCATCCACTGCTGGTGCACAACCTCGATCATTACGTGATCGTCGACGACAAGGGGGAGCGCTTTTACGCCCGCTGACCGCACCGGCCAGGTCCGCGGTACGCGCTGACCACGCCCCTTTCTCCGCCCCAGGCATGTTGCTACGCTGGTGCCATCAATCGGGGGATGGATGACATGCGCAGGGTCGGCATCGCACTGTTGGGCCTCATGCTCTGCTTCGCCGCCAGGGCCGAAGTGAAACCCGGCGAAGCGCCGCCGGATGCCTTGGGTACGACCCAGGGCGGGCAAGAGGTGACCGTCTCGTCCCTGCACGGCAAGGTCGTGGTGGTCAGCTTCTGGGCCACCTGGTGCGGCTACTGCATGAAGGAGCTGCCGGTACTGGCGGGCCTGCAGACGCTGGCCACCGAACGCGGCCTGCCCCTGCAGGTGGTCACCATCAACCACGAGGAAGATCGACAGACCTACGTGCGGACCGTTCGCGCCCTGCGCCCGCGCCTGCCCGGCCTGCTGATGACCTGGGACCGCGACGGTGCCCTCGGCAAGCCCTACGGCACCGACAAGGGCATCCCGGTCATGGTGATGCTGCATCGCGACGGCACCGTGGCCCATGTGCACGTGGGCTATGGTGAAGACATGCTGGACAGCCTGGTCGCCGAGATCAACACACTTCTGGCCGAACCGGCACCGTCGGCGGTGGCCGCCGCGCCGGGCTGAGCGGGCCTTCCGGCGAGGCGCCGCCACGCTTCGCGCAAACCGCGCACAAGTCAATCTTGCCGCTGGGCAAGGCGCCGGGTAGCCTGCGGGGACTCACCGCGCAAGAACGCATGACCGTCCGCTATACCCACCTGCACCTGCACAGCGAATATTCGCTGGTCGATTCGACCATCCGCATCAAGGCGTTGGTCGCCGCCTGCGTGCGCGACGGCATCCCGGCGGTGGCGCTGACCGACGACAGCAACATGTTCGCGCTGGTGAAGTTCTACAAGGCCTGCAGTGCGGCCGGCATCAAGCCGATCGGCGGCTGCGACCTGTGGATTTCCGCACCGGACGACCCGCGCCCGTGGCGGCTCACCTTGCTGTGCCAGGATCGCGACGGCTACCTCAACCTGTCGCGGCTGGTCTCGCGCGCGTGGCAGGAAGGCCAGCACGGCGGCCGCGCGCTGGTCGAAGCCGGCTGGCTGAGTGCCGACGCCAGCAGCGGGCTGATCGCCCTGCTCGGCCGCGAGAGTGAAGTCGGCCGCATCGCGCTGAACCAGGGTGTCGCGGCCGCGCTGACGAAGCTGCGCCCGCTGGCGCGGCTGTTCCCCGAGCGGCTGTACCTGGAGCTGACCCGCTGCGGCCGCGACGGCGAGGAAAACTGGAACACCGCCGCGCTGACGCTGGCCGCCGAACTCGGCCTGCCGGTGGTGGCCAGCAACGACGTGCGCTTCCTCAAGCAGGACGACTTCGGCGCGCACGAGGCGCGCGTATGCATCAACCAGGGCCGCGTGCTGGCCGATCCGAAGCGCCCGCGCGAGTACAGCGACCAGCAATACCTGAAGACGCCGGAGGAGATGGCCGCGCTGTTCGCGGACCTGCCCGAAGCGCTGGAAAACACCGTCGAGCTGGCGAAACGCTGCACCCTGGAACTGAAGTTCGGCACCTACTACCTGCCCGACTTCCCGGTGCCCGAGGGCCACGACCTCGACAGCCACATCCGCGAACTGTCGCGGCAAGGCCTCAAGGAGCGCCTGGCCAGCGCGCCGCTGGCCGCCGACCACACGCTCGCCGACTACGAGGCGCGGCTGGAACGCGAGCTGGACGTCATCGTCAAGATGGGTTTCCCCGGCTACTTCCTGATCGTGGCGGACTTCATCAACTGGGGCAAACAGAACGGCATTCCGGTCGGCCCCGGCCGCGGCTCCGGTGCCGGCTCGCTGGTCGCCTGGGCACTGAAGATCACCGACCTCGACCCGCTGCAGTTCAACCTGCTGTTCGAGCGCTTCCTCAATCCCGAACGCGTGTCGATGCCCGACTTCGACATCGACTTCTGCATGGACCGCCGCGACGAGGTGATCGACTACGTGGCGCGCAAGTACGGCCGCGACCGCGTCAGCCAGATCATCACCTACGGCTCGATGGCGGCCAAGGCGGTGCTGCGCGACTCCGGCCGCGTGCTGAGCATGCCGTACGGCCAGGTCGACCGGCTGGCCAAGATGGTGCCGCCACGTCCGCTCGATCTCACGTTGTCCGATGCACTCGGTCGCTCGGAGAAGTCGAAGAAGGAAACCGATCGCGTCGTCAAGGAATTCTGCGAGGCCTACGAGCAGGACGAGGACGCGCACGCGCTGATCGACCTGGCGCTGAAACTCGAAAACCTCACCCGCAACGCCGGCAAGCACGCCGGCGGCGTGGTGATTGCGCCAACGCCGTTGACCGATTTCGCGCCGCTGTACTGCGAAGCGGGCGGCGGCGGCGTGGTGACCCAGTACGACAAGGACGACGTGGAAGCGGTCGGCCTGGTCAAGTTCGACTTCCTCGGCCTGCGCACGCTGACCATCATCGACTGGGCGGTGAAGGCGATCAACGCGCGCCGCGCGAAAACCGGCGAAGCGCCGCTGGATATTTCGCAGCTGCCGCTGGACGACCCAGCGCCGTACGAGCTGCTGAAGAAGGCGCAGACCGTCGCGGTGTTCCAGCTCGAATCCTCCGGCATGCAGCGCATGCTGAAGGACGCCAAACCCGACCGCTTCGAGGACATCATCGCGCTGGTGGCGCTGTACCGTCCCGGCCCGATGGACCTGATCCCCAGCTTCGTGGCGCGCAAGCATGGCCGCGAGGACGTGGAGTATCCCGACCCGCGCGTCGAGCCGATCCTGAAAGAGACCTACGGCATCATGGTCTACCAGGAACAGGTGATGCAGATGGCGCAGATCGTGGGCGGCTACTCGCTCGGCGGCGCCGACCTGCTGCGCCGCGCGATGGGCAAGAAGAAGCTCGAGGAAATGGCGAAGGAACGCGCCAAATTCCGCGAGGGTGCGGCGAAGGACGGCCTCAGCGGCGAGAAGGCCGATTCCATCTTCGACCTGATGGAGAAGTTCGCCGGCTACGGCTTCAACAAGTCGCACGCCGCCGCCTACGCGCTGGTCTCCTATCAGACCGCCTGGCTGAAGGCGCACTACCCGGCCGAGTTCATGGCCGCCACGATCTCCTCGGACATGGACAACACCGACAAGGTGGTGACCTTCCTGGACGAGTCGCAGGCGATCGGCATCACCGTGCAACCGCCGGACGTCAACGCGTCCGAATACATGTTCGTTGCCGTCGAGCCGAAGAAAATCCAGTACGGCCTCGGCGCGATCAAGGGCGTCGGCCAGGGCGCGTGCGAGGCGATCGTGTCCGAACGCGCGCACGGCGCCTATACCGACCTGGCCGGCTTCTGCCGCCGCGTCGATCCGGGCCGGCTCAACCGCCGCGTGCTGGAAGCATTGATCCTGTCCGGTGCGTTGGATGCGCTGGCCGCGAACCGCGCCAGCCTGATGCAGCAACTGCCCGACGCGATCAAGGCCGCCGAGCAACATCTTCGCGACAAACAGTCCGGCCAGAACGACATGTTCGGCGCCGCCATGGGCAGTGCCAGCACCACGCCGGTGCTGGATATCGAGCTGCCGACCGTGCCGGAATGGCCGCTGGAGCGGAAGCTGCAGGGCGAGCGCGACACGCTCGGCCACTACCTGTCAGGCCATCCCACCGACCCGTGGAAGGACGAACTGGCGCAGCTGTCGACCTGCCCCCTGGGCGAGATCGTCGATCGCTACCAGCCGCCGAAGCCGCGCCGGAACGACAGCGACGACGGCAACCGTTTCCGCCGCGGTCCCGACACGCCGTGGACCGTCGCCGGCATGGTCACCGCCGTGCGCAAGCGCGGCGACAGCGATGCGTTCGTGCGGCTGGAGGACGGCAGCGGCATCATCGAGGTGAGCTTCTTCGGCGAGCTGTACCAGCAGATGGCACCGCTGCTGACCCGCGACGAGATGCTGGTCGTCGACGGCGGCCTGCGCATCGACGAATTCTCCGGCGGCGGCTTCCAACTGCGCGCGCGCAGCGCCTGCTCACTGGCCGACGCCTGCCGCCGGCATGCGCGTCTGCTGCAGCTGAAATTGGACGGCATCGGCCCGGGTTTCGTCGAACAACTGCAGCACGCGCTGGCCGGCTACCGCGGCGGTCGCACCAGCGTGACGCTGCACGGTTACCGCAACCGCCACGCGCAGGCCGATCTCGAGCTCGGTGAGGCCTGGCGCGTGGAAGCCATCCCCGAACTACTGCGCACCGTGCGCGCCCTGCCCGGCGTGCAAGCTGCGCGCCTGCGCATCGTCAAGCAGCAGGATTGAGCCACGCCTCAACCGTAGGAGCGCACCCTGTGCGCGATGCTCTTGACTCTGATCGCCATCAGAGCATCGCGCACAGGGTGCGCTCCTACGATTTGCTGCCCCGCTCCAGCATTGCCTTCAGGTCGGCGAACGGGTTGCCGGTGGCCGGCGGTGCATCCTCGACGGCCAGCACGCCGCCGCGCACGTGGTCGATATGCCGCGAGTGCTCGTTGTCGTGGCAGTACACGCACAGCAGCTCCCAGTTGCTGCCGTCCGGCGGGTTGTAGTCGTGGTCATGGTTGCGGTGGTGCACGGTCAGTTCCTGCAGGTTCGCGCGGGTGAACTCGCGCGCGCAGCGGCCGCATACCCACGGATACATCTTCAGCGCGCGCTCGCGATAGCCCAGCTCGCGCTGCTCCGCGTTGCGCCGGGCCTCGGCCACGATGCGGTCGAGCTTGGCGTTGTCGATGACGGGTTTGCTGGGCATGACAGGATCCGGCGAAAGCCAAGGGCTCGATGGGGCGGACGATAGCGCAATCGCCCGGCTTGCGGCAGGCATGTGTCGACCGCGTCACAGCCATACGGCGGCGTTCTCGCGTTTTCCTGCGGGACGGTATACTGAGCCGCTTCTGTGCCATGAATTGCAGCGAATGAACCCCAACTTCCTCGATTTCGAACAACCCATTGCCGAACTGGACGCGAAGATCGAAGAGCTTCGCCACGCCAGCAGCGGCCAGGCGTTCAATATCGATGAGGAAGTCGGCCGTCTGCGCGAGAAGCTGAAGATCAAGACCGCCGACATCTTCCGCAACCTCAACTCCTGGCAAACCACCCAGCTGTCGCGCCACCCGGCGCGGCCGTACACGCTCGACTACATCGGCGTGATCTGCGAGGAATTCCACGAACTGGCCGGCGACCGCATGTACGCCGAAGACGCCGCCATCGTCGGCGGCCTCGGCCGCATCAATGGCCGGCCGGTGGTGATCATCGGTCACCAGAAGGGCCGCAACACCAAGGACAAGGTGCGCCGCAACTTCGGCATGCCGCGCCCCGAGGGCTACCGCAAGGCGCTGCGCCTGATGAAGATGGCCGAGCGCTTCGGCCTGCCCCTGCTCACTTTGATCGACACCCCCGGAGCGTATCCCGGCGTGGGCGCCGAAGAGCGCGGCCAGAGCGAGGCGATCGCGCGCAACCTGCTGGAGATGGCTGAACTGAAGGTGCCGATCATCTGCACCGTGATCGGCGAAGGCGGCTCCGGCGGCGCGCTGGCGATCGGCGTGGGCGATCGCACGCTGATGCTGCAGTACTCCACCTATTCGGTGATCTCGCCGGAAGGCTGCGCCTCGATCCTATGGAAGAGCCCGGACAAGGTGAAGGACGCCGCCGAGGCGCTGGGCATGACCGCGCCGCGCCTGCTCGAACTGGGCCTGATCGACAAGGTCGTGCGCGAGCCGCTGGGCGGTGCGCATCGCAACCCGCGCTCGATGGCGATCCGCCTGAAGGCGGTGCTGCTGAGGCAACTCGACGAGCTCGCGGCGATGCCGGTCACCGACCTGCTTGCACAGCGCTACAAGCGCCTGCGCGGTTACGGCGCGTACCAGGAATAAGCGCCGCCGCGCTCACGCGGCGGCCGTCACGCACTTGGCGCTACCATCGGCATCACCTTCATGCTGCCGGGATCCGCCATGGCCCACGACAAACTTGCGGTACTGATCGACGCCGACAATGCCCGCCCGGCGATCGTCGAAGGCCTGCTCGCCGAGATCGCCAAGTACGGCACCGCGCACGTCAAGCGCATCTACGGCGACTGGACCAAGCCCGATCTCAACGGCTGGAAGGAAGTGCTGCTGCGCCACTCGATCCAGCCGATCCAGCAATTCCGCTACACCGTCGGCAAGAACGCCACCGACTCGGCGATGATCATCGACGCGATGGACCTGCTCTACGCCGAGCGCTTCGACGGCTTCTGCATCGTCTCCAGCGACAGCGACTTCACCCGGCTCGCCTCGCGCATCCGCGAATCCGGGCGCATCGTCTACGGCTTCGGCGAGAAGAAGACGCCCGAGCCGTTCCGCACCGCCTGCGACAAGTTCATCTACACCGAAGTGCTGGCCGGCACGACCGAGACCGAGGCCGAGACCGCGCCAAAACAACGCTCGGCCAAGGAGCTGCGCGGCGATACGCGACTGGTCAACCTGCTGCGCAGCGCCATCGAGGCAACCTCGGACGATGACACTGGCTGGGCGCAACTTGCGCGTATCGGCCAGATCGTCAACAAGCAGTCGCCCGACTTCGACTCGCGCAACTACGGCTACGCCAAGCTCAGCGGCCTGATCAAGGGCATCGGCCTGTTCGACACCGAGGAGCGCCAGATCGGCAACGGCAAGCACATCTACGTGCGACCCCGCGACGGCAAGAAGTGAGCGATCCGCTGCACCAGCATCTGCACGCCGCGCTGGTTTCCGTGCCACCGGCGGCACTGTGCGTGGCGCTCAGCGGCGGGCCGGATTCCAGCGCCCTGCTGCATGCGCTGGCGCAGTTGCCCGAAGCCCGCGCGCGAGGCCTGCGCGCGTTGCACGTCGACCACGGCCTGCACCCGGACAGTGCGGTCTGGGCCGCTCACTGCGAACGCTTCTGCGCCGCGCTGGACGTGCCGTGCGAGGTGCTGCGCGTGCAGGTCGACGGCGGCACCGGCAGGGGCGTGGAAGCCGCCGCCCGCGATGCGCGCTATGCCGCACTGGCCACGCCATTGCGCGATGGCGAATACCTGCTGCTCGGCCACCATCGCGACGACCAGGCCGAGACCGTGCTGCTGAAACTGCTGCGTGGTGCCGGGCCGGAAGGGCTGGGCGGCATGCACGCGTTGCGCCCGTTCGGCCGCGGCCAGTTGTGGCGGCCGTTGCTGGCGCTGTCGCGGCAGCAACTGCGCGATTACGTCGAGGCACAGCGGCTGGATTGCATCGACGATCCGTCCAACCGCGATACCCGCCTCGCGCGCAACCAGCTGCGCCACGAAATTCTGCCGCGCCTTCTGCAGCACTGGCCGCAGGCGGTGGATTCGATCCTGCACAGCGCCGCGCTCAGCCGCGCCGCCGCCGAGGCGCTGCAGGTGCAATGGCTGGCTGCGTTCGAGGCGTTGCACGACCCGGCCAGCGGCAGCCTGGATGCCCACGGCTGGCTGGCGCTGGCCCCGGCATTGCGCGAACCGCTGCTCGACCACTGGTTGCACGCGCGCGGCCTGTCCGCGCCTACCACCGCGCAGCGGCGGCAGGTCGAACGCCAATGCGGCGCACGCGCGGGCCAGTTGCCGTGCATCCGCTGGACCGGCACCGAACTGCATATCTGGAAGGAGCGGCTGTGGGCCTTGCCACCGGAGCGCGTCGTCGACGCCGACTGGCAGGCGCCCTGGCACGGCGAGCCGCTGGCGCTGCCCGACAGCGGCGAACTGCGGCTGACCGTCGCAGGCATCCGCCTTGCCGAGCCGCTGCACGTGCGCCTGCGTCGCGGGGGCGAACGCATCAAGCCCGATGGCGACGCGCATACGCGCGAACTGCGCGACCTGTTCCAGCAGGCGCGCCTGCCGCCGTGGCAGCGCAACGCCTGCCCATTGCTGTATGCCGGCGACGAACTGGTCGCGGTGGCCGACCGCTGGATCAGCGCCCGCGGCACCACGATTTTCCGCCAGGCCGGCGCGCCGCCGCGCTGGCGTCCGGGGCGCTGATCCAGGTCACGCCAGGGGCTTTCCGCCGCCCGTGCAGATTGATTCCGGACGCCCGCTGCGCTAGCGTTGCGGGCCATGGCCAAGACCGCTCCCGCACCCGGCAAGACCCCGCCCGCCGCCGACTTCGAACACTCCCTCGACGAGCTGGAGCAACTGGTCGCGAAGATGGAAGGCGGCGACATGAGCCTGGACGAATCGCTGGCCTCGTTCGAGCGCGGCATCGGCCTGTTCCGTCATTGCCAGCAGTCGCTGGAACAGGCCGAACTGCGCGTGCGCCTGCTGCTCGATCCCGATGCCCCCGACAGCGCCCAACCGTTTGAACCCGAACTCTGAGCTAGGCCCTGCCTTGCAGGTGTTGATCCAACGTGCCGAACAAGCGCTGGACCACAGCCTGCCGCCCGCCGAACAGTCCCCTGCCGACCTGCACCGCGCGATGCGCTACGCCGTGCTCGGCGGCGGCAAGCGGCTGCGCCCGCTGCTGGTCTACGCCGCCGCGCACGCGCTGGGCGAAGACGGACCGCCACTGGACGCCGCCGCCTGCGCGGTGGAACTGATCCACGCCTATTCGCTGGTGCACGACGACCTGCCCGCGATGGACGACGACGCCCTGCGCCGCGGCCGTCCGACCTGCCACATCGTGTTCGGCGAGGCGATGGCGATCCTCGCCGGCGACGCGCTGCAGGCGCTGGCGTTCGAGATCCTCGCCAGCGACAGCTCGCAGCGCACCGGCCCGGCCACCAGCATGGCGATGCTGCGCGCGCTGGGTCGCGCCTGCGGCGCCGAAGGCATGGCCGGTGGCCAGGCGCTGGACCTCGCCGCGGTCGGCCATCCGCTGACCCTGGACGAACTGGAACACATGCATGCCTGCAAGACCGGCGCGCTGATCCGCGCCTCGGTGCAACTGGGCGCACTCGTCGCCGGCGCCGACGACGACACCCAGCAGGCGCTGGACCGCTACGCCCACGCGGTAGGCCTGGCGTTCCAGGTGCGCGACGACATCCTCGACGTGGAAGGCGAATCGGCGGTGATCGGCAAGACCGCCGGCAAGGACGCCGCCGCCGCCAAGCCCACCTTCCCCTCGATCATCGGCCTCGACGCCTCGCGCGCCCGGCTGGCCGAACTGACCGACACCGCGCTGGCCGCGATCGCGCCACTGGGCGCACGCGCAACCCTGCTGGAAGAACTGGCGCTGTACGCCGCCCACCGCCATTACTGATCGAACTCCGCGCAATGAAAAGGGCGGCTTGCGCCGCCCTCGTTTCATCACGCGAAGCGTTGTTTCAGTTGACCAGCCGCAACGTGAACGGGTAGCGGTAGGTGGTGCCCTCGTTCGCCTTGATCGTGGCGATGATCACGAACACCAGCCAGCCGATCGCCAGCACCGCCAGCACCAGGAAGCCGATCAGGATGAAGCACAGGATCCAGCCCACGATGGCGGCGATCGCCACGGTGATGTTGAAGTTCAGCGCTTCCTTGCCCTGGTCGTTGACGAACGGCATGGTGTCTTTCTTGATCAGCCAGATCACCAGCGGACCGATGATGCTGCCCAGCGGAATGATCACGCCGACCAGCGCGGACAGATGCGCGAACATCGCCCACTGACGCTCGTCGGCGGAAGGGGCCCCGGCCATGGGCGGCTCGTTCGGCGGGGGCGGAATGACGGACTCGGGTGGAACGCTCATGCGCATCTCCTTGTAGTCAGAACTTGCGTCGACGGCTCGCCGGCCGCTGGCCGGTTGTGCCGATGCTAGCAAGCCTTGCGCCGCTTTGCCGCATGAATCTTCGCCCCGACAACCCGGCCCCCTCGCCGTGTAGGAGCGCACCCTGTGCGCGATGCCCTTGCTTCGTAGGGCGGGCACTGTCCGCCGGCTTTTCGACGATACGCCTGACCAAGGGCGGCGGGCAGGAGTCGGAGCGAAGAGCATCGCGCACAGGGTGCGCTCCTACAGCAATCGCGGGGCTTGCGGGCTACTCACCCGCCACCGTCATCCGCTCCAGCAGGATCGAACCGGTGAGGATGTGCGAGCGCGGGTCGACATCCGTGCCCACCGCGACGATGCCGGCGAACATCTCGCGCAGGTTCGCCGCGATGGTGATCCCTTCCACCGGATACGCGATCCGGCCGTTCTCGACCCAGAAGCCGGCCGCGCCACGCGAATAATCGCCGGTGACGGTGGACACGCCCTGCCCCATCACCTCGGTCACCAGCAGGCCGGTGCCCAGGCGCCGCAGCATGCCGTCGAAATCGGTGTGCTCGCCGTCGACCGCACCCGGCTCCACGATCAGGTTGTGGATGCCGCCGGCGTTGCCGGTCGACTGCAGCCCCAGCTTGCGCGCCGAGTAGCTGCCCAGCACGTAGCGCGCCAGCACGCCGCCTTCGATCAGCGCGCTGTCGATGGTCGCCACGCCCTCGGCGTCGAAGTTGCCGGAGCCCTGGCCGCGCGACAAATGCGGCCGCTCGTCGATATTCAGCCACGCCGGCATCACCGGCTTGCCGACGTGATCGAGCAGGAAGCTGGCCTGGCGATACAGCGCACCACCACTGACCGCACCGAGCAGGTGACCGATCAGCCCGCGCGCCAGCTCCGGCGCAAACAGCACCGGGCTCTGCCGCGTCGACAGGCTGCGCGCGCCCATCCGCGCCAGCGTGCGTTCGGCCGCCTTGTCGCCGAGCGCCTGCGCGCTGATGAAATCGCCGGCCGCGCGCACGCTGTCATACCAGTAGTCGCGCTGCATGCCGTCCTCGTCACCGGCGATCAGCGCCAGCGACAACGAGTGCCGGGTGCCGCGCTCGCGCCCGACGAAACCGTGCGAATTCGCGTACACCGACAGCCCCTGCCCGGCCTGCACGCTGGCGCCGTCGGAATTGCTGATGCCGGCATGCGCGCGGCCGGCGTCCTCGATGGCGATGCCCAGCTCGATCGCGCGTGCGGTGTCGATGTCCCACGGATGCCACAGGTCCAGATCGGGGAATGACATTGCCATGCGCGCCGCATCGGCCAGCCCCGCAGCCGGATCGGCCTCGGTAAAACGGGCAATCGCGCAAGCCTGGTCCAGCGTGGCCTGGATCGAATCGGGGTTGAGGTCGGCGGTGCTGGCCGAACCCTTGCGCTGGCCGAAGTACACGGTGAGCCCGAAACCGCGGTCGCGGGTGTGCTCCACCGTCTCCACCTCGCCCAGACGCACGTTCACGCTGAGCCCGGTGTCGATGCTGGCGGCCACCTCGGCCTGGCTGGCGCCGGCGGCGCGGGCGCGGCGGATCACGTCCTCGGCCAGCTCCGCCAGACGGTCGAGTTCGGACTCACTGCGATCCGGCTGGTTGCGGTCCTGGCTGATGGCAACTTCGCTCACGTTTGGGCTTTCCTGGGAATTAGACGGGTAGAATAAGCGGTTCGCGACCGCAGGCTCCCAAGTTGGGGGCGCGGCGGCGAAATGAAAAGAGCTGCGGAGAACGCCCATGCAACCCACCGCCGGCATCTATCGTCACTACAAGGGTCAGCGCTACCGCGTGCTGGGCACTGCACATCACAGCGAAACGATGGAACCTCTGGTGGTCTACCAGGCGCTCTACGGCGATCACGGCCTGTGGGTGCGCCCCGCCGCGATGTTCAGCGAGACCATCGAACTGGACGGCGAGCCGATCGCCCGCTTCGCGCTGGAACAGGCCGAACTGGACCCGGCCGAACAAGGCCCGACCGGACTGGCCAGCAACGACCCGCACGCCTGATCCACCCGCTTTTCTTCTGGAACGAACCCGTGAGCCCGAGCCGCAGCCGCAACCAGACCGAACTCGACGAAGAAGACTACGGCCCCAGCCGCACCCAGCAGCGTCGCGAAGCCCTCGCCGTGCTGGTATTGGCGCAGCAACTGGTCGACCTGCAACCGAGCCGGCTGGCCAAGCTGGCGCTGCCGGACGACGTGCGCCACGAGATCGACGTCACCCGCCGCATCACCTCGCACGGCGCGAAGAAGCGCCAACTCGCCTTCCTCGCCAAGGTGATGCGCCGTTTCGGCGACGACGATTTCGCCGCCGTGCGCGCCGAACTCGGCGAGAACCGCGAGAAGCAGCGCCAGGAAAACGCCGCCATGCATCGTCTCGAAGCGATGCGCGATCGTTTGATCGCCGAAGACGAGGGCGCGTTGTCGGAATTGATCACGGAGCATCCGCAGGTCGATCGCCAGCACCTGCGTTCGCTGGTACGGCAGGCGCGCATCGAAAAGGAAGTCCCGAACAAGCCGCCGCGGGCGTATCGGGAGATTTTTCAGTTGTTGAAGGATCTGGCGAAGCCGGACGATTCGGCCGAGGGCTGAGCGATCCGCGGCACCCTGCGCGACGCGCGCCTGTGGGAGCGACTTCAGTCGCGATGCCGTTGCTTGTTGTTTCGCTTGAACTGCAAGAGCGTTTGAGCGAAGAGCTTTCGTCCTCCTTCGGAGGCCGAGTTACTTTCTCTTTGCGTGGCCAAAGAGAAAGCTAACCAAAGAGAAAGGCCACCCCGCTTGGCGCTTGCCGCCCATCCCTGGGCGGCAAGTCCGTGAGTCGGGGCCGGGCTTTTCGACAGGACTCCTGTCCTGGCGAAAAGGAGTCGACATCCCTGTCGACTCCCCTGCGGGCCTGTCGACCCCGACTCACCGCCGCACAGGGGCCCCGGTAGAGCAGCGGGCCATCGTGGCCCGCACTTTTCAGAAGAGCCCGAGCAAAGCAAAGCTGGAGCAAAGAAGGGCCAGAGCTGCAGCTGTAGAACCTTGCCAGAGCGATTAATTAACCAACGATTGATAGCATTCTTCCGATGAGCGAAACCAACCATCGCTCCGAACGTCATATGCTCTGGAACGTCCGCCTCCGACCCCAGCTGAGATGAACGCTCCAAACAACGAATTCCTGCAGATTGATCGAACCTTCCACGAGCTTGGTCTCGAAGAAGGTGCGGACGACGAATCACGGATGTACCAGCTACTCGGAGAACGCAACGCGTTCCACTGGGCGGATCTGCTCAAGGAGCATCGCGTCATCCTCCTGTCCGAGGCAGGATCGGGTAAGACCGCTGAAATCAGGAATGTTGCGCGTAAGCTTCGCGGGGAAGGCAAGCCAGCTTTTTTCGTACGGATCGAACACGTCACTCAGGACTTCGAGGACGCATTCGAAGAGGGAACCTACGAAGACTTCACTGTGTGGGCAAGTTCAGGCCAGGAGGGGTGGCTGTTTCTCGATTCGGTCGATGAAGCACGGCTACGGGGGCCGGGCGACTTCGAAATCGCAATCAAGAAACTGAGCCGACGCCTCAAAGCAGTGCTCCAGCCGGCCCATATCGTCATCACGAGCCGCGCAACGGCTTGGCGAGCCAAAACGGATCTTTATCTGTGCAGAGAGGCATTCCCGCACCAGTCGGTTACGAGGATGGTGAACGAGGAAGACTCCAGCGAGCAAGGGACCAGTGCCAAGAAAGTCGACGAAAAGGTCAGTCTTACCGCTCCCTTCAAGGTAGTCGCCCTCGATGACATCCAAGGCAAGCAATTCGATGCCTTCGTTAGAGGTAAAGGCGTAGAAGACGTCGATGCCTTCCGGGACGCTGTAGAACGCAAGGACGCATGGATATCGACCAAACGCCCACTGGATCTCACCGAACTGGTCGAATTTTGGTTTGCACACCATCGAGTCGGCTCGCGGCTTGAGCTGGTGGAGAACAGCATCGAGCGACGGTTGGAAGAGCGCGATCAAAATCGCGCGGATGCGCGCCCGATCGCTAAGGAGAAGCTGCTCCTGGGGGCTCAGTTGGTTGCTGCTGCCACGACGCTCTGTCAAGAGCCTGCAATTCGAGTACCCGACGGTTCAGAGAATGCTAAAGGCATCCGTACAAGGGACATACTGACCGATTGGAACGATACAGATTGCGCGACCTTGCTTGGCCGCCCCATCTTCGACGAAGGCATCTATGGCACCGTTCGATTCCATCACCGATCCGTCCGTGAGTACCTCACTGCCAAGTGGCTCCACTCTCTTCTGAAAGACAACGCCTCGCGCACCCAAATCGAGGATCTCTTCTTCAAGTCTCAATACGGCATGGAAGTCATCGTACCGACGATGCGCCCGGTACTGCCGTGGCTGGTCTTGCTGGATGGCAGGATCCTTGAAAGAGCCTGCAAGATCGCGCCCGAAATTCTCTTCGAGGGAGGAGATCCGAGCCAACTTCCCCGGGAGAAAAGAAGCCAAATTTTGCGGCAGGTATGCGAACAATTGGCGCAGCCAGCCCACGGGCGGTCGATGATGGACTACTCGGCAGTCCAGCGCTTCGCCAATGCCGACCTTTCTGACGACGTCAAGGCGCTGCTCGCTCAATACGGCGAGGATGACGACATAGCGTGGTTTCTCGCCCGGATGGTGTGGCATGGAGAGATGACCCAAGTTGCGCCCGAGATGAAGGATCTCGCGTTACGGCTCGAGAGCGACGAGTACGCGAGAAAAGCTGCGATCCACGCCCTATCAGCCATCGGCACCGAAAAAGATCGTGAGGAGGTGAGACACAAACTCATCGCTCAGGTCGGCAAGATTCCAAGGGAGTTCGTATCCGAGCTAATTCCCCAGCTCCCGGCAGATGCAGCTTCTGTCGACTGGCTCCTGGCAGCCCTTGAGCGGGCTGAGAAACAGGAAAGATTCCACGTAGATTCGCTTCCGGATGTCTTATCGCCGGCAGCATCCAACTGGCCGCTAGCGTTCCTGCCAAGATGGATCGACGGGCTGAAGCGACTGCTATCGACGCCGCCCGTGATCGAGCGGCGTTACTGCGAAATTTCCCAAGATTACCTGTGGCTGACGCGTCATGCGGCAGAAGCCATCCTGCGGCTAATAAGCGCCAGAGATGCCACCGCACTGGAGGAATCGGCACTGTGGATCCTTCGCTCAATCACAAGCTTGGGCGAACACCATGGCCTGGACATTAAAGAGATACTTCATGCCTTGCAGAAGGTGGTTCCGGAATGGCCGGAACTGAACCATAAGTTGTTCTGGTACGCAGTTGCCCAGACCCGTAGTAGCCGTGAAGTAAAGAACTCCGGGCCTCTGACCGAATACTGGCAAGTTGGGTCCATGGGGCACCTCTGGAATTTTGATGCCAGCGCCTTAGAAGCTGCATGCATGGATGTCACCGCCAGAACACTAGGAGACGACCGGCTAATAGCCATCACCCTGGCATTCGATATTTACGTAAAAACTGGCCGGCCCACAGCGTGGCGACACAGGCTCACACAGGTCGCGAAAGGCGAAGCGTCACTCAAGTCCGCTCTTGACAAGCTTCTCCATCCTCCCAAAAAAACTGATGCAAAATGGCGGAGACAGGAGCTGCGATGGAAGAGCCAGCGAAAGAAGCGTGCGGCCAGAGATGAAGAGAACAAGCAAAAGTGGCGGGAATCCATCCAAGCCAATTACAACCAATGGCTGATTCCTGACGACCCGAATACTCTGACCGGCACTCAGATGTACCTATACAACACGCTGCGTGCAGAGGGATGGCATTCCGGAAAGTTTGGCAATGGAAATTGGCGCTCCTTGGCCCCTGAGTTTGGCGAAGAAGTTGCCCATGCTTTTCGGGATGGTGCCATGCGCTTCTGGCGTCGTAGCCACCCTCATTTGCGCTCTGAAGGCGCAGAGGAGAACAAGGTATATGCGTCCACGATGTTCGGACTCGAAGGCCTAGAAATTGAGTCGCAGGAAGTTCCCGGATGGACAAAAAACCTACCTGAAGCCGAGGCTAAGACTGCCTCTGAATTTGCCTTGATCGAACTCAATGGCTTTCCCGCTTGGCTTCCAAACCTGTACGCCGAGCACCCGAAGATCGTCATTGATGCCGCCGTCCGTGAGATCGATTTCGAACTGGCCAACGATGATCCCAAGAAAGATCACCATTACGTACTCGATGATGTGGCATCGTCCGGGCAGTGGCTCTGGGACGGGACAGCCTCGCTGATCGTCAAACGTCTAAAAAAGCCTCCGAAAAATATCCGCGCACTGAGGAACCTACTCACCATCGTCCAAGGCTCGTCGCTGCCTGACGCTGAGTTGGCAAGGCTGGCCGCGCAGAAAGCGAGGACGACCAGGAACCTCGAGACTGCACCACAGTGGTTTGCGGCCTGGGTTGGCGTCGACCCGGATGTAGCTATTCCCGCACTCGCAGCACGCATCGCAGAATTCAAGAGAGACAAGGATAAGACCGGATTCGCCATGCAATTCATCATCGCGTTGATGGGTGATCGGCGCGATAGCACCACTGTACGCCAAGCGTATCGAACAGTTCCGCACATGAAAGCGTTGCTTCTCCTGGCACATGCACACGTTCGCCAAGAAGAAGATATCGAGAGGGCCGGAAAGGGCGCTTACTCACCAGGGCTGCGCGACAATGCCCAAGACGCTAGGAATGCACTTTTCACTTTCATTCGAGAAGCACGCGGCAAAGAGGCTTTCCTTGCGCTCTCCGATATTGCGCAAGCACATCCGAATGAAGCGTCGCGTCCGTGGATGGCCCACTATGCCAAGGAGAAAGCAATCCAAGACGCGGACATCGCGCCTTGGCCGCCGGGTCGCGTAAGGGAGTTCCATGACAATGCCGAACGGACGCCCGGTACCCATCGGGAACTCTGGGAGCTAGCAGTTAACCGGCTTCTCGACTTCAAACATGATGTGGAAGATGGCGATGCCAGCTTCGCGTCGACGCTCCTCAAAGTCGACGAGGAAACGGTGTTCCGAAATTTCATCGGCGGATGGTGCCGCGACCGGGCTGCGGGCCGGTATCTGGTGACGCAGGAGGAAGAGTTAGCTGACGCCAAGCGCCCCGACCTTCGCTTCAACATCACTGGTCTAGACGCGCCAGTACCGGTGGAACTCAAGATCGCGGACAAGTGGACTGGTCCTCGGCTACACGAACGACTTGAAGAGCAGCTATGCGGTGATTACCTCCGCGACGGTCGATCTAGTCGGGGCATCTTTGCGCTGGTCTTTCGCGGAGAAAGGGTTGGCTGGGACTTGCCGAGCGGAGTGCGTGCAAATACCTTCGAAGCGTTAGTAACCGCACTGCAGAAACATTGGTCATCCATTTCGGAACGTTGCCCCGGTGTTGACGACATCAAAGTCATTGGGGTCGATCTCACTAAGCGAGGATCTCGCGTCAAGCGCGCTACGAATAAGAAGCGGTCTACGGCCAAGCCCTAGTGAGCGGTAAAATTTCTTTCGAAAAATGGCGCGAAAAATGGCATCAGGGACAATTTGAACGATCGCAGCAACGGCATGACAAGTCTCGGCCTTTCGATTTCTGCTCCCGCAACCGCGCAGCGGTTGCGTACCGAGTGCGGGCCAGGATGGCACGCTGCTCTACCCGGGGCCCCTGTGCGGCGGTGAGACGGGGACGACAGGCCCCGAAGGGGGAATCGACAAGGATGTCGATTCCTTTTCGCCAGGGCAGGATGCCCTGTCGAAAAGCCCGGCCCCGGCTCACGGACTTGCCGCCCATGGATGGGCGGCAAGCGCCAAGCGGGGTGGCCTTCTCTTTTGGTTACTTTTCTCTTGGCCACGCAAGAGAAAAGTGACTCGGGCGCCGAAGGCGCACGAAAGCTCTTCGCTCTGCTCTATGGATCAGGCCAGCGGACTCCTTCTGCCATCACCCGCAGCGCCAAAAACTGCTGTCGATTAATTTTTCATGGACGTTCATTGCGGTTACATGGACGCCCACTAAATTTTCATAAACGTCCACTCTCGCTATATGGACGTCCACTGATTTTTCATGGACGTCCATTGGCGCTACATGAACGTTCACTAATTTTTCATGGACGTCCATTCCCGCTACATCGACGTCCACCAAATTTTCATGAACGTTCACTCTCGCTACATGAACGTCCATTAGTTTTTCATGGACGTCCACTGCGGCTACATGGACGTCCAGTAAATTTTCATGGACGTCCATTCCCGCTACATCGACGTCCAGTTATTTTTCATCGACAGCGGGTCGCGCTCAGATCGCCAGCCACACATAGAAGTAGAGCGTGTTGTTGGCGCTGGCGTTGCGCCCCGCCCCGTCGATGTTGTGCACCAGCCCGCTGAAACGGGTGAAGTACGTGTACTGCAGGCCCAGCCGCACATTGGCCCAGGGCTGCCGCCACGAAGTGGGCTGACCGAACGGGGCGTAGTTGAGCTCGACGATGCCGCCGCGGGTATCCGGCGAGCCGTTGTTTCCGTACAGGCTGACGTCGTTGCTGCCGTTGTCGATGAACGACGCCAGGGTTACGCCATAGGTCTGACGATACCAGTAGCTGCCCTTGAGGTTGAACGCCTGCAGGCTGTTGTGCAGATGGTCGGCGCCGCCGTCGGCGTAGGTGGCGTCCAGGCGTTGCTGCTCGTGCACGTACAGCGCGCCCGCGGTGAAGCTGTGGTCGGCATTGACGTACTGGTAGCTGGAATCCAGCCCGATATCGCGAAAGCGGTCCATTGGCCCGGCCACGGGTACCGCATCGCCGGCGAGGTTGGTGCCGACCAGGCCGCGGCGCATGCTCAGCACGAAACCACCGACGGTGAAATCACCCTTGGGCAGGTTCCAGGTGTAGGCCGCACGCGCGTACGGCGCGATCCCGCTCAGGCGGCCATCGTAACCGGCATTGACGTGGCGCAGGAATGCCGGCGATAGCGAGCGATAGCCACCGGCCTCCAGGTACCAGGCGCCGTCCAGTTGCACGTAGGCACTGGCTCCGACCACCTGACCGCCCAGGCCACCGAACAGCATCGGCTGGGCCGGAGCGCCGGGCGCCAGATCCGCCGACATGTACGGGTACATCCAGGCTGGTGCGGTGTTGAACACATCGCTGACGGTGGGGTTGTTGTTGACCGTGACACCCCAGATGCCGGTGTGGCTGCCGCGACTGAACATGCGCGCGTAGCGCAGATCCACGTTGTCCCAGCCAAGCAGCCCCCCGTTCTCGGAATAGGTGGCCTGGGCGAAGACACCGATGTGCTCGCTCAGCCGCCCGGCCAGGAACACCGAGGCCTGCTGCAGCTCGGTGTTGTCGTTGGTGCCGAAGCCCTTGGCGGGAACATCGGTCTGGGCTTTCCGTGTATGCGTGAACGACTCCACCAGCATCGCCGACAGCGGCAACTCCTTCGCGTCGCCGACCTTCATGGTGTAGCCCATCAACTTGAACTGCCGCCCGAACGCGGTGAGCTCCGGGCCGAAAGCTCCGACGTGACAGGCCACGCAGGCGAGCTGGGTTTGTCGTGCATACGAGGGCAGCGCCAGCGCCAAGGTGGGCATGACCGCCAGCCACGCCAGCACCACCAGCAACATCCCGCGCCGTGGCAGGCGCATGGAGACAAACCGACCACCAGCGTGGCCCTTGCAGTGACCGTTCATGCGCATCCGCTCCGTAGTCGGGAAGAAGGATGTCGCCAGCCTGAGCCGATGGAGTCACCACGTGTTGACTTCGATCAAGCAACCCGATGAGCGGCGCGGCGCCGTTTCACCGCGGCAGGTTGCCACCACGCCGGCCAGGCGCTGGTCCGCAAATACTTTCGAACTCGCGGGCCACGCCGATGCGAACGAACCTTCCAGCGCGATTACGACGCGGTGCCGCCCACCGTCATCAAGTCGATCTTCAGCGTCGGCTGGCCCACACCCACGGGCACGCTCTGGCCGTCCTTGCCGCACACGCCCACGCCTTCATCCAGCGCGAGGTCGTTGCCGATCATCGAGACGCGGTTGAGCACCTCGGGGCCGGAGCCGATCAGGGTGGCGCCCTTCACCGGGCGGGTGATCCTGCCGTCCTCGATCAGGTAGGCCTCGGACGCGGAGAAGGTGAACTTGCCGTTGGTGATGTCGACCTGGCCGCCGCCGAAGTTCGGCGCGTACAGGCCCTTCTTCACCGAGCGGATGATCTCGGCCGGGTCGTGCGAGCCGGCCCGCATATAGGTGTTGGTCATGCGCGGCATCGGCAGTGCGGTGAACGATTCGCGGCGGCCGTTGCCGGTAGGCGCCATGCCCATCAGGCGCGCGTTGAGCTTGTCCTGCATATAGCCTTTTAGAATGCCATCCTCGATCAGCGTGGTGCATTCGCTCGGCGTGCCTTCGTCGTCGATGCTGAGCGAGCCGCGGCGGCCGGCCAGGGTGCCGTCGTCGACGATGGTGACGCCCTTCGCTGCCACGCGCTGGCCGATGCGGCCGGAAAACGCGGAGCTGCCCTTGCGGTTGAAGTCGCCTTCGAGACCATGGCCGATCGCCTCGTGCAGCAGCACGCCGGGCCAGCCGGGGCCGAGCACCACGGTCATCTGGCCGGCGGGGGCGTCGACGGAATCGAGGTTCACCAGCGCCTGGCGCACCGCCTCGTCGGCGAACGCCAGTGCACGGCCGTTCTCGATCAGTTCGCGGTAGCCGTAGCGGCCGCCGCCGCCGGAATAACCCTGCTCGCGCCGGCCGTTCTGCTCGGCGATCACCTGGATGTTGATGCGCACCAGCGGGCGCACGTCGGCGGCGAGGGTGCCGTCGGAGGCGGCGATCAGGATGGTGTCCATGGTCGCGGCGAGGCTGACGATGACCTGCCTGATGCGCGGGTCGCGCGCACGCGCGTACGCGTCGACCTCGCGCAGCAGCGCGATCTTGTCCGGATTGGGCAGGCTCTCGACCGGGTCGATCGCCGGGTACAGCTGGCGCGCGCCGTTCAGCGCCAGCGGCTTGCCGGCGCCGCGGCCGTCGTGGGCGATCGCGCGCGCGGCCTTCGACGCTTCCAGCAGCTGCGGCAGCACGATCTCGTCGGAGTAGGCGAAGCCGGTCTTCTCGCCCGAGATCGCGCGCACGCCCACGCCCTGCTCGATCGAGTGGCTGCCGTCCTTGACGATGCCCTCCTCCAGCGTCCACGACTCGCTGCGTGAATGCTGGAAGTACAGGTCGGCGGCGTCGATCGACGGGCCCATCAGCTGGGTGAAGACGCGGTCGAGGTCGCCGGTGGCGATGCCGCCGGGGGACAACAGCTTGTTTTCGGCGAGGGCGATCAGGGAATCCATGGGGCTTTCGTTTGTCTGTGGTCGATCCGGAACTATCCCACATGGGGCTGCCAGCGGCCGCTTTAAAGTCGGGGCGCGGGCCTTCGGCTACCATGCGGCAACGCCGGAGGGGCGCCTGACGTGAAGGATCACCCGTGAGCGAACACTCGAAACGCGAAGCCATCGAACGGGCCGTGAAGGCACCAGTCAGGGAAACCAGCGAGCTGCTGCAGCGCGACGGCGAGCTGAAGCCGGGGCTGGGCAAGGTCAGCGGCGTGATCGCGCTGTCACTGGGCTTTCTGTGCCTGCTGGCGGTGGTCGCGTTCCACTTTCCGCAATACCTGACCACGCCGGATCTGCGCCACAAGTATTCGGTCGATGTGCTGCGCCAACTGCTGCTGGTCGCACTGCTGGTGGCGGGCGGCATGTCGCTGGGCAACCTGATCCTGAACCGCCAGCGCAATCTCAACATCGTGGCGTTCGTGCTGGTGATCGCAGCGGTGGCGCTGGGCGGCTCGCGGGTACCGGTGGGCAGCTTTCCCGATCACACGCCGTATATCGGGCTGGACTGGTTCATCCTGGACCTGCTCGGTTCCACGCTGATCTTCGTGGTGATCGAGAAGCTGTTTCCGCTGTACCGGAACCAGGCGCTCTTCCGCAAGGAATGGCAGACCGACCTGAAGCATTTCGCGGTGAATCATTTCATCGTGGGGCTGGCACTGCTCACGGTGAACTTCCTGCTGCACCACCTGTTCGGCTGGCTGGTCAGCAGCGGCTTCCAGCAGGCCGTGCAGCACATCGCCTTCGTGCCGCAGCTGCTGCTATGTGTGCTGGTCGCTGACTTGGCGCAGTACGGCACGCACCGCGCGTATCACGAGGTGCCGTTCCTGTGGCGCTTCCACGCGGTGCACCACAGCGTGAAGACGATGGACTGGCTGGCCGGCTCGCGCCAGCACATGCTGGAGCTGATCGCCACCCGCGTGTGCGTGCTGGCGCCGCTGTACATCCTCGGTTTCAGCGAGGCCGTGATGAACGGCTACATCCTGATCGTGGGCTTCCAGGCGGTGTTCAACCACGCCAACGTGCACCTGCCGTGGGGGCCGCTGAAGTACCTGATCGTGACGCCGGATTTCCACCACTGGCACCACGCCTCCGACGACGAGGCGATCGACCGCAACTACGCCGCGCACTATGCGTTCATCGACTACCTGTTCGGCACCGCGGTGAGGTCGACGAAGAAGTTTCCGGAGCGCTACGGCGTGGTCGGCGACTACATGCCCGACGGTTTCGTCCGGCAGCAGCTGTTTCCGTTCCGCAGCAGCAAGGCACCCGCCGAATCGCCGGAATGACCGCACCAGTCAGCGCTGGACCGAGCCGGCCCTGGCCGGCGCCGCGGCGCTGCCCGCGGCGGCC
>DATCUT010000181.1:0-25934 GCA_036561785.1 Rhodanobacter sp.
GTGGTCACCACACTGGATGTGCGCGAAGGCCAGCGGGTCAGCGCCGGGCAGACGCTGATGACGTTGAACGGCCTGGCCACGGTCTGGGTCGAGGCGGCCTTGCCGCAGGCGGCCGCCGGCGCGGTGCATGGCGGTACGCCCGTCACCGTCACGGTCGACGCGCTGCCGGGCCAGGTGTTCCACGGCAGCGTGGAGGCATTGCTGCCGGATATCGACAACGCCACCCGCACCCAGCGCGCGCGCATCGTGCTGGCCAACCCGGACGGTCGCCTGAGTCCGGGCATGTTCGCCACCGTGCAGCTGCAGCCGGCCGATGGCGAGGCCGTGCCGGTGGTGCCGGACGACGCGTTGATCGCGACCGGCCAGCAGGCGCGGGTGATCGTGGCGGAAGCGGACGGCCATTTCCGCCCGCTTGCCGTGCGCACCGGTCGTTCGGCCGATGGCTACACGGAGATTCTGGATGGCATGCACGGCGGCGAGAAAGTCGTCGTGTCCGGCCAGTTCCTGATCGATTCGGAGGCCAGCCTGTCCGGCGCGCTGGAGCGTCTGGGTGATGGCCGGGAGGCGCCCGCGCCGGCCACCAGCGTACCGGACCATGCCATGTCCCACCCGATGCCGACGGGAGGCCATCCATGATCGCCGCCCTCATTCGTGCCGCGATCGCGAACCGCGTGTTCGTGCTGCTGGCCGCCTTGGCGCTGGCCGCGGTCGGCGTGTTCTCGGTCATGCGCACACCGCTGGACGCCTTGCCGGATCTGTCCGATACCCAGGTGATCATCCGCACCAGCTGGGCCGGGCAATCGCCGCAGGTGGTCGAGGATCAGGTCACCTATCCGCTGGCCACCACCATGCTGTCGGTGCCCGGCGCCCGGACGGTGCGCGCGTATTCGTTCTTCGGTGATTCCTACGTCTACGTGTTGTTCGACGACAGCACCGACCTGTACTGGGCGCGCTCGCGCGTGCTGGAGTACCTCAGCCAGGTGCGCGATCGGCTGCCGGCCGGAGTCAACCCGTCGCTGGGCCCCGACGCCACCGGCCTGGGCTGGGTCTACGAGTACGCGCTGGTCGATCGCAGCGGCAAGCACGACCTCGGCGAGTTGCGCGCGCTGCAGGACTGGTTCCTGCGCTATCAGCTGAAGACCGTGCCGGATGTGGCCGAAGTCGCCAGCCTCGGCGGCATGGAACGGGCCTGGCAGATCGTGCCGGACCCGCAGGCGCTGGCCGCGCGCGGGATCACCGTGGCGCAATTGGTGGACGCGGTGCGCGCGGCCAACGGCGCCAACGGCGGCTCGGTGATCGAGCAGGGCGAGGCCGAGTTGATGGTGCGCAGCGAAGGCTACCTGCGCAGCCGCACGGACTTCGAGGGCGTGCCGGTCACCACCAGCGCGGCTGGTGTGCCGGTGCTGCTGCGCGAGGTTGCCACGGTGCGGCGCGGGCCGAGCTTCCGCCGCGGCATCGCCGAGCTGGATGGCCAGGGCGAAGTGGCCGGCGGCATCGTCGTGCTGCGCTCGGGCAAGAACGCGAAGGCCGCGATCGAGGCGGTGAAGCTGAAGTTGACCGACCTCAAGCGCAGCCTGCCGGCCGGTGTCGAGATCGTGCCGACTTACGACCGTTCGCAGCTGATCGACGCGGCGGTGAGCAACCTGTGGGGCAAGCTGCTGGAAGAATTCCTGGTGGTTGCGCTGGTGTGCGTGTTGTTCCTGGGCCATCTGCGCTCGGCGCTGGTGGCGGTGGTCAGCCTGCCGCTGGGCGTGCTCGCCGCGTTCATCGCGCTGCACCTGCAGGGTGTGACGGCGAACCTGATGTCGCTCGGGGGCATCGCCATCGCGATCGGCGCGATGGTCGATGCCGCGGTGGTGATGATCGAGAACACGCACAAGCATCTGGAGCACTGGCGCGACGCGCATGACGGCAAGGAGCCGCAAGGCACGGCGCGCTGGTCGCTGATCGCCGACGCGGCGGCGGAAGTCGGCCCGGCGTTGTTTGTCAGCTTGCTGATCATCGCGCTGTCCTTCATTCCGGTGTTTGCGCTGCAAGGGCAGGAGGGCAAGCTGTTCAAGCCGCTGGCCTTCACCAAGACCTACGCGATGGCGGCGGCGGCCGGACTGGCGGTGACCCTGGTGCCGGTGCTGATGGGTTACCTGATCCGCGGGCGCATTCGCCCGGAACACGCCAATCCGCTCAACCGCGGCCTGATCGCGCTGTACCGGCCGATCCTGGAAGCGGTGCTGCGCTACCCGAAGGCGACCCTGGCGTTGGCCGGGCTGTTGCTGCTCACCGCGCTGCTGCCGCTCAGCCGGCTCGGCAGCGAGTTCATGCCGGCGATGGACGAAGGCACGCTGCTGTACATGCCCACGGCGTTGCCCGGACTGTCCTCGGGCAAGGCCGCGCAACTGCTGCAGCTCACCGATCGCATGATCAAGACGGTGCCCGAGGTCGATCACGTGTTCGGCAAGGCCGGTCGTGCGGACACGGCCACCGATCCGGCGCCAATGGAAATGTTCGAGACCACGATCACGTTCAAGCCCAAAGACCAGTGGCGGCCGGGCATGACGATGGCGAAGATCAAGGCGGAACTGGACAAGGCGGTGCACGTGCCTGGCCTGACCAACCTGTTCGTGCCGCCGCTGCGCAACCGCATCGACATGCTGGCCACCGGCATCAAGAGCCCGATCGGCATCAAGGTGCTTGGCGCGAGCGTCGACAGCTTGCAGGCGGTGGCTGATCAGATCGAGGCAGTGGCGCGCAGCGTGCCGGGCGTGAGCACGGCGATTGCCGAGCGTGCCGCCAACGGACGCTATGTCGACGTGCGCATCCGGCGTGCCGAGGCGGCGCGCTACGGCCTGACCCAGCAGCAAGTGCAGCAGCTGGTGGCGACCGTGGTCGGCGGTGATCCGATCGACCAGGTCGTCGAAGGGCGCGAGCGTTATCCGATCGTGCTGCGCTACCCGCGGGCGGCGCGTGATTCGCTGGCCGCGCTGACGCAGCTGCCGATCGTCGCGGCCAACGGCGCACAGCTGACGCTGGGGCAGGTGGCCGACATCAAGGTGGTCGCCGGGCCGCCGATGCTGAAAAGCGAGAACGGCCAGCTGGCGGCTTACGTGTATGTCGATACCGCTGGTCGCGACATGGGTGCGGTGGTGGCGGATCTGCAGCGAGCGGTGGCTCGTGAGGTTCGGTTGCCGCCGGGCGTCACCGTGGCGTGGTCGGGCCAGTTCGAGTACCTGGCGCAGGCGATGCGCCGGCTGACCCTGGTGGTGCCGGTCGTGCTGCTCATCGTCTTCGTGCTGATCTTCGCGGTGTTCCGCCGGGTGAGCGAGGCGGCGCTGATCATGGCCAGTGTGCCGCTGGCGCTGGTCGGCGGACTCTGGCTGATCTGGTTGCTGGGCCATGCGGTGTCGGTGGCGACGATGATCGGTTTCATCGCGCTGGCCGGGGTCGCCGCCGAATTCGGTGTGGTGATGATGCTGTACCTGCGTCACGCGTGGGATCGCCAACTGGCAGCCGATCCGCGATCGGGCCTGGCCGAACTGGATGAGGCGATCCGCGAAGGCGCGGTGCAGCGCGTGCGACCCAAGGCGATGACCGTCGCGGTCATCCTTGCCGGCCTGCTGCCGATTTTGCTCGGCCACGGCGCGGGCTCCGAAGTCATGCAGCGCATCGCCGCGCCGATGGTCGGCGGCATGCTCACGGCACCGCTGCTGTCCATGCTGGTCATCCCCGCCGCGTTCCGATTGCTGGTGTTGCGCCGGTTGCGTCGGGCCGGCCGGCATGGCAAGCACGGTGACGTCGATCGAGTTGGCGCAACCGGAGTAAGGTGAATGCCCATGACGAGCGAACTCATCCTGCGCAGCACGCTGACCTGTCCGCATTGCGGCCACCAGGTCACCGAGACCATGCCGACCGACGCCTGCCAGTTTTTCTACGACTGTCCCGGCTGCGGCAAATTGTTGCAGCCCAAACCGGGCGACTGTTGCGTGTTCTGTTCCTGGGGAAGCGTGCCGTGCCCGCCGATCCAGCAACAGAAGTCCTGCTGCGGTTGATGATCGGGGTCGCGGGTGGCGGGTGTCGCTCGACGTCCCCGGTTGCCTTTGCCGCTCGCCCTGCGCATAGTTGACCGGTCATGCCAGCCTTTCGCACTCTCCGCCGCTTGCCGCAACACCACCCCGTCGTGGTGCGTGGAGTGCTGCTGCTCTTGCTGGCGATCGTGACCTTTGCCTCGATGCCGAAGTGGATCGTGCACGGTCATGACGGTGCGCACGAAACGGCTTCCTCGTTCGCCATCGGTGCATCCGCCAGCCATCATCACGATGATGCCGGCGAGCCGGTCGTGCCGCTTCCGGACGGGTCGCACGTCCATGCGCATTACCTGGGTGGGGCGACGGCGACGTTGCCGGCGACACTCACCGGCCTGTGCCAGCTGGCGGCGCCGGGTGACGCATGCCCGCCCTGGCAAGATGCGTCTGCATCCGATGGCCCACTGACACGCCTGCACCGCCCTCCCATCGTCTGACCGCAACGTCCCGACGGCCGCACTGCGGCCTGAACTCGTTGACTGTGCATTCGATCGGAGAACATCGTGCTTTCTTTACGTTGTCTGTGCCTCCTGCTGCTGGCAGGCGGATTTGGCACGCCTGCGGTAGCGGGCGAGGCCCTTTCGTTACCGCAAGCGGTAACCCGTGCGCTCGCGCACAACCCGGCCGTCCGTGCCGGTGATCGGACGGTCGTCGCCGCCGAACGGCAGGCGGACCTCAGTGGTCTGGCCCCACCGTGGGTGGTGGGGGCGGACATGGAGAACGTGGGCGGCACCGGATCGGTAGCCGGCGTCCAGGCGGCCGAAACCACGGTGCGGCTGGGCCGTGTCCTCGAACGGGGCGGCAAGCGCGACGCACGCCGGGCGGTGGGCGCCATCGACATCGAGCGGTCGCGCAATGCGCTCGACCAGACCCGCCTGGAACTGGCCACCGAGGCTGCCCGGCGTTTTGTCGAAGTGCTCGCCGATCAGGCGCGCACCACGGTGGCGGCACAGGATCTCGCCCTCGCGCAGGAGCTGACCGCCACCGTGCACCGCTGGGTGCAGGCCGGTCGCAGTCCGGAATCGGACCTCAACTTGATGCAGATCGCCGAGGAGCGGGCCGACATCGAGGTGGAACACGCGTCGCATGAGCTGGCCAGTGCCAGGGTCTCGCTTGCCGCGTTGTGGAATACCGTCGAGCCCGATTTCGACACGGTAGCCGGCAACTTGTTCGAGCTGCCCGCGGTGCCGTCGTATGACGCGCTCGTTTCGCGCTTGCCTGACAATCCCGCTTTGCGTGGCCTGGTACTGGACACGCGCGCAGCGCAGGCGCGCGAGCGCGTGGCCGCCGCCAGCGCCACGCCGGACATCGCCTGGCATGTCGGTGTGCGACGCCTGTCGACCTTCAACGACACGGCACTGATCGCCGGCATCTCGCTGCCGCTGGGCAGCGCCAGTCGGTCGGCGCTGAGCGTCGCCCAGTCCGCGGCCGAGACCGAGGCGACGGACGCGCGCGCGCAGGCGCAACAGATGGACGTGCGCCAGCGGCTGTTCTCGACGTACCAGGAACTGGTGCACGCGCGCACCGCCTTCGACGCGCACCGCGACCGCATGATTCCGAAGGCCGAAGCGGCCCTGATGCTGACCCGCAAGGGTTTCGAGGCCGGACGCTTCAGCTTCGTTGCGCTGTCGCAGGCCCAGCGCACGCTGCTCGAACTGCGCAACGCGCAGATCGACGCCGCCGTCCGCTACCACACCTTGTTGGCCGACATCGAGCAGATGACGGCCACTGCCGGAGTTTCGTTCCCATGAAAATCGCTTACCTCAAGCGCGCCGCCCTGGCGCTGCTGATCGTCGCCTCCTTTACCCTCGGTGCCTGCGGCGATCGTGCGACGCCGGAACCGGCCGAAGGCACCCATGCGGCCGCCGATGCGTTCGAGCGCGGCCCGCACAACGGCCGCCTGCTGCGCGACGGTCCGTTCGCGCTCGAAGTCACCGTGTACGAGACCGGCGTGCCGCCGGAGTTCCGCCTGTACGGCTATCGCGACGGCAAGCCGTTGCCGCCGGGCGCGCTGCGGCCGGTGGTCGAGGTCAGACGTCTGGACGGTGAAACCACCCGGTTCACGTTCCGCCCCGAAGGCGACGCGCTGGTCGCCGACGGCACGGTGGTCGAGCCGCACTCGTTCGACGTCAAGGTCAGCGCCGTCCACGACGGCAAGACGCATGTGTGGAACTACGCCTCGTACGAAGGGCGCGTCACGATCCCCGCCACAACCGCCGCGGCTTCGGGGGTGAAAACCTCGACGGCCGGCCCGGCCACGATCCGCGACGTGCTGCCGTTGATGGGACATGTGGCGATCGACCGCAGCCGCCAGGCCCAGGTGCGCGCCCGCTTCCCGGGCATCGTCCGTGCGGTGCCGGTGAACCTGGGTGATCACGTGCGCCGCGGGCAGACGCTGGCCACGGTGGAAGGCAACGACAGCATGCGCAGCTACGCCGTGGTCGCGCCGCTGGACGGTGTGGTGCTGGCGCGCAACACGAATGTCGGCGATGTCGCCGGCGAGGCGCCGCTGTTCGAGATCGCGGACCTGTCCTCGGTCTGGATCGAACTCAACGCGGTCGGGCGCGACGCCGATCGCCTGCGACCGGGGCAAACGGTGAGTGTGCGCCCGGCCAGCGGCGGCGAGGCGTTGACGACCCGTGTCGACGCCCTGGTGCCGGTCACCAACGCAGGCATGAGTGTGGTGGTCCGTGCGCGGATCCCCAACCAGGACAGCGCCTGGCGCCCGGGCATGGCGGTGGTCGGCGAGGTCACCGTCGCGCAGCGTGAAGTGCCGCTGGCGGTGAAGATCTCGGGCCTGCAGCGTTTTCGCGATTTCACCGTGGTGTTCGCCCAGGTCGGCGACACCTATGAAGTGCGCATGCTGGAGCTGGGCGATCGCGACGACACCTCGGTCGAGGTACTCGGTGGCATCAAGCCTGGTACCGCCTACGTGAGCGAGCAGAGTTTCCTCATCCGCGCGGACATCGAAAAGTCCGGCGCCAGCCACGACCACTGAGGACGTCCGCATGCTTGAACGAATCGTACGAGTCGCGATCGCGCATCGCTTCCTGGTGCTCATCCTGGCCTTGGGGCTGGGTGCGCTGGGTGTGTGGAATTATTCGCAGCTGCCGATCGACGCGGTGCCCGACATCACCAATGTCCAGGTGCAGATCAACACCGAAGCGCCCGGCTATTCGCCGCTGGAAGCGGAGCAGCGCCTGAGCTATCCGATCGAGACGGCGCTGGCGGGCCTGCCGCACCTGCAGCAGACACGCTCGATTGCCCGCTACGGGCTGTCCCAGATCACCGCGGTGTTCGAGGACGGCACCGACGTGTATTTCGCCCGGCAGCAGGTAGCCGAGCGGTTGAAGGAAGTCAGTTCGCGGCTGCCCGCCGGCGTCGAACCGACGCTGGGCCCGGTAGCCACCGGCCTGGGCGAGATCTTCATGTACATGGTCGAGGCCAAGCCCGACGCACGGCGTGCCGATGGCCAGCCGTGGACGCCGACGGACCTGCGCTCGCTGCAGGATTGGGTGATCCGGCCGCAGATGCGCAATCTGGCCGGCGTCACCGAGGTCAATACCGTGGGCGGCTTCGTTCGCCAATTCCACGTCACGCCGGACACGGCCCGGCTGGCCGCCTACGGACTGAGCCTGGTCGATGTGCAACAGGCGCTGGAACGCAACAACGCCAACGTCGGCGCCGGCTACATCGAGCGCTTCGGCGAGCAGTACCTGATCCGCGTGCCCGGGCAGATTGCCGACCTCGATGGCTTGCGCGAGGTCGTGGTCAAGCAGCGGAGCGGCGTGGCATTGCGCGTGCGCGACGTGGCTGAGGTCGCCGAGGGCGAGGAGCTGCGTACCGGCGCGGCGACCGAGAACGGCCGCGAGGCCGTGCTGGGCACCGTGTTCATGCTGATCGGCGAGAACAGCCGCATCGTGGCCCAGCGGGTCGCGGCCGAGCTGCAGGAAATCAACCGGAGCCTGCCTGCCGGAGTCAGCGCACGCGCGGTGTATGACCGCACGCAACTGGTCGACCGGGCCATCGCCACGGTGCAGAAGAACCTGGTCGAAGGCGCGCTGCTGGTGATCGCGGTGTTGTTCCTGCTGCTGGGCAACCTGCGTGCGGCGCTGATCACCGCGGCGGTCATTCCGCTGACCATGCTGGTGACGATCAGCGGCATGGTCGGCAACGGCATCTCCGGCAACCTGATGAGCCTGGGCGCACTCGACTTCGGCCTGATCGTCGATGGCGCGGTGATCATCGTGGAGAACTGCCTGCGCCGCTTCGGCGAGGCGCAGCACCGCCTGGGCCGCATGTTGCACCGGGACGAGCGTTTCGCGCTGGCGGCGAGCGCCACGGTCGAAGTGATCAAGCCGAGCCTGTTCGGCCTGTTCATCATCGCCGCCGTGTACCTGCCGATCTTCAGCCTCTCGGGGGTCGAGGGAAAGATGTTCCATCCGATGGCGTTCACCGTGGTGATCGCGATCACCGCGGCGATGGCCCTGTCGCTGACCTTCGTGCCCGCGGCGGTGGCGATGTTCGTGACCGGACGCGTGGCCGAGAAGGAGAACCGGGTGATGCTCGCTTTCCGCCGTGTCTACGCGCCGCTGCTGGAGCGGGTGATCGCATGGCGGGTGGCGGTGGTCGCCGCGGCGGTCGTGCTGGTGGTCGCCACCGGGCTGCTGGCCGGCCGGCTCGGTGCCGAGTTCATCCCCGATCTGGATGAAGGCGACATCGCCCTGCATGCGCTGCGCATCCCCGGCACCGGCCTGACCCAGGCGATCGGCATGCAGCAGCAGTTGGAAGCGCGCATCAGGCAGTTCCCCGAGGTCAGCCACGTGTTCGCCAAGCTGGGCACGGCGGAGGTGGCGACCGACCCGATGCCGCCATCGGTCGCCGATACCTTCATCATGATGAAGGAGCGCAAGGACTGGCCCGATCCGCGCAAGCCCAAGACCGAACTGGTGCGCGAGATGGACGCAGCGGTACGCGCCATACCCGGCAACAACTACGAGTTCACCCAGCCGGTGCAGATGCGCATGAACGAGCTGATCGCCGGCGTGCGCGCGGAGGTGGCGATCAAGGTCTTCGGCGACGATCTCGGCACGCTGGTGGACCTGGGCGAGCGGGTGGAGAAAGTCGCCGCCGGCGTCGCCGGTGCGGCCGACGTCAAGCTGGAACAATCCACCGGCTTGCCGTTGTTGACGATCCAGCCCGACCGCGTGGCGCTGGCGCGCTACGGCCTGTCGGTCGCCGACGTGCAGGACACGGTGTCCATCGCGTTGGGCGGCGGCCTCGCCGGCCAGGTGTTCGAGGGCGACCGGCGCATCGACATCGTGGTGCGCCTGCCGGAGGCGCAGCGCAGCCGGCTGGAGGCGTTGGGCGCCTTGCCGATACCGTTGCCGGCGCGCGCCGACCCGTCCGCTCCCACCACGGTGCCGCTGGGCGAGGTGGCGCGCATCGAACTGTCCACCGGGCCGAACCAGATCAGCCGCGAAAGCGGCAAGCGCCGGGTGGTGATCACCGCCAACGTGCGCGGCCGCGACCTGGGTTCGTTCGTGGACGAATTGCGCGGCGCCGTGGCCGCCGAGGTCACCCTGCCGCAGGGCTACTGGATCAACTACGGCGGCACCTTCGAGCAATTGATCTCGGCCGGTCAACGCCTGCAGATCGTGGTGCCGGTCGTGTTGCTGTTGATCTTCGGCCTGCTGTTCATGGCGTTCGGCTCGGCCCGGGATGCCGCGGTGATCTTCAGCGGCGTGCCGCTGGCGCTGACCGGCGGCGTGCTGGCGTTGTGGCTGCGCGGCATCCCGTTCTCCATTTCCGCCGGCGTGGGCTTCATCGCGCTGTCGGGCGTGGCGGTGCTCAACGGCGTGGTGCTGGTGTCGTTCATCCGCCGTCTGCTCGACGAAGGCCGTGATCTGGACGGCGCCATCGTCGAAGGTGCGCTGACCCGCCTGCGGCCGGTGCTGATGACCGCGCTGGTGGCGTCGCTGGGCTTCGTGCCGATGGCGCTGAACGTGGGCACCGGCGCCGAGGTGCAACGTCCGCTGGCCACGGTGGTGATCGGCGGCATTCTGTCCTCGACGTTGCTGACCCTGCTGGTGCTGCCGGCGCTGTACCGATGGGTGCATGGTGTCGACGGCGCACGCGGGTTGGCGTCGGCCGGCTGAAGAGGCCACCGGCCACCCGATCGGTGGCCGGTGGCCCGGGCGTGTTTCAGCGGGTGCTGCGTGCGGCGTCGCGCAGGACGGCGAATCCGGAGCGCAGCAACAGCACCGCCAGCCCGAGGGCGACGAGTCGGTCGGGCCATGCGGCGTCGAACGCCCACACGCCGGCAGCGGCGAGCAGCACCGACAGATTCGCGGCCACGTCGTTGCGCGAGCAGATCCAGACCGACGACATGTTGAGATCGTCGTCGCGGTGCCGATACAGAAGCAGCAGGCACAGGCCATTGGCGAACAGGCCCAGCAGGCTGAACGCGCCCATCCACGCAAACAGCGGTTCGGCCGGATGCCATGCACGCCAGCCCAGTTGCGCCAGCACGAGCAGCCCGGCCGTGACGATCAGACCGCCCTTGATGCGCGCGACTTGTGCCTTGGCGTGCACGCTGCGGCCGACGGCCCACAGGCTGGCGAGATAGGTCAGCGCATCGCCCAGGTAGTCGAAGCTGTCCGACAGCAGCGCCGACGAGCGCGCCTGCATGGCGGCCACGATCATGATCGCGAAGGCGGCGGCATTGATGACGAGCACGGTCTTCAACACGCCACGCTGGCGCAGTGCCAGTTGCGTGGCCGCGGCTGCACAGCATGCGTCGCAATTTGCCATCAGCGCATGTCTCCCGTGGTGTCGGCGGACGTCCGCCGGAACAGGGCGTAAAGGAAGGGCTGGGTGGTGCCGAACGGTGTCGCGTGGAATTCCAGCGTGCTGTCGAGCAGCGCGAAGCCGTCGCCGAGCGCGCGAACAAGTCCATCGACATCGTAGCGGACCGTATCCAGCCCGCTGCACTTCAGCGGGCCCTGCGGACCGAACGTGGCCAGTACCGCGTGGCCGCCCGGTTTCAGCGCACGGGTCAGCTGCCGCAGGTAGTGCGCGCGTTGCTCCGCCTCGGTCAGGAAGTGGAACACGGCGCGGTCGTGCCACAGGTCGTAGCGGGCTTCCTGCAGCGGCGCGTCGAGCAGGTCGGCTGCAAGCCAGGTCACCGCGTCCGCCGCTTCGCCGAGACGCGTGCGGGTGACGTGCAAGGCCTCCGCGGAAATGTCGAGCACGCTGAGGTCGCGGTAGCCGCGTGCAAGCAGGTCGTCGACCAGGGTCGACGCGCCGCCGCCCACGTCGAGCACGGCGGCGCGGCGGTCGGGCGCGGCGCGCTCGATCAGCGCCAGCGAGGTATCCAGATGCGGGCGATACCAGCTGACCGCATCCGGCGCCTTGGTCCGGTAGACCGTTTCCCAGTGCTGCTGCTTGTCGGTCATGGGCTGCTCCTCGGGAATGCCGGTGACGACGGATCAGTCGACCATGCTGTGGCTTTCGGCGGTGCCGAGCAGTTCGGGCTGCCTGGTGCTGCGCGCCCGCCGGTTCAGCAGCGGATGCATGAACACCGCGGCCAGGATCACCGCCACGCCGGCATAGAACCAGCCGTCCAGCTCATGCTGCTCGCCCAGCAGCACGATCGCCAGCATGATCGCGTAGACCGGCTCCAGGTTGGTCACCATCTGCGTGCCGAACGCGCTCATGTGGCGCAGCGCCACCAGCGCCAGCGCGAACGGCAGCAGGGTGCAGCCGAACGACAGCGCCAGCAGCAACAGCGCATCGTGCGTGTCCGGCAGCATGAACGCGGGGCCGGCATGCGGAATGAACGGCGCGAGCAGGGTGAGGAAGACGGTGCCGGTGCCCAGCTCGATGAAGGTCACCGTGAGCGGATCGCCATGCTCGACCAGGCGCTTGTTGAGCGAACCGAAGAACGCCACGAACAGCGCCGACAGCACGCCCACCGCGATGCCCAGGCGCATGTCGTGCGGCACGCCACCCACCACCATCACCACGCCCGGCACCACCGCCACGCCGATCAGCAGCTCGCGCGGATCGAACCGGCGTTTCGCGATCCACGGTTCGATGAAGGCCAGGAACACCGGCCCCAGCGCGATGCAGGTGGCGCCGACCGAGGCGTTCGACAATTTGATCGCCGCATAGAACGTGAGCCAGTGCAGCGACACCAGCACGCCGATGCCGGCATACGCCCAGATCAGCCGCGCCGGCATCGCGCGCAAGCCGCGCCAGACCTTCGGCATCAGCAGCAGCGCCGCCACCACCAGCAACATGCGCCACCACACCAGCGGCAGCGCCGGCAGCGTGATCAACTTGCCGAGGATCGCGGTGAAGCCCCACAGCAACACGCAGAAGTGGATCTGCAGGCGGGCCTGGTTGACGGGTTGCATGGGGGAGTTCGCAGGGAAGGGTGGCGCGACATTCTAGCGCCCGCATTGGGGCGGGCGGCTTTTCGCAATGAGAGTGCAGGGACCGATCTGGCCAGGCCTGTAGCACCATCGCCACGTCGTGGTTTGAGTTTGCCTGCGGCTGTGGCAGATTGCCTTGACTTGCCTTGCACTGGGGAAACCGCATGTCCCGTTACCGCTCTGCCTGGATGGCGCTGTTGTTGCTGGGAGTGCTGCAGGCTCTCGCCGGGTGCTCGACGAAGCAGGAAGTTTCGCCGGCGCCGATCAGCGGGGAGAGAGCGAAGGCTGGTGCGATGCTGGCCTACGAGCACGTGCTGCGGATCAGGCTGCCTGGGGCCGAGATCGCCGGCCGCCTGGCGGCGGCCCGGCAGGCCTGCGAGACGGCCCGGTTCGGTGCCTGCAACGTATTGCGCATCGAGCAGGCCGAACATGATGCCGAGCTCGCCGTGCGGATCGTTCCGGAAGGCGTCGAGCCGATGACAAAGCTGGCTTCGCAGGGCGGCACGGTCGGGTTCCGGCAGACTACGGCGGAGGATCTCGCGGATGCCGTCAACGACAACCAGCGTCAGCGCGAGCTGCTCGAGAAGCACTCGCAACACCTGGCGGAACTGGCTGCGCGCAGGGACATTGCCGTTACCGATCTGATTGCGCTCAGTCACGAGCAGGCTTCGGTGGAGAGCCAACTGCAATCGCTGCAGGCGGTGGCTGCCAACCAGCAACACCGGCTGGATACCAACCGGCTTGAACTGCATTTCGGCGACACCAGTGCCTATTCGCGCAGCGGGCGTATCGGCGAGGGTTTTACCGGCCTGCTCGACGAAACCACCGAGGGCGTGACCGATGCGCTGGGGTTGCTGGGCTATGGGTTGCCGTTCCTGATCCTGGCCTTCCCATTGGCGCTGCTGTGGCTCTGGCTGTGGCGCCGGTTCACCCGTCGCGGACGCACGCAGGAACGTTGAGAGGCACCTAGCCGGGCCGCGTCGCGTTCGGTGCAACGCAGACGTACAGCCGGCGCGTGAACCTGGAGTGTGCTGCCGGTGACTGCCGATCGCGGATCAGGCGGCGACCTGGCTCTCCGCCCGCCGGCTGATGCAGTACACCGCCGCCGGCGGCAGGTTGAGCAGCGCACTGCCGACCCGACGGGCCTGCAGGTCCAGCCGCGCGAGCAGGGCCGGCGGCAGCGGACAACGCAGGCCGTAGGTGAACTGGTAGAACATGCCGTCACTGTGCAATTGGCGCTCGAACACGCCCTGCACGATTGCGGCGACCTGGGCCGGCGGCATCGACAGCAGCGGCAGGCCGCTGACCACGGCACAGGCGCGTTCGTCGCCGAACAGCGATTCGGTATCGCCGAGCCGGGCGGCGTCCATGCGCAGGATGGTCGCCTCCGGATAGCGCTGGCTCAGCGCATCGGCGAAGTGCGGATCGGCCTCGATCAGGGCCAGCCGGTGCAGCGGCACGCCGCGTGCCAGCAGGGCGCGGGTCAACGCGCCGGTGCCGGGGCCCAGTTCGATCACCGGCCCGCCCAACGCACTGGCGTGGCTGGTCATCAGCCGTGCCAGTGCAGCGCCGGACGGCGTCACCGCGCCGATGCCGCGTGGATCGCGCAGCCACGCACGCAGGAAAGTCAGGGTGTCGTTCAATGGCATGCGATGGTTTCCGCGCCCGGCAGAAGATGCAAGGTAACCGGAGCGGGTAAACAAAATGTTTGCCGAAGCCCGTCCACCGACATCAATGCGCCGGCTTCGCCTCGCGTACCGGTACGTCGATGCTGCACAGGTCGACCTTGCCGGCCGGCTTGGCATAGAACGCGTTGCGGCCGTTGCGTTTCGCCTCGACCAGCGCGGCGAAGCTGGCGCTGTCGGTGCGCAGCACCTCGATCGCCGGCCGCTGCTTCGCCGGGATGTCGGCGGCGAGCTTGACCGACTCGATGGTGATGCGCTGCTCCGGTTTCGTGTAGAAGCCCATCGGTTCGGCACCGCGCGGCAGGCCGGACAGCAGCGGCATGCCTTCGAGCACGCGACCGGCGACGGCGAGGTTGCGGTCCAGCCGGCGCGGCGCCTGGCCGATCACCGCGTACAGCGAACTGCCGCTGCCGGTTTCCGGGGCCACGTCGCGCGCCACGCCGACCATGCCGTAGCAATGGGCCAGCCACTGCTGCCCGCTGGCCGGGTCGCGCGCCACCGGGAAGCCTTCGCTGAAACCGACCTCGGGCGCGTAGACGTCGCCATCCGGCAGCGCCGTCCACGGCAGCTTCAGGTCGATCGCCCGGGTGAACTCCGGCGGCGGCGTCTTGCTGGCCTTGCCCAGCGAGCGGATATTGTTCTTGTCGCCGTTCTCGTCGTCGTTGGGGTCGCCCCATTGGGTGACGAAATTGTCCTGCACCCGGATGATCGCCAGCCCGTCGAAGTAGTGCCCGCGCACCAGGGTGCGGATGTTCGCCGCGTGCAGCGGGGTGAAGTCCGGCGCCAGCTCGATCACCACGCGCCCGTTCGGCAACTGCATGAACAGCAGGTTCTGCGGATCCGGCGTGCGCCACTCGGCCGGTGTGGATTTGGCGAGGATTTCCTTCGCCGTCGGCGTGGGCTTGTCCTGCTCGGCGGCGAGGGCGGGCAGCGCCAGCAGGCTGCTGGTCAGCGCGAGTGCGGCGATGAGATGGCGGCGAAGCATGGCGTCCCCTGGGCGATGGATGGGCTGGAGACGCAACTTAGCAGAGTGCTGTGGCCGCTTGGCCGAAGCATGACTTCAGGCCCATGCACTAGTGTCAAGTTCACACTATGGTTCACTCAACGCCAAGTGGCAGTACAGGTGAGCAAAGTGGACGACAGCGTCAGCCAGTTGAAGAAGTTCCAGAAGGAGCTTTCCAGCGGCACCGTGTCGCTGGTGCTGCTGGCGGTGCTGGGGCAATCGCGCCAGCCGATGTACGGCTACCAGATCGCCAAGCGGCTGGAAGAGGTGGGTGAGGGCGTGCTGGCCGGCAAGCAGAGCGCGCTGTATCCGGTGCTGCGCAACCTGGAGGCGGCCGGTCTGCTCGCCAGCGAGGTCGAGCCATCCGTCAGCGGGCCGCCGCGCCGTTATTACCGCATCACCAAACCGGGGCGCGAGGTATTGCGCGAATGGGTCGCCGCATGGAACGCCACCCGCGATTCCGTCGATAACGTCTTGCAAGGAGGGGTGTAATGAACGCGCCACGCACCATCGTCGAATACCTTGAGCAACTGCGTGCCGCGCTGCGCGGTGCCGACCCGGCCCTGATCCAGGACGCGCTGTACGACGCCGAGGAACACCTGCGCGCCGAGCTGGCCGAACAGCCCGGCCGCGGCGAGGCACAGATGCTGGAACACGTCGTCGGCAGCTACGGCGCACCGGACGAAGTGGCCGAGATCTACCGCGACCAGGAGATCAAGATCCAGCGCGCGCTGCGTCCGCCGCCGCCGCCGAAGCGGCGTTCGCTGGCCGGACGCTTCTTCGGCGTTGCCGCCGATCCGCGCACTTACGGCGCGCTGTTCTACATGCTGCTGTCGCTGGCCACCGGCATCTTCTACTTCACCTGGGCGGTGACCGGGTTGTCGCTGTCGGTGGGGCTGTCGGTGCTGATCATCGGCCTGCCGTTCATCGTGCTGTTCTTCGGCAGCGTGCGCGTGCTGTCGCTGGTGGAAGGGCGCATCGTGGAGGCGATGCTGGGCATGCGCATGCCGCGCCGGCCGGTGTACCCGACCCAGGGCATGAGCCTGATGCAGCGCATCGGCAGCATGTTCACCGACGTGCACACCTGGACGACTCTTTGCTACATGTGGCTGATGCTGCCGCTGGGCATCGTGTACTTCACGCTGGCCGTGACTTTGCTCAGCGTGTCGGTGGCCTTCATCGGCGCGCCGCTGGCGATGCTGTTCCAGAACGACTGGCTGCCCGGGCTGTACGTGAACCACCACGTCGTCGTGGACTGGGGTTTCGGCGCGCATGCGCCGGGTTGGGGCGATGCGATCGCGATGTGCGTGATCGGTATCGTGCTGCTGTTCGCCACCCTGCACCTGGCGCGCGGCCTGGGCCGTCTGCACGGGCATATCGCCAAGCACATGCTGGTGCCGCGCGCGGCGGACTGAGGGTCGCCCGGTTACCATGCAGACTTTGCCGGACCGACTGCCGATGCCCAAGACCTACGACCGCGCCTATTTCGACAAGTGGTACCGCAACCCGCGGCATGCAGTGGGGTCGCCGGCGGAACTGCGGCGCAAGGTGGCGATGGTGGTGGCGCAGGCCGAGTACTACCTCGGCCGGCCGGTCCGCAACGTGCTCGACGTGGGTTGCGGCGAGGCGACCTGGCGCGCACCGCTGCGCGCGTTGCGGCCGGACATCGCGTATCGCGGGCTGGATGCCAGCGAGTACGTGGTGGCGCGCTACGGGCGCAGCCGCAACATCGGCCTGGCCCGCTTCGGCCAGCTGGAGCAGTTGCGCTTCGACACCCGTTTCGACCTGATCGTGTGCACCGACGTGCTGCATTACCTGAAGCCGGTGGAGATCCGCGCCGGGCTGCAGGGCATCGGCGAGATGCTCGAAGGCGTGGCGTTTCTGGAGGTGTTCACCAGCCGTGACGACGTGGCCGGCGACCACCACGGTTTTGTCTCGCGCGCGCCGGCCTGGTACCTGCGCGAATTCGGCAAGGTGGGCTTGCTGCCGTGCGGCTCGCATTGCTACCTGGGACCGCGGCTGGAACGCCACATCGCGGCGCTGGAACGGGCGCAGCTGCCTGCCTGATCGGCTGCCAAGCATCCCGGTTCGCGATGCCCTTGCTTCGTAGGGCGGACACTGTCCGCCGCTCTTGTTCGAAAAGCCGGCGGACAGTGCCCGCCCTACAGAGCCGAGGTCCGGGTCGAAACGCGTGTAGGAGCGCACCCTGTGCGCGATGCTTTTCGTTACGTGACGAAGAGCCATCGCGCACAGGGTGCGCTCCTACGAAAAGCGACCTGGTTCGAGGACCGCCGGAGCGTACGACGATCCCCCGCCCCCTAGTCCACGGTCTTGTCCTTGTACCGGCACAAATCACGGATCACGCAATGCGGACAATCCGGCTTGCGCGCCTTGCACACGTAGCGGCCGTGCAGGATCAGCCAGTGATGGGCATCCTGCTTGAACTCGGCCGGGATCACTTTCTCCAGCTTGTCCTCGACCGTGCGCACGTCCTTGCCTGGCGCGAGTCCCGTGCGGTTGGCGACGCGGAAGATGTGCGTGTCGACCGCAATGGTCGGTTCATTGAAAGCGGTATTCAAAACTACGTTGGCGGTCTTGCGGCCCACGCCGGGCAGCGCTTCCAGCGCCTCGCGCGTGCGCGGCACTTCGCCGTCGTGTTTCTCGATCAGCAGCCGGCACAGTGCGATGACGTTCTTCGCCTTCGCGTTGAACAGCCCGATCGTGCTGATGTAGCGCTTCAGGCCGTCCTCGCCGAGGTCGAGGATCGCCTGCGGCGTGTTCGCCACGGGGTAGAGTTTTTTCGTGGCCTTGTTGACGCCCACGTCGGTGGCCTGCGCCGACAGCACCACCGCGACCAGCAGCTCGAATGGCGTGCTGTAGACGAGTTCGGTGGTGGGGTGCGGGTCGAGTTCGCGCAGGCGCGAGAACAGTTCGATTACCTCGGCACGCTTCACGGTTTTGGTTCCTGCTGTTTCGCCCTGGCGCGGGCCAGCGCGGCCAGTACGGGATTGACCGGGCCGGCGGCGGTATCCACCGCGGCCTTGCGCGCGGCCAGCTCGGCTTCGCGCTCGGCACGCTGGCGCTCGAGGCGCGTTTCGCGGCGCTGGAAGTGCGCGCGCGCTGCGTTGGCGTGCGCGGTGTCGATCTGCGCGGGTGGCATCGGTTCCAGCACGATGCAGTCGACCGGGCAGGCCGGCACGCACAGCTCGCAGCCGGTGCAATCGTCGGCGAGCACGGTGTGCATCAGCTTGGACGCGCCCACGATCGCGTCGACCGGGCAGGCCTGGATGCATTTGGTGCAGCCGATGCAGTCGGCCTCGACGATGCGTGCCAGCATGCGCGGCTTCTCGACGCCGTGTACGGGATCCAGCGGCAACACCGGTCGCTGCAGCAGCGCGGCGAGCTTTTCGATGCCGGCCGCGCCGCCGGGCGGACACTGGTTGATTTCCGCCTCGCCGCGCGCGATCGCCTCCGCATACGGCCGGCAACCGTGGTAGCCGCATTGCTCGCATTGCGTCTGCGGCAGCACGGCGTCGATGCGGTCGGCCAGAACGGTGATGGGATCACTCATGCGTGGATGCCGGGCGGGCGATAATCGGCGCTCATTGTCCCGCAATTGATCGTCGCCTGTCGGAGTGCTGCCATGAAATCGTCGTTTCTCGCCTCGCTGTTGCTGGCTGCCGTGCTTGGTGCCGGCGGCTCGATCCTGGTTGCCCATGCCGGCCCGGCGCAGGCCGGGACGGCCGGTGTCTCCGGCGACACGGTAACGGTGTTCGTCGACGCCACGCTCGGCTTCCGCAAGAAACACATGGCGAACCAGCTCACCAAGTCGCACGCCGAGTACGCGGCACGCGGCTACCGTTACGTGGACATGGCGCCGTACAACGAGAACGGCGACCTGGTCGGTTTCTTCGTGACCTACACGAAGCAGTAACAGCTCAGCTTCGCAGGGCGGGCAGTGCCCGCCGGCTCTTCGATGCATCGTGGCCAAGAGCGGCGGGCAGTGCCCGCCCTACCGAAGCGCGTCAGCGCACGGTGGCGCCGGGCTGCGCGCCCTGGTCGGCGTCGAGCAGGAACAGGTTGCTGCCGCCGTCGCCGGCCGAGAGGATCATGCCCTCGGACAGGCCGAAGCGCATCTTGCGCGGGGCCAGATTGGCGATGAACACCACGTTGCGGCCCAGCAGTTTCTCCGGCTCGGCGTAGGCGGCGCGGATGCCGGAGAAGATCTGCCGCGTGCCCAGCGCGCCGGCATCCAGTTCGAAGCGCAGCAGCTTGTCGGAACCGTCCACGAATTCGCAGGCAGTGACCTTGCCGATGCGCAGGTCGAGCCGGGCGAAGTCGTCGATGCTGATGGAGCCGGGATTCGTGATTGGGGATTCGGGATTCGGTGTGGCCGGCTTCGCGTTGTCGTTCATGGGCTTTTTCTTTTTCGGGGCAGCGGGGGCTTCGGCCGGGCCGCCGAGCGAATCCTTCGAGGCCTCGACCATGGCCTCGATGAGCTTGGGATCGATGCGGCCGAGCAACGGCTCGAAGGCATGGATGGCGTGGTTGCGCAGCGTGGCGCGGGCGTCGTCGAAGTCGGCGATCGGCGCGGCCAGGAACTGTTCGGCGGCAGCGACGGTAATCGGCAGGATCGGCTTGAGCATGCCGGCCAGCAGGCGGAACGCGGTCAGCGCGAACGAGCACACCTGGTGCAGCTCGTCGCGGCGGCTTTCGTCCTTGGCCATGCTCCATGGCGCCTTGACGGCGATGTGGCCGTTGACCAGGTCGGCCATCAGCACGAAGCGGCGGGTGACCTCGGCGAAGTCGCCGCTGTCGTACAGCGCGGCAATGCCGTCGTAGTGTTCCAGCAAGGTGTTCCACAGCGCGGTCTCTTCCGCGCAGAGCTGCGGCGCCAGGCGGCCGCCGAAATACTTGTGCACGAAGCCGGCGGTGCGGCTGGCGATGTTCACCCACTTGCCGACCAGGTGCGAGTTGACGCGCTCCTCGAACGCCTTGAGGTCGAGATCCACGTCGACCGGCGCGTCGCTGAGCATGCTGGCGAAGTAGTAGCGCAGGAATCCCGGATGCAGGCCGGCGTCCAGGTAGGTGCGCGCCTGGATGAAGGTGCCGCGCGACTTGGACATCTTCGCGCCATTCACCGTGAGGTAGCCGTTGACGTGCAGCGCGGTCGGTTTGCGGAAGCCGGCACCGTGCAGCATCGCCGGCCAGAACAGGCCGTGGAAGTTGATGATGTCCTTGCCGATGAAGTGGTGCATCTCGGCCGCGCTGCCGGGAGCGAGGAAATCGTCGAACTTCAGGCGGGTACGGTCGCACAGCGCCTTGAAGCTGGCCAGGTAGCCGACCGGCGCGTCCAGCCATACGTAGAAGAACTTGCCCGGCGCGTCGGGGATCGGGAAGCCGAAGTAGGGTGCGTCGCGCGAGATGTCCCAGTCCCTCAATCCGCCGTCCAGCCATTCGCGCAGCTTCGCCGCGACGCCGCTGTTCGCCACCGGCTTGCCGTGGGTGAGCTTGCCGGCAAGCCAGTCGCGCAGCAGCGACTCGAACTTGCCCAGCTCGAAGAAGTAGTGCTCCGAATCGCGCAGCACCGGGGTGGCGCCGGACATCACCGAGACCGGGTTGATCAGGTCGGTGGGCGCGTAGGTGGCGCCGCAGTGCTCGCAGTTGTCGCCGTACTGATCCGGCGTGCCGCAGTTCGGGCACACGCCCTTGATGTAGCGATCCGGCAGGAACATCTGCTTTTCCGGATCGAACAACTGCTTGATCTCGCGTTTGGCGATGTAGCCGGCGTCGCGCAGGCGCGTGTAGATCAGTGTCGACAGCTCGCGGTTCTCTTCCGAATGGGTGGTGTGGTACTGGTCGAACGCCACGCCGAACGCGGCGAAATCCGCCTCGTGGCCCTCGCGGATGTCGGCGATGAAGGCCTCGGGTGTGACGCCGGCCTTCTCCGCGGCCAGCATGATCGGCGTGCCGTGCGCGTCGTCGGCGCAGACGTAGACCACCTTGTTGCCGTTCATTCGCTGCGCGCGCACCCAGATGTCGGCCTGGATGTAGCCCAGCAGATGGCCCATGTGCAGCGGGCCATTGGCATAGGGCAGGGCGTTGGTGACGAGCAGGCGGCGACTCATGGGGCGTATTCCGGTGATGACTGCGCATTATGCCATGCCCGTCATGGCTGCATCGTCCGTGGACAGGGCTTCCGGCAAGGCTTGGGAGCGAGGCCGGGTGCAGCTTTGGTCCGCTTCGTGAAGCACGGAAGCGATCCTTTCGATTGCCTGTTTATACGTGTTTGTATATATTTATGCGTATTTAGTTGCACGGAATCGATATGCATACGAGCGGCATTTCCCCGGCGGTGGACGACCGGAACGGGCTTGCATCGGCCATCCGCGCCACCCGCCTGGTCTTCCTGGTTTCCGGCATCGGCATGGCCGCCTGGGCGCCGATGGTGCCGTATGCGAAAGCGCGGCTTGGCCTCGACGAGGCCTCGCTTGGCTTGCTGCTGCTGGCTTTTGGCGGCGGCTCGATGGTGTCGATGCCGCTGGTCGGCTTTCTCACCCATCGTTTCGGCAGCCGCCGGGTGATCGGCGCCGGCGGGCTGATGCTGTGCCTGGCGTTGCCGCTGCTGGCGCTCGCACCCGACGTGGCCACGCTGGCCCTCGCCCTGTTGTACTTCGGCGTGGCGCTCGGTGCGGTGGACGTGGCGATGAACGCGCACGCGGTGGAGGTGGAGCGCCGGGATGGCCGGCCGTTGATGTCGGGCTTCCATGGACTTTTCAGTATCGGCGGATTGGGCGGGGCGGCGGGCATGAGCTTGCTGCTGGCATTGGGCGCGTCGCTGACCGCCGCGGCCGTCGCCATCTCCGTGCTGTTGGCTGTCGTGGTGGTGACGCAGTGGCCCCGCCTGATCGACGCGGTCGACGGTGCCGGCGAGCACGCGGCATTCGGCATGCCGCGCGGGATCGTGCTGGTGCTGGGCCTGCTGTGTTTCATCAGCTTCCTGGCCGAGGGCTCGATGCTGGACTGGAGCGCGGTGTTCCTGCGCGATTTCCGCGGTTTTTCGGCGGCTTCCGCGGGTATCGGCTATGCCGCGTTTTCGGTGGCGATGGCACTGGGCCGGCTGACCGGCGACTGGACCGTGGCGCGCTTCGGTCCGGTACTGACCGTGCGCTTTGGGGCTTGTACCGCGGCAACGGGCTTCCTGCTGGCGTCGATGCTGGCATGGCCGCCGGCGGCCTTGATCGGCTTCGTGCTGGTGGGGCTGGGCGCCGCCAACATCGTGCCGGTGATGTTTGGTGCGGCCGGTCGCCTGCCTGGCACCTCGCCCGGCATGTCGATTGCCACGGTGACCACGCTGGGTTATGCCGGCCTGCTCAGCGGCCCCGCGCTGATCGGTTTCCTGGCCCAGGCCAGCAGCCTGCCGGTGGCGCTGGCGGCGGTGGCCGGCCTGCTGTTGCTGACCGCCGCCTCGGCAAGTCTGGTGCGGCCATGAACGCAGTGGGCGATCGCTTCGATACGGTGGTCTTCGATCTGGGCGGGGTGCTGATCGACTGGAATCCGCGCCATCTGTATCGCCGGCTTTTCGATGACGAAGCGGCGATGGAGCATTTCCTGGCCGAGGTCTGCACTACGCACTGGAACGAGCGGCAGGATGCGGGTCGCAACTGGGACGAAGCGGTCGCCACGCTCAGCGCGCGACACCCGCAGCATGCCGGACTGATCGCGGCGTACCGCGCGCGCTGGGACGAGATGCTGGGCGGACCGCTGGCGCCGAGCGTGGCCCTGCTGGACGAGCTGCGCGGACGGAACCTGCGGTTGTATGCGCTCACCAACTGGTCGCAGGAGACCTTCCCGATCGCGTGGGAACGCTACGACTTCCTGCACTGGTTTGCCGGTGTCGTGGTGTCCGGACAAGAAGGGCTGCTCAAGCCCGATCCGGCGATCTTCCGGCGGCTGATTTCGCGCTTCGGGTTGCTGCCGCAGCGCACGATCTACATCGACGACGCGTCGCGCAATGTCGATGCCGCCTGCCAGCTTGGCATGCATGGCCTGCTGTTCCGCGACGCGGCCACGCTGCGCGCGCAGCTCTGCGAGGCCGGAGTGCTGGATGCGACGAGGGACGACGGCAATGGCTAAGGCAACTCCTCCCGGCGAGATGCTGCCGCAGGAGCGCCAGCACGAGATCCTGCAGCGCCTGCGCAGTCGCGGGCGGGTGGTGGCGGCGGAACTTTCGGCGGAGTTTGCGGTGTCGGAGGATTCGATCCGCCGCGACCTGCGCGAGCTGGCTGCGCACGGCCTGTGCAAACGCGTCTATGGCGGCGCGCTGCCGCTGTCGGCCGCGGTGGCGCCGTTGCAGCAGCGGCGCGGCGAACAGGTCGGTCGCAAGCTGGCGTTGGCGCGCAAGGCGGCGACCCTGGTGCGCGAAGGGCAGGTGCTGCTGATCGACACCGGTTCCACCAATGCCGCGATTGCCGCGGCCTTGCCCGAGCGGATGCGCCTCACCGTGATCACCAACGCGCCGGACATCGCGCTGGCGCTGATCGAGCGCGAAGGTTTCGAGATCCTGCTGCTGGGCGGCCGGATCAATCCGCGGCTGGGTGGCACGGTGGGCGCGCAGACCCTGCAGGAACTGCATCGCGTCCGCGCCGACCTGTGTTTTCCCGGCGCCTGCGCCATCGACGCGGACAGTGGGCTGTGGGGTTTCGACAGCGAGGAGTCGCTGTTGAAGCGGGCGATGATCGAGGCCAGCGGCGAGACCGTGGTGGTGGCCACCAGCGACAAACTGGGTGCGGCGGCCACGCACCGGATCGCGCAGATCACCGAGGTGCAGCACCTGGTGGTCGAGCATGCCGTCGGTCGCCAGCTGCGCGCCGCGTTCGGCGCCCGCGGCGTCAGCGTGCATCGCGCCGAACCGGTGGCCGACTGAGCGGCGTGCCGTGTTGGCATGCCATATGAAAACGCCCCGGACCGGCGGGCGGTGCGGGGCGTTCGGTCAGACGCAGTGAGGGTGGGTCAGTCCTGGCGTTCCCAGATCTGCGAACGGCCGAGCAGGGCGAAGCCGATGTAGCCGTGCACGTCGAGTTTCTGGCCGCCGTCCTTGAGGGAGAGTTTCACCTTGTAGACCTTGCCGTTCTTCGGGTCGAGGATCTTGCCGCCGCCCCACACGTCGTCGTCCTTGCTGACACCCCACATGATGGTCATCCCCACGATCGGCTGGCTCTTGCGTTCGCCGTCGCACTTGGTGCAGACCGGGTGCTCGCCGTCGCGGGACACGTCTTCCGGCGTGCGGTTCAGCAGCTGCACGATCCTGGCCTGGAACTCGCCGTTGTGCTCGGTGATCTCGACGATCGACTTCGGCTGGTGGGTGGTGTCGTCGATGGTCTTCCAGGTGCCGGCCGGGGTGTCGTTGGCGGCGAGCGCGGTGCCGGCGGCGAGCAGCAGGCCGGCGGCGAAGGTGAGGCGGAAAGCATGTTTCATGGATGGTCCTCCCGTACGAATGCGTATGGATATGAGACTGGCGAGGTTCAGCGAGGGCGTCAAGCTGCATTGCGCCATCACGGCGGCAGCGTCGTCGCGCCCCTGATCCAGGTCAGCGGGCGGGCCACGGCGGGCTGGCATAATGGGCATCCCCGCACCTACCCGAGCCGACATGACACAGGCGAATGAAGCCCTGGTCCGCCAGATCCTTGGCGGCCTCATCGACACCCATACCGGCGCGCCGCTGGGCGAGGCCGTGCGCGCGATCGGCGGGGACGGCGCGAAGGTGTCGGTGGATCTGCAACTGGGCTATCCGGCCGCCGGTGCGATCGACGATCTCACGGCACGCGTGCGCCAGGCGCTGGAGGCCGATCCGGCGATCGCGTCGGCCGCCGTGTCGATCACCAGCCGCATCCACGTGCACAAGGTGCAGGGCACGCTGGGGCCGCTGCCGAACGTGAAGAACATCATCGTGGTGGCGTCGGGCAAGGGTGGCGTGGGCAAGTCCACGGTATCGGCGAACCTGGCGCTGGCGCTGCAGGCCGAAGGCGCGAAGGTCGGCGTGATGGACGCGGACATCTACGGCCCCAGCCAGCCGACCATGCTGGGCGTGCACGGCAAGCCGGCCTCGCCCGACGGCAAGAGCATCATCCCGATGCAGGCGCACGGCATGCCGGTGATGTCGATCGGCTTCCTGGTGGAAGAAGACACGCCGATGATCTGGCGCGGCCCGATGGTCACCCAGGCGATGATGCAACTGCTTACCGACACGCGCTGGGAACAGCTCGACTACCTGATCGTCGACCTGCCGCCGGGCACCGGCGACATCCAGCTCACGCTGTCGCAGAAGGTGCCGGTGGCCGGCGCGGTGATCGTCACCACGCCGCAGGACATCGCCCTGCTGGATGCGCGCAAGGCGCTGAAGATGTTCGAGAAGGTCGAAGTGCCGGTGCTCGGCGTGGTGGAGAACATGGCCACGCATATCTGCTCGAACTGCGGCCACGAGGAACACATCTTCGGCGAGGGCGGCGGCGAGCGGATGTCGACGCAGTACGGCGTGCCGTACCTGGGTTCGCTGCCGCTGGACATCCGCATCCGCGAGCAGGCCGACGGCGGCAACCCCACGGTGGCGGCGATGCCGGATTCCGACCTCGCCGCGCGCTATCGCGAGATCGCCCGCAACGCGGCCGGCCGGCTGTCGCGGCAGCCGCGCAACAAGTCGCTGGGGCTGGGCAAGATCGTGGTGCAGGGCGCG
>DATCUT010000182.1:0-5894 GCA_036561785.1 Rhodanobacter sp.
AGCGCGGCCTCGGTGCCGGCGTGGCCGCCGCCGATCACGATGACGTCGTAGTGGGTCGGGTGGCGCATCGAACTGACCTGAGCGTGCAGAAAGTGACAAAACGGGGCGCCATGGTAACGCCATCAACGCCTTGCGAGCCGATCGGATGGGGTGGCACGTTTCCTGCTTCCAAAAACCAGCACTTTCAGGGGCAGACGCTGCGCGACCACGCGCGCCGAGATCGGACGGACAGGGGTTCGATCGCGTACCAGGAAAGGAAGCAAGACGGCACCCCTCGGGGTGCCGTCGCCTTTTGTGCGGCAGGAAAGTCCGCCAAAGCCCACAAAGACAAAGCCCCGCGGCTTGGCGGCCGCGGGGCTTTGTGCTGATAGATCTGGCGTCCGGCGGTCTCAGGAACAGGGGGAATCCAGGATGACCGTATTGCCGGACGCCAGAAACCGGAAACCATCTGGCGAGAGCAGCGACTGCTGCCGTAAAACACAGGTCGATATTCACCGCAAACGCGTGAACATGGGGTGACTGAAAAGGGGTTTTGTGTCCGATCGCGGCAGCAGATGACGTGCAGCGTCAGTCGCGTGATGAAAAGCGTGAATCGACCGTGATTGGCATCACATATTGGCATGGCGGTTGCATCTCCTTTGCTACCGATCACGAGAGGGATGCGTCATGGATATGAGCTTCGATTTCCAACCGGTTTATCCGCACCATGACCTGCTGGTCGAACTCGGCCAGGTCGAGATGGCCATCGACGGCTTGAGCGAGCGCGAAGACAGCGAGCGCGAGACGCTGCAGCCGAACCTGGAGTCGCGCATGCAGAGCCTGCTCGATGCACTCGATCATCTGGCCGTCTGAATGAAATATCCCGCCCGTGTGCGTGGCGGTACCGCCGCGCACATGGGCGACTACGCGGGCAGGCTCGATGCCGCCGCGTTCGGTCAGTGATTCAGCACGCTGCCGATGATTTCGGCCAGGTTGCGGGAAAGTCCGCGATGCCCGGCCAGTTCCACGATCGCCGCACGCGCGGCCTCGCGCCGCTGCGGTTCCAGCCGTTGCCAGCCGTTGAATGCCGTGGCCAGACGTGCCGCGACTTGCGGGTTCAACGCATCCAGCGCCACCAGCCGTTCGGCCAGCAGCCGGTAGCCGGCGCCGTCGAGGCGGTGGAAACCGCTGGGGTTGTTGCGCACGAACGCGCCCAGTAGCGACTGCACCCGGTTCGGGTTCTTCAGCGTGAACGCGGCATCGTGCTCCAGCGCGCGTACGCGATCCAGTGCGGGTTCGCCCGGCAGCTGCGCCTGCACCGCGAACCACTTGTCCAGCGCCAGTGCGTTGTCGGCATGGCGTTCGCGATAGTCGTGCAGCGCCACGGCAGCTTGCGCGGCGTCGTTGCGCACCAGCACGGCCAGCGCAGCGAGACGATCGGTCATGCCGGGCGCGTCACGGTACTGTCCGGCCGCCAGCTCGCAGGCACCGTCGTGGTCGAGCAGCACCAACAGTTCCAGCACGCGGCGCTTGAGCCGGCGGCGTGCCTGGCTCGGTGCATCCAGTTCGGTATTGGTGTGTGCGGCCAGGGCCATGTAACGCTGACGCAGGGCGACCGCGCCCAGCTGTGCAGCCAACCGCTGCTGCAGGGTCTGGCGCAGGCGGTGGATGCGCTGCGGATCGATCGCGCTTTCGCGCTCGGCCAGCTCGACCTCGCCTGGCGGCGTCAGCAGGTCGGCCAGCAGTGCGTCGTCGATGTCTGTGTTGCCGAACAGTTTGGCCAGCGCGTCGCACCAGGCTTGCAGGGCGGTAGCAGCGGTGCCGTCGCGCAAGTCCTCGTAGGCGCGCGCGGCGAGTTGCTGGCCGGCCTCCCAGCGGTTGAAGCCATCGACATCGTGGGCCAGCAGCAGTGCCAGCTCGTCCGGCGCGTAGTCGCATTCCAGGATCACCGGCGCGGAAAACCCGCGCAGCAGCGAGGGCACCGGCGCAGTAGCGACATTGGTGAAGACGAAGTTCTGCTCGGCCTGGGCCAGCACCACCACGAGTTCGTTGCCAGCTTTGGACGTCTGGCCGTCCAGATGGAGAGGCAGCATGTCACCATGATGCGTGAACAGCGCCAGCTTGACCGGGACCGGCAGCGGCGGCCGGGATTTCGCGCCGTGGCCGCCCGGGATGTGCTGGGCCAGGGTCAGGGTGTACTCGTGCCGGGCCGCATCGTAATGGCCGTGCGCCTTCAGTCGCGGCGTACCGGCCAGGGCATACCAGGCGAGGTAGGGCGTGAGGTCGGTACCGTTGGCGTCGCCCAGCGCGCCGAGGAAATCCTCCAGCGTGGCGGCGCGGCCGTCGTTGCGCTCGAAGTAGCGGTCCATGCCGCGGCGGAAACCGTCCCGGCCCAGCGCGCCGGCCAGCATGCGCACCAGCTCGGCGCCTTTCTCGTACACGGTGGCGGTGTAGAAGTTGTTGATCTCGCTGTACTGCGCCGGGCGCACCGGGTGCGCCAGCGGGCCGGCATCCTCGGGGAACTGGGCGCGGCGCAACAGGGCGACGTCCTCGATGCGCTTCAGCGGCGCGGAATTCATTTCAGCCGAGAAGCTCTGCTCGCGGAACACGGTCAGCCCTTCCTTCAGCGACAGCTGGAACCAGTCGCGGCAGGTGACGCGGTTGCCGCTCCAGTTGTGGAAGTACTCGTGCGCCACCACCGCCTCGACGTGGCGGTATTCCTCGTCGGTGGTCGAGTCCGGCTCGGCCAGCAGGCACTTCGCGTTGAAGATGTTGAGGCCCTTGTTCTCCATCGCGCCCATGTTGAAGTCGTGGGTGGCGACGACGTGGAACACGTCCAGGTCGTAGTTGCGGCCGTAGGCCTGCTCGTCCCAGCGCATCGAGCGCTCCAGCGCGTCCATCGCGTAGTGGCAACGGTCGATCGCGTCGGCCTCGGCCCAGATCTTCAGCTGCACGGCGCGGCCGTCGGCAGTGACGTAGTCGCGCTCGATCTTTTCCAGCCGTCCGGCGACTAGGGCGAACAAATAGCTCGGCTTCGGATGCGGGTCGACGAAGCGTGCCCAGTGCCGGCCGCCTTCCAGCTCGCCGGCGCCGTCCGGGTTGCCGCCGGCCAGCAGCACCGGAAAGCGCGAGCGGTCGGCGCGCAGGGTGACCGTGTAGCTGGACAGCACGTCGGGCCGGTCGGGGAAGAAGGTGATGTGACGGAAGCCCTCGGCCTCGCACTGGGTCAGCAGGAAGCCGGCCTCGCGCGAGCCGGACAGGTACAGGCCTTCCAGTGCGGTGTTCGCGGCCGGGCGCAGCCGCACGCGGGTTTCCAGCACGCTGCCGTCGTGGGCGCCGTCGACCTCCAGCATGTTGCCGACGTAGCGATACGCCGTGGCGGGCAGCTGCCGGCCGTCCAGCATGATCGACAGCAACTGCAGGTTCTCGCCGTCCAGCCGCAGCGGCGCGTCCTGCGCGGGGTCGCGCCGCAGCAGCAGGCGCGCGGACAGTTCACTGGCGTCGATGCCGAGGTCGAAGTCCAGTTCGACCGTCTCGACCCGCCAGGCGGGCGCGCGGTAGTCGCTGAGGCGGATCGACGCTGAAGGCTGTTGTGGGAGTGCGTGCATGGGAGAACGACAACGGGGATGGGGACTGCTCAGGTTAACATGGGGTGTTTCAACGGCAGGAGAACCCCCGTGAATGCGACGCGATATGCCGCCGGACGCAGCCGCCTCGGCGGGCAGGAAATCGTGGTGCTGGCCGATGCCGACGGCAGTCGGCGTGTCCGCATCGCGCGGCATGGCGCGGCCCTGCTCGGCTTCGAGGTGGTCTTCGCCGGTGCCGCGCGCGACCTCGCCGATGGCTATCGCGACGCGGCCGAAGTGGCCGCCCGTCCCGGTTCGCGCTTCGCGATCATGGTGCCGTTCGCCGGGCGGATCGCCGATGCGCGTTACCGCTTCGACGGCCAGCCGCAGGACTTGCAGCCCGGCGTCGCCGGCGCCGCGCGGGCCAGCCGGCACGGTTTCGTGCGCGACGTGGATTTCGACGTCGCCGCCTTGAGCGCCGACGACAGCAGCGCACGGGTCACCCTGACCACGTCCGCGATCCGTCCGCAGCCGGGTTATCCGCATGCGATCGACCTCGCCGTGACGTACACCCTGGATGCCGGCGGCCTCACTCTGGAAGCGCGCATGCGCAACGTCGGCGACAGCGCCGCACCGTGTTTCTTCGGCTGGCATCCGTATTTCCGCGTGGCCGCGGGCGAGGTCGACGGCTGGCAGCTGCAGATTCCCGCGCAGACCTTGATCCGCACCGGCGCCGACCTGATCGCGCTGGCCGGGGCGGAAGCGTACGTGGCGCTGGACGATGCGCCGGCGCTGGATTTCCGCGAGCCGCGGCGGATCGGCGACAGCATCCTCGACCAGGGCTACACCGACCTGGAGGCGGACGCCGACGGCCGCATCCGTACCCGCCTGCGCGATCCGGCCAGCGGCTTCAGCATCGCGGTGTGGCAGGAGCGTGGCGTGATGCACGCGTTCACCGCCGACACGGTAAGCCGCGATGCGCGTCGTGCAGTCGCGCTGGAGCCGATGGAGTGCATGGCCGATGCGTTCAACCGGCCCGAGTGCGCCGAGGCGGTGCGCCTGGAGCCCGGTGCCGAACGCCGTTTCCGTTGTGGTGTGGAGGTCGAATCGCGATGAATGCATTGCCCAGCTTCGAACAGGTCCGCGACGCCGCCGCGCGCATCGCGCCGCACGCACGGGTGACCCCGGTGCTGCGCAGCGCGGCGCTGGATGCGCTGGCCGGCGCCGAGCTGCACTTCAAGGGTGAACACCTGCAGCGCGGCGGCGCGTTCAAGTTCCGCGGCGCCTGCAACGCGGTGTGGTCGCTCAGCGACGAGCAGGCCGCGCATGGCGTGGTCACGCATTCCTCCGGCAACCACGGCAACGCGCTGGCGCTGGCCGCCGCCACCCGTGGCATCACCGCGCACGTGGTGGTGCCGGAAGGCGCGGTGCGCGCGAAGCTCGAGGCGATCGATCGCGCCGGCGCCATCCTGCATCGCTGCGCGCCGACCCAGGCCGCGCGCGAGGCGATGTGTGCCGAGGTGCAGCGCGCCACCGGCGCGGAGCTGGTGCACCCGTATGCCGACACCCGGGTGATGGCCGGGCAGGGCACGCTGGCGCTGGAGTTGCTGCAGCAGGCGCCCGGGCTGGATGCGCTGATCACGCCGGTCGGTGGCGGCGGCCTGGCCAGCGGCGTGGCGATCGCCGCGCACGCGATCAACCCGGCATTGAACCTGTTCGGTGCCGAACCGCTGGGTGCCGACGATGCGGCGCAATCGCTGACGCACGGCACGCGGGTCACCACGGTGGTGCCCGACACGGTCTGCGACGGCCTGCGTGCGCTGGTCGGCGAGTGCAACCTCGACGCGCTGCGCACGCATCACGTCGAAGTGATCACGGTCAGCGACGCGGAGACCATCGCCGCGATGCAACTGCTGTGGTCGGAGCTGAAGCAGGTGGTGGAAGTGTCCAGCGCCACCGTGCTGGCGGCGATCCTCAAGCAGCCGCAGCGCTTCGCCGGCAGGCGCGTCGGCGTGGTGCTCACCGGCGGCAACGTGGACCTGCAGGCCCTGCCTTGGTGAGCCTGTGGACGGGTCAGCGCCTGTGAAAAATGGCGCTTCCTGCGCAATTTTTCAGTCGCGCGTCCGGCACATGTCCGTACGCGCTCACGCGGATCAGTCACTTGCGTGACTGATCCGCGACCGGCCATCGGGCAACTGCTCCTGCGTTGCCTCAACTCGGGCATCCATGCCCTCGCCATGGCCGGGCTGAGAGGTTGAAAAATTCACAACCTCTCAGCCCGGCGCGGATTCCGCCGCCGCGCTGCCGCTGGCCGGCACGGCGTCGCCGGGGGCGACGCTGGGCGCATGG
>DATCUT010000183.1:0-20292 GCA_036561785.1 Rhodanobacter sp.
GGTCTCGCCGCCTCGCTGCTGCTGGCCGGCGGCATCGGCTGGCGCATGCTGCAGGCGCCGACAGCCGCGCCAATCGCCAGCAGCGCGAAGGCTCCGGCAAGCTGGAAACCATCGGACCCACGGCTCGCCGGCGCCGCGGTCGAACTGGATGCCGCGCGGATGGAACTGCGGCTGGCGATCCAGCAGGCACCGGACTCTCCGTCACTGCAACGCCTGCTCGGCCGCACCGAACAGCAACAGACGCAACTGCGCCAACTGGCCAACCAGGCCGGCTGACACCACCAGGAACGACCATGAAAACCGCCCGCTACCTTCCCCTGCTGCTGTGCTTCTGCATCGGCCAGGCCCTGGCCGACACGCCGATCCAGTTGCGCCACGACGCTACCCCGACTGCCCATGTCAGCATCAGCAACATCGCCGGCACGGTGAACGTGATCGCCTGGGATCGCAACGAGGTGCAGGTCAGCGGCCGCCTCGGCGACGGCTCCAAGCCGCTGGCGATCACCGGCAGCAATGGCGACCTGGAGATCAAGGTGGAGCCACAGGGCGGCTCCGGCTGGTTCAACTGGGGCGATGACAGCAAGATGGCGCCGACCACGCTGGAACTGCACGTACCCAAAGCGGCCTCGCTCGACGTCGACGTGATCAGTGCGCCGCTGGTCATCGATGGCATGGACGGCGGCAGCATCCAGGTCAATACGGTCAGCGGCAAGGCGCGCATCAATGCACGCACGCCCTCGCTGAAGGTGGACAGCGTCAGTGGCGGCATCGAGCAGGCCGGGCATGCCGAGCAGGCCGCGCTGCAGACCGTCAGCGGCGAGATCCTGGCCCCGGCACTGGGCGGCAACGTCGAGCTGCAGACCATCTCCGGCCGTATCCAGGCCAACGGCGGGCCGTGGCAGAAGCTCACCCTCAGCACGGTATCCGGCGACGTGCAGCTCATCGGCGCCCTGGCTGCCGGCGGCAGCATCGGCATCGACAGCATGAGCGGCGACGTACAGCTTCAACTGCCCGCGAACACCTCTGCCAGCCTGCACGCCAGCAGCTTCAGCGGCGACCTGCGCAGCGATTTCGGCACACCGAAGGAGCCCGAGCACGGCCCCGGCAGCTCGCTGGATGTCCGCCTCGGTGCTGGCGCCGGCAAGATCAACATCGAGACCTTCAGCGGCGACCTGCGCGTGCGCAGGCAGAACTGAGCGCAGCTCACTTTCCTGAAACGAAAAACGCCGTCGCATGGCGACGGCGTTTTCATGAGCTATCGGAATACGGCCCGGCCGATCAGAGATCCTGGTGATACTGCACGTACGGCGTGCGCGACTGGTCCGGCTCCGGACCCGCCGGCGTATTCGCCGGGGTGCCGGACGACCACAGGTTCTGCGCACCGACACTCAGCGAGCCGCGCCACGGCAGGCGCCAGGTCACGCCCAGGTCGATGCTGTTCCAGCGGCGGTCCGCGTTGAGGCCGCCCGGGATGCCGGCCTGCGGCTGCATCGTGCGGCCGATCAGCACGCCGCTCACCGGGCCATGGTCGACACCGAAACTCAGCGCCTTCTGGTCCAGCGTGTCAATGCCGAGCAGGTTGCCCGGCAGCAGGTGGATACGGCCCACGCTGGCACCCAGGTCGATACCGCTCTTGTTGCCCAGGGCCAGCCGGCCATGCGCATTGAGCTGGGAGCTGCTGTCGAAGCTGGACAGGCCATCCACGCCCGGCGCGGCGCCTGGCAGTACGCGCGGCAATACGTTCTTGTTCGGCGTGGTGTTGGTGCCGACGCTGACACCCACGCTATAGCGGCCGGCGTCATAGGTGGCGCCTACTTCGCTGCCGAGCACGCGCAGGCCCGGATTCGTCCAGGAATGTTCGCTGACCTCCGCATGTGCCTGCAGCCGCGGCCCCAGCCCGTATTCCACGCCGGTCGTCATTACCGTGGAGGCATCCACCACCCGCAGCGCCAGCGGCGCATTCTTGCGCAGGGCCTCGGCACCGGTGCTGCGATCCGCCCTGAGCGCGAACAGGCGCCCATCGGCACCACGCCACAACGGCACCATGATGCCGGGCTCGACTTCGGTCACCTGGTCCGGCGGCTGCGCCAGCAGGCGCTGCGCCATGCCACTGTCGTCGCCCACAGACTGCCCGGTCGCGGTGAGCGGCAGCAGCAGGATGAGCAGCAGTGCGGACAGGCGGCGCATACGATGGACCGGTGACTCACTCAATGGAGGATACTTGGGCTTCACTATACCCCGTTTTACGTTTTACTAACACCCCGAAAACCCACTCCAACGCACAAAAACGACAGGATCCGCCCCTTTTTGACCCCGCCTCTCTTTGTGGGTTCCCACCCCCGGAAACTGGCGAGGGAACAGACTTACACGTTATAAAGGCAGGATAAAGGCATGCCACGTCGATCCAGCCAGGTCGCCCCGGAACCAGCCGCAATCCAATGAGCGCCACACCGACGATCCGTTCATCCCAACCACCGCCGGTGGCTCGGGATCTTGCGGCCCTGCACGCGGCGGTCGAACGGCTGTTCGAAGCACCCGACGCCGCTGGCGTGATGGAAGTCTGCGAACTCATGCTGGGCAATTTCGGCGTCCATGGCCGTTTGCGTTGGCGACGCATGGACGAGCAACCCGCGCCTCTGGCCGGGCAGATGGATTTGGCCGAGGATCCGCAAGGCCCGCGCACCCTGATGCTCGAATGGGCCGACCTGCCGCTGCCCGAGGTCGTGCGCGACCGCCTGGACTGGCTGGGCCGGCTGGCCGACATCCGCTTGCGCCAGCTGGCCGAAACCAGCCGCCTGTACGAGGCGATCTCGCGCCTGGCGCTGGCCGAACGGCTGCAACGCGCGCTCTACGCGATCGCCGAACAGGCCGGCGCCGAACACGACATGCCCGAGATGATGCGCTCGCTGCATGCCATCGTCGGCAGCCTGATGTACGCGGAAAACTTCTACATCGTGCTGTACGACGCCGCCACCGACACCGTCCGCTTCCCCTATTACGTCGACATCGCCGATACCGACCCGCCCCCGCCGGACCAGAGCGTGCCGCTGCACGACATGCTGCACAGCCTGACCTGGAACCTGCTGCAGGAAGGCCGCCCGCTGATGGGCTCGCTCGAGGAACTGAAGCAGCAGTTCGGTGACCGTTTCGTGCTGCTCGGTCCCCGTTGCGAACACTGGCTGGGTGCGCCGCTGCTGCGCGCCGGCCGCGTCGTCGGCGGCATCGTGATGCAGAGCTATCGCGCCGACACCCATTACTCGCGGCACGACCTGGAGCTGCTGAACTACGTGGCCCAGCATGTGCAGACGGCACTGGAGCGGCGCGAGGCGCACATCGAACTGGGCCGTCGGGTGACCGACCGCACCGCCGCGCTGCGCGAGGCGAACCGCGTGCTGCGTCAGCAGGTGCTGCAGCGCCAGCGCGGCGAGCGCCTGCAGGCGGCGCTGTTCCGCATCGCCGAGCTGGCCAACACCTCGGACAGCCTGGACAAGTTCTACGCAGCCATGCACCAGGTGATCAGCGGCCTGCTGTACGCGCGCAACTTCTACATCGCGCTGGTCGACGAGGAGAACGGCCACCTCACCTTCCCCTATTCGGTGGACGATGTGGACAGCGTGCGCCCGCCGCGCGCACATGGCCGCGGCGCCACCGAATACGTGCTGCGCCACGCCAAGCCGTTGTTGGCCACGCCGGCGGAGATCGACCGGCTCAGCGCGCAGGGCGAGATCAGCCATTTCGGCGCGCGCTCGGTGTGCTGGCTCGGCGTGCCGCTGATCTGGGGCGGCAAGGCGATGGGCGTACTGGCGTTGCAAAGCTACTCGCCCGAGCACACCTATAACGAGCGCGACCAGGAGCTGCTGACCTTCGTCAGCTACCACATCGCCAACGCGCTGCAGCGCAAGCAGGCCGCGGCGTCGCTGAAACATGCCTATGCCGGGCTGGAGCGCCGCGTCACCGAGCGTACCCGCGCGCTGGCGCTGGCCAACCGCGACCTGCGCGAACAGATCGCCGAGCGCGAGCGCGTCGAGCGCCGGCTGAAATACGAGACCCTGCACGACTCGCTGACCGGCCTGCCGAACCGCACCCTGCTGCTGCAGCGGCTGGAACAGGCGATGCAGCGCTATGTCGCGAACCCGAGCGAGCAGTTCGCCGTGCTGTTCATCGACCTGGACCGTTTCAAGGTGATCAACGACTCGGTCGGTCACCTGGTCGGCGACGACCTGCTGTTCCAGGTCGGCGGCCGCATCCGCGCCTGCCTGAAGACGCGCGACGTCGTCGCGCGCCTGGGCGGCGACGAATTCGCGGTGCTGCTGGAAGGCATCATCGAGACCAACAAGGCAACGCTGATCGCCGAGCGCATCATCAGCGAGCTGCAGACGCCGTTCCGGCTCGGCACCAAGGAGATCTTCACCTCCGCCTCGATCGGCATCGCCCTGTCCAGCCCGCATTACCGCCAGCCCGAGGAATTGCTGCGCGACGCCGATGCGGCGATGTACAACGCGAAGGACGGCGGCCGCCATCGCGCGGCGATGTTCGATGACCGCCTGCGCCGCGAGGCGCTGTCGCTGCTGGACATGGAGAGCGACCTGCGCCATGCGCTCAGCCGCAACGAGTTCGAGCCGTTCTACCAGCCGATCGTGGAGCTCGCCGACGGCCGCGTCACCGGCTACGAGGCGCTGCTGCGCTGGCACCACCCGGAACGCGGCCTGCTGGCGCCGAACGACTTCCTGCTGATCGCCGAGGAGTGCGGCTGCGCCGAGGCGATCGACTGGCAGATTTTCGAACAGGTGTGCACCCAGGCGGTGCGGCTGATCGGCACCGAGGGTTTCATCAGCATCAACGTGTCCGGCCGGCACTTCCGCTCGGCCGACCTCGACCAGCGGCTGCTGGCGCTGTTCGACCAGTACGCCGTGCCGACGCGCTGCATCCGCATCGAGGTCACCGAGCACGCGCTGCTGGAGAACCCGACCCAGGTCAAGCAGATGCTGCAGAACCTGCGCAGCCACGGCGTCGGCATCGCGCTGGACGACTTCGGCACCGGCTATTCCTCGCTCAGCTACCTGCACCAGTACCCGTTCGAGACGCTGAAGATCGACCGTTCCTTCATCACCGAACTGCCGCCCGACGACGCCGAGACGCAAGGCCTGGCGCTGGTGCGCGCGATCCAGGTGCTGGCCGACTCGCTGCAGATGAAGGTGATCGCCGAAGGCATCGAGGAAGAGTCGCAGCGGCAGGCGCTGCTGCGCGTCGGCTGCCGCTACGGCCAGGGCTTCCTGTTCGCCGAACCGCAGCCCGCCGGCACCTGGCTCGGCGCAGACAAGCCGCTGCTGCTGGCCTGATCGGTCCTCGTCGCTACTGCGCCGTACCCGGCGCGCCGGGTGCCGCGCCCTCGCTGAGCAGGTGCTCCGCATCGATGCGGTCGAAGTGGTAGCGCTGCGCGCAGAACTCGCAGACCACCTCGATCTCGTCGTCGCGGGCGGCCAACGCCGCCTCCACCTCGTCGCGGCCGAGCGAGCGCAGCATCGCCGTGACCCGCTCGCGGCTGCAGCTGCAGCCGAACGCCAGCGGGCGCGGCGCGAACAGGCGCACCGACTCCTCGTGATAGAGCCGGTACAGCAGTTGCTCCGGCGCGATGGCCAGCAGTTCCTGCGCACCCAGAGTGGCGGTCAGGTGCACCACGCGATTCCACGCGTCGTCGTCCTGCACGGCATCGCGGCCGCCTTCGCCCGGCATCTTCTGCAGCATCAGGCCGACCGCATGTTCGCCGTCGGCGGCCAGCAGGATCCGCGCCGGCAATTGTTCGGACTGCACGAAATAGTCTTCCAGCGAACCGGCCAGATCGGCGTGCTGCAGGTCGACCAGGCCCTGGTAACGCTGGCCGCGATCCACGTTGCCGATGGTGATCGCCATGATCGCGTCGGCCAGCGCATCCAGCGCCAGCGGCTCGGACAGCGGTTCGTTCCAGCGCGCCAGCCCGCGCAGGCGGCCCTGGTCGCTGCACTCGGCAAACAGCAGGCGCAATGCGTCCGAACTCTTCAGCTCGATCGACAGCGCGCCGTCCAGCTTGATGTTGCCGGTCAAGAGCGCGCTGGCAGCCAGCGCCTCGCCCAGCAGGGCATGCAGCGCCGATGGGTAGTCGGCGCGGCCGGCCACTTCGCGCCAGGCCGGCCCCAGCCGTACCAGGGTGCCGCGCACGCCGGCGCGTTCCAGCAGGAAGCGATGCAGCACATCTTCGACAGGCAGGTTTTCCACGGCGGATGGTCTCTTTGAGGGCAAGTGCCACAGATGGGGGCACGACGGCATCCGGACAACGCCTCTTAGAGCCTGTTCATAGTCTCCAAGTGCCCCGCGCCGGGAGCTGTTTGCGCGCATACCGGCGTCATCACTCGGTCGTGGACGGATGTCCACTCCTTCGTTCTTCCTTGGTATGCGCGCAAACAGACCCGGCCCGAAGGGTTGTCATCGAGTGGGGCACTTGGAGCCTATGAACAGGCTCTTATACTGCCCGCATCTTCCCACGCGTACCGCCATGCCCTCTCCGTTCCGCCGTGCCCCGCTGGTTCGTCTGCTGCGCTCGCTGGCGATCCTGCTGCTCGCATGGCTGGCGCTGAGCTGGCTGGTGGTGCTGGTGCTGCGCTTCGTGCCGCCGTGGACGTCGGCGATGATGATGGAGCGCCAGCTCGGCGCCTGGATCCACGGCGAGAAGGACTTCCGGCTGCGCCAGCACTGGGTGCCGTGGAAGCAGGTGTCGGCCTGGGTGCCGCTGGCGATGGTCGCCGGCGAGGACCAGAAGTTTCCCTACCACCACGGCTTCGACCTCGACTCCATCCAGGACGCGCTCGACGCGGCCGACGACGGCAGGCGCCTGCGCGGCGCCAGCACGATCAGCCAGCAGACCGCCAAGAACCTGTTCCTGTGGAATGGCCGCAGCTTCGTGCGCAAGGGGCTGGAGGCCTACTTCACCGTGCTGATCGAACTGACCTGGCCGAAGCAGCGCATCCTCGAGGTGTACATGAACATCGCCGAGCTGGGCGATGGTGTCTATGGCGTGGGCGCGGCCAGCGAGGCGTACTTCCACACCACGCCGACGCGGCTCGGACCGTCCCAGGCCGCCCGCCTGGCCGCGGTGCTGCCCAGCCCGCGGCGCCTGCATGCGGACCGGCCCAGCGCCTACGTGCAACGCCGCGCCAACTGGATCCAGCGGCAGATGTACCAGCTCGGCGGGCCCGCCTATATCGAAGGTCGCATGCCACCGCGCGCATCGCGCTGACCACTGCGCAGCGGGTTTACAACTTTGCTACACGCCGCTGCGATCACGGCGCTAGACTCAGGCCCAGACGGCCCGCCCGGGCCGGTGGGAGACCCCAGCATGAGCCAGGTCAAACATCTGCTGCAAGGCAAGGGCAACGCGATCTACAGCATTGCGCCGGATGCGCCCGTACTCGAGGCGATCAAGCACATGGCCGAGCATCGGATCGGCGCGCTGCTGGTGATGCACGGCGAGCAGCTGGTCGGCGTCATGTCCGAACGCGACTACGCGCGCAAGGTGATCCTGCAGGGCCGCTCCTCGTCGCAGACTGCCGTGTCCGACATCATGAGCAGCAACCCGCTGACCGTCGGCCCGGACACCGACGTGTTCGACTGCATGCGCCTGTGCACCGACAGCCGCATCCGCCACCTGCCGGTGCTGCAGGACGGCAAGGTGGTCGGGGTGATCTCGATCGGCGACCTGGTCAAGGCGGTGATCGACGCGCAGGCCGAGCAGATCGAGCACCTGCAGCGCTATATCACCAGTTAGGCCGGGATTCGGGATTCGGAAAAGCCATCGGCTCAAACCGGGGCTTTCGCATCCCCGACGACGGGTGCGTGTTCGTCCGGCGCCAGGTCGGGCGACCAGCCGGCACGCCGGGCCACCATCGCCGCCAGCGTGGCGACGCCGACACCGGCCAGGGCCAGGCCACCGATGCCCCAGCCCAGCATGCGCAAGCCGCTCACCGCGCTGGTCACCACCACGTCACCGAATCGCCATATCGCGGTTTCGACGAAATTCTTGCCCTTGTAGCGCGTCTCGCGCGGCACCCTCGTGTACAGCGCATCCACCGCTGGCTTGGTCATGCCGTAGGCGAAGCCGCGCGTGATCACCATCATCACCGCCAGCAGCGGCACGCTGTAGCTGAAGAGCATGAAGTTGCCGTCACCGATCAGCGCCACGGCGGCCAGCAAGGCCACATTCACCAGCGATGGCACGACCAGCCCCCAACCCGCACCACGACGCACCAGCAACCACGGCGTCACACTCAACTGCAGCACCGCGCCGAGCAGATTGGTAGCCAGATCCAGATCGTTGTAGAACAACGTGCGCGCGACCGTGCTGGTGAAATGCGCCTTGGCGTAATCGGCCACCAGCGCATAGGCCAACGTGCCGATGCCGTCGCCGAACAACATCAGCAAGGCCATGTAACGCAGGAACGGACGCGACCACAACTCCCTGATGCCGGCCCACAGCGAGCCGCCAATCGCCTCATCGGCACGGCTGCCCGCTTGTCGATCGTGCTGCGTGGAAAGCTGCAGCAACAGCATCATCGAAAAGCTCAATGCCAGCGCCGAGACCAGCAACAGCGGCGCCACGCCGATCAGCTGCACCAGAAGCTTGGTCACCAGCGGGCCGAAGATCGCGCCAGCCATGCCACCGAGCGCGATCAGCGAAAACACCCGCCGTGCCTGATCGCTGGAGAAGATGTCCGCCATGAAGCTCCAGAACAGCGACACCACGAACAGGTTGAACACGCTGGCCCAGACGAAAAACACCACACCCAGTTCGCGCGCGCCGATGCGATCCTGCGCCATGAAGGCAGGTACGAACGCGAGCAGGCACAAAATGAAGAAGCTGTAGCTCCAGCCAAGCAATTGCCTGCGTCGGAAGCGCGCCACCAGCATGCCGAACACCGGCGTCAACAGCAGCATCACCACAAACACCGCGCCGTAGAACAGCGGCAGTGACTGCGAGCCGACCGCACCGCTCAGCTGGCCCATGACTGGCCGGATGATGTAGTACGAAGTCATCACGAAAAAAAACGCCAGCGCGGACAGCGTCGGCGCGGCGGCTTGTTCCACAACGGTCTGACGGGGCAAACTCACGGGCACATCCAGCGTGGGGCGCGGCAAGCCTAGCATGCGGCCATGTCCATCCAGCGAAGCGTGGGGAAGCCTTGAACCACTACGACTACGTCATCGTCGGTGCCGGCTCGGCCGGCTGCGTGCTGGCCAACCGGCTCAGTGCCGATCCGGCCGCACGCGTGCTGCTGCTGGAAGCCGGTCCCGCGGACTGGAACCCGCTGATCCACATGCCCGCCGGCATCGCCCGGCTGGCCAACAACCGCGCGCTCAACTGGAACTACCGCACCGAGGCGGAACCCGCGCTCGACCGGCGCCGCCTGTGGTGGCCGCGCGGGCGCACCCTGGGCGGCTCCAGCGCGATCAACGCGATGTGCTACATCCGCGGCGTGGCGGCCGACTACGACCGCTGGGCCGAGGCCAGCGGCGACCCGCGCTGGTCATGGCGCGAGGTGCTGCCGTGGTTCCTGCGCAGCGAGGACAACAGCCGCGGTGCCAGCGCGCTGCACGGCACCGGCGGTCCGCTCGGCGTTGCCGACCTGCGCCATCACAACGTGCTGTCGGAGGCCCTGATCGACGCGGCCGCGAGCGCCGGCTTCCCGCGCAACGACGACTTCAACGGCGGGCAGCAGGCCGGCTTCGGGCTGTATCAGGTGACCCAGCGCAACGGTGCGCGCTGCTCCAGTGCAACGGCGTTCCTGAAACCCGCGCGTCCGCGCGCGAATCTGCACGTGCGCACGCATGCGCTGGTCGAGCGCGTGCTGGTCGAGCAGGGCCGCGCTATCGGCGTGCAGCTGCGTCGCGGCCGGCACGATGCCGAGCGGATCGAGGCGGGCGAGGTGATCCTCGCGGCGGGCACGATCAACACGCCGCAACTGCTGATGCTGTCCGGACTCGGCCCGGCCGACCATCTGCGCGAGCACGGCATCGCGGTGGTCGCCGACGTGCCCGGCATCGGCGCCAACCTGCAGGATCACCTGGACATCTGCACGCTCGACGGCAACCCGGGCAAGGTCAGCTACGACCACCTCAACGAACTGGCCACCGGCCTGCGCTGGCTGCGCCACCGCGATGGACCGGGCAGTTCCAACGTGGCCGAGGCCGGCGGTTTCGTGCGCAGCCGCTTCGCCGCCGACGAACGCTGCGACCTGCAGTTCCACTTCGTGCCCGCGCTGCTCGACGACCACGGCCGCCATCGCCTGCCCGGTTACGGCTACACCTTGCACGCCTGCCACCTGCATCCGCGCAGCCGCGGCCGACTACGCCTGCATTCGGCCGACCCGACGCAGCCGATCGCGATCCACGCCGATTACCTCAGCGACCAGGAAGGGCACGACATAAAGATGATGATCGAGGCCGCGCGGCTGTCGCGCGAGATCCTCGACCAGGCGGCGTTCGCGCCGTTCCGTGGCGCGCCGGTATTTCCCGAACGCCGGATCGGCACCGATGCCGAGTACGCCGACTTCATCCGGCGCAAGGCGGAGACCATCTATCACCCGGTCGGCACCTGCCGCATGGGCAGCGACGACCGCGCGGTGGTGGACAGCGAGCTGCGCGTGCGCGGCGTGGACGGCCTGCGCGTGGTCGACGCCTCGGTGATGCCGAGCCTGCCCACCGGCAACACCAACGCGCCCACGATCATGATCGCCGAGCGTGCCAGTGCCTTGCTCCGCGGCCAGGTTTGATCTTGCTGGTAGGAGCGCACCCTGTGCGCGATGCTTTTCGGCGACGTGACGAAGAGCATCGCGCACAAGGTGCGCTCCTACATCGGCAGTGGACAATGCAGGCTGGCGCAGATCACGCGCAGCAATTCCGCCTCTTCCACGCTGACCACGCCATCGGCGTGAATCGCGCTGACCAGACTCTGGATCACCAGTTCCTTGGCCACCGGCAGCAGCCCATCCAGATCATCCAGCGCACGTTCGAACGGTGCCTGCCACGCCGCCGGCGGTGGCGTCCATGCGATCGCCTCCCCCGGGAAGGCTTGCTGCATCGCCACGAGCCAGGCACGGCAGGCACTCACCTCGTCGGAACAGCCGCCTGACGCGACGATAGTGCAGACCAGGATCAGGCTATCGCGGCAGGCCGGGAGTTTCTTCAGCCCATCGACCGGCGTACGCCGAGGCTGGTTGGCCTCCTTGAGCTGCAGACGCAGCAGCCGCGCAAGGCAATACTCATTCAGATCGACCCTGCCATCGGCCTTGACCAGCGCATCGAGCGCGACCTGCAGGGTCTGCTGACGCCCTTCCGACAATTGCTTCAACGCGGGAAATGCCAGCGAGGCCAGCGGCAGGCGTGCGATCGGCGGAAGCTGTGCCACCTCGCCACTGAACGTCTGCACGGTTTGCAGCACATCATCGCCGAAAGCATCGGCAACGATCCGTCGCTGCGCCGGCAGCAGCGCTGCTTCAGTCGACGTGGCCAACGCCAGCATCACAGCCAGCGCGGACTCGGGCTGCTGCGCGGCCCCGGTCAGCGCAGGCGGCATGGCCTGACGCACCGAGGCAGCACGTTGAAAGCGGGGCACCGACGCCGCGTTGCCGACGACAGCACCACCGGCCAACACGGCGGGCAGCACGGGCGGCATGGCCATGCCTGGGACAACGCCTTGCGTCGCCGCCGGCTTGCCGGTGACCGGGATGGCCGGCGCAGTGGCTGCCGGGCGCTGCAGCGAAGCGGCCAGTGAGGCCAGTTCCTCTTCGCGAAAACCGGGCTGCAGCGCGCGGATGCGTTGCAGCAGTGGCGGATGGGTGGCGAACAGCGCGCTGAACTTGCCCGCTTCGCCGAACAGCATGTGCGCCACCTCCTGCTTGTTCGCCACCTGCAACTCGGACCCTTCGGCGAAGATCGCGATCTTCTTCAACGCACCGGCGATGCCGTCGGTCTGGCGGGTGAACTGCACGGCCGAAGCATCCGCCAGCGATTCGCGCGAACGCGCCACCGCGGCCTGGATCAGCCGCCCGAAGAAATAGCCGATGTAGCCGACCACCATCAGCGCCAGCCCGATCAGCCATACCTGGCCGCCACCCCGACGGTTGCCGCTGCCGCCGAACCAGATCACCCGGCGCCCCACGATCGCCAGCACCAGGATGCCGAACAGCAGGCCCATCAGGCGGATGTTGAGCCGCATGTCGCCGTTCAGCACGTGGCTGAACTCGTGTGCGATCACGCCCTGCAACTCGTCGCGGCTGAGCTTGTCGAGGCAGCCCCGAGTCACGCACACCGCCGCGTCGGAAGCCGAGTAGCCGGCGGCGAATGCGTTGATGCCCGCTTCGTCGGCCATCAGATAGATGTCCGGCACCGGCACGCCCGCGGCGATGGCGACTTCCTCGATCACGTTGCGCAGCCGCCGCAGCTGCGGGTCGCGGGTATCCGGCGGCACCGCCACCGCACCGACGCTTTCGGCGACAGTCTTGCCGCCACCGGACAGGCTCATGATGCGGAACAGCGAACAGAGCCCGATCCCGGCGATGACCGCGACGCTGCTCGCGAACAGCAGCGGCAGGTTCGATGCGGCCGGCTCGCCGTCGGCCGCATGATGGCCCATGGCGAGCCACACCACCGCGTCGATCGCCGCCACGATCGCCACCACCGCCAGCACGAACAACACCACCAGCCGCCGGCTGCTGCCGCGCACGCGCGCCTGTTGCGCAAAGAAATCCATGGAAGCTCCCGGGTTGCGCCACGGCATGCGCCGCGACGCGACGGCGATCAGCTGAAGGAAACCTTCGGCACGTCGCGTACGGCCGGATCCTCGATCTGCAGCGGCTCGGCCGCGGCGAAGCCGAAGCTGTTCGCCACGAACGAGGCGGGAAAGACCTCGCGCTTGTTGTTGTAGGTCAGCACCGAGTCGTTGTACGCCTGGCGCGCAAACGCCACCCGGTTCTCCGTGGACGTCAGCTCTTCGGAGAGCTGCATCATGGTCTGGTTCGCCTTCAGGTCGGGATAGGCTTCCTGCAGCGCGAACAAATGGCCCAGCGTCTGGGTCAAAGCATTTTCGCTGCTGGCCAGCTGCTGCATCGCAGCCGGATCGCCCGGGTTGGCCTTCGCACCGGCCAGCCCGCTGACCGCCGCGTTGCGCGCCTGCACCACCGCCTCGAGGGTGCCGCGCTCGTGCGCGAGGTAACCCTTGGCCGTTTCGACCAGGTTCGGAATCAGGTCGTGGCGCCGGGTGAGCTGGACGTCGATCTGCGCAAACGCGTTCTTGTAGCCGTTGCGCGAGGTGACCAGTCCGTTGTAGATCGCCACGAAGTACAAGACAATCAGGACAACAACAATCAGAAAAATGATCAGACCCATCGTCGAGCTCTCCACCCTGAGGCGCATCCCCACGCCGGAACCACGCCAGAATACCATGCAGTTTCAAAAGATCTTCTTGCTGATCGCAGGCGCACTGGGGCTGGCCTGCACGCCGGTCTGCGCCACCGCGCGCACCGCTTCCCCGGCCCCCGCCCCGTCGTCCGCCAGCGTCGACAACGCACCGCAGAAACTGCCGTCGGCGCGCGTCGAGCAGACCCTCGCGGACTACCAGCGCTGGCTGAACCGCCTCGCCCAGCGCGATGCCGTCGCCGGCCTGGCCACCGCGGTGGTGATCGACGGCAAGGTGGTCTACGAGGGCACCGTCGGCTACGCCGACGCCTCCACCAAGCAGCCGATCACCCCGGACACCGTGTTCCGGCTCGCCTCGCTGTCGAAGGCGTTCGCCACCGCCATCGCCGGCCTGCTGATCGACGACGGCAAGCTGGGCTGGGACACGAAGCTGGTCGACGTGCTGCCGTACTTCAAACTGAAGGACATGCAGGCCGCCTCGCAGGCCACCGTCAGCGACATCCTGGGGCAACGGCTGGGCCTGCCGCGCAACACCTACGACAACATGCTCGAGGGCGACACCTCGTACGAAGAGCTGGTGCGCAAGCTGGACGAGGTCGACATGGTCTGCGGAGTGGGCCAGTGCTACGGCTACCAGAACGTCGCCTTCAGCATGATCGGCGACGTGGTGCTCGCGCGCACCGGCGACTTCTTCTACCACCAGGTCGACAAGCGCATCTTCTATCCGCTGGGCATGAGCACCGCCAGCTACGGCCGCGCCGCGCTGGAATCCAGCAAGAGCTGGGCGCGCCCGCACCGCGCCACCAGCCGGGGCTGGGTGCCGTTCGAGCCGAACGAAACCTACTACCGGGTCGCGCCGGCGGCCGGCGTCAACGCCAGCCTGCGCGACATGGAGAAATGGCTGATCGCACAGATGGGCGGCCGCCAGGACGTGCTGCCCACCTCGCTGCTGGACATGCTGCACACTCCCGGCGTCGCCACGCCCAGCGAACTGCACGCCACCGCCTGGCGCAGCGGGCGCCTGACCGCCGCACACTACGCGCTGGGCTGGCGGGTCTATGAATACGGTGGCGAAACCCTGATCTATCACGCCGGCGCCGTGGCAGGCTACCGCACCATGATCGGCTTCTTCCCGAAGTACCGCACCGGCGTGGTCACCCTGTGGAACTCCACCGGGCCCACACCCAGCGGACTGATGCCGATGGTGTTCGACGACCTGCTGGGCCTGCCGCACGTGGACTGGGCCAACATCGAAGGTGCCGCCAGGTCGACGGCAGCGAAGCCGAAACCGAAGAACAAGCCGCGCGTGCATCGCCGCGCGCCGCGCCACCGCTGAGAGCCTGTTCACGATCTCCAGGCTGCAACCGCCCAAAAGAAAGGCGGCGCATGCGAAACATGCGCCGCCCGGTTGCTGCAGTCACGCCACGATCAGAGCTTGAACTCGATCCGCTGCTGCTTGGTGCTGGAAACGGCCGTGCCGTCCTTCATCGCCGGGTTGAAGCGGTAGCGCTCCACCGCGTCGATGGCGGCACGGTCGAAGACGTGACGCGGCTGCGACTCGACCACCTTCACGTCGCTGGTCTTTCCGTCGGGGTCGACCGTGAACGACACCAGCACCCAGCCTTCCTGGCGTGCCCGCATGGCCGCCGTGGGATAACGCGCCGGGGCACCCTTTACCAGCACCGCCGTGGCCGTGCCAGCCGCGCTGCCGCTGTCCGTACCCGCGGCATTGTCACCGCCTGCCGCCGACGAATTCGCCGAGGCCTGCTGACGCGGCTGTTGCGCCGTGCGCGCCTGCTCCGCCTTCTGCTGCTCGGCCAGTTGGGCCTTCTGCTGCTCGGCCAGCTGATCCGCCGCCAGCTTGTCCGCCGCAGCCTTCTGGGTAGCCGCCAGTTGGGTGGCCTTCTCCTGCTCCAGCGCCAGTTGTTGCTGCTTGTCCAGCGTCTTGCGCTGGGCATCCAGCTTGGAACGCAGGATGGTCAAGGTGAAGTTGGCCGGATCGGCCTTCGCCAGCAGATCGATCTGGCGTTGCGCTTCATTGAAGTCGCGCGAGTTGATCGCCTGCTCGGCCGAAGTGGCGGCGAACGGGAACGTCTCACGCAACGCATCGGAAGCCACCTTGTTGCCGGGCTCCTTTTCCAGCACGCGCAGGTAGAACTCGAATGCATTGTTGCCGGTCGGCGCCAGGTAGCGCTGCTCGTTCATGGCGGTGCGCGCCTCGGCCAGCAGCTGGTTGAGATCCATCGCCGCCACGTTGGCCGGCGGCGGCGCCGTCCGCGTCGCGGTGGAAACCGGAGTGGATGGATGGCCGCCCGAATCGGTCATGACCAATTCCTGGTGCGGCTTGATGATCAGGAACCACGCGCCCACGGCGAGCAGGGCGAAGATGACGATGATGGCAATGATCAGGGGCTGAACGGCCCCACGCGCATGCCGGCGCGTATCAAGTATGTATCGGGTATCCATGGTCTCTCACTGAGTGTCGACAGATACCCGCGCTTTTTCCCCCTGTCCATCCAGGAGCGGTGAATCCCCCGGATTCGCCGCGGCGCGGATGTGCAGAAGGTAACTCCAATGGCGCAGCACGGCAAATCGCGCACGGAATCGCGGCATCGGGCCGGAATCTGGCCGGGGATACGGCGCAGGACGTCGTCGTTGAGATCGCCGGAACACCGCGGGCAGCGCCGGCATCGAAGGGGAACGCGGCAGGCGCCGCCATCGCGGGATGGATTCCCCAACCCCTGAAACGAAGCGTCCCGGCCAGGCCGGGACGAATCTTCTCGAAGTGCTCTCCCCGCGCTGGGCACCGCGGGGAGAGAAGTCGATTGCTTGTCTTATTGTGGGTGTCGCTTGTCGTGTTGCTTGCAGCCTTACTTCTTCGCTTTGGCTTTCGCGGTCTTGGTGGCCTTCACCACCTTGGCCGGTGCAGCTTTCTTGGCGGCGGCCTTCTTCGGCGCAGCCTTCTTCGCGACCTTCTTCACAGCAGCTTTCTTGGCGGCTGCCGGCTTCTTGGCGGCAGCTTTCTTGGCGGCCGGCTTCCTGGCAGCAGCCTTCTTGGCGGCCGGCTTCTTGGCAACCGGCTTCTTGGCGGCGGCCTTCTTCACGGCGGGTTTCTTGGCGGCGGCCTTCTTGGCGGCCGGTTTCTTTGCAGCGGATTTCTTGGCAGTGGCCATGGTTCGTCTCAGCTCCTCATCAGTTGGCAGTGGTTGCCCAGTAAAAGCGTGCAGGAACGCTTCGACCAACACGTCACTGTTGGTAGCGTGCCGAAGATTGTTCACTTGACGGTGGGTGCGCAAATCAGAAAGCCGCCGCAGGACATGCAGCGGAATCGAGACAGTGATCTTGCGTACTGCATTGGCCTTTTCACCGTGCTCGACATAGGGCTTGATGAATTTCGTTGTTGCCATAAAACGCATTCCCCGTGATCTGTTGCGAAAGCTATCCCCGAAGATTTCTGCTGTCAATTGATTTCAGTCATGAAATCAATCCGCTCCACCCCGCCCCAAACCGGCCGGAGGCCTGCCACGACAAGGCCTACGGGGTAATCATGGGCATAATCAATTGGACGTCCATACGTCCAAATTTTATTTCAATGAAAAATATGAAATTCCTTGAAACCCTTGCTGTACAACACTTTCAAGGCGCTTCGACGATGATGATTCATCAAATGGCTGTTGCAAGGTGTCGCTCGCGCAAGGCGCATTCCGTGCCGCCGGACGGCTCCCGGCAGATGAACGGAACACGACTGAAATGAGCTGAACCCCTACCTCGGCACACGCAAAAAATATCTGGCACCCGCCCTGCCGGCACCCCGGCAACGGCGCGAACGGGATGCGCTGCACTCCCGGACACTCATCGCCGATGGCGATGGCGAGACGACATTCCGCGCGCCATCGCGTCGACGACGGCGCGCATGCGCCGCGCAAACATCGAGATGATTTCATCGGGAGGAACAGGGCGGCGCTCACCCAGAAGCACGTCGTTCCGATCAACGACGCCTGCGGAAAACCGGGCGGCTGCATGCACGACGCAGCGACACATCCCATCCCCGAAAACGCTGCCGGCCGCACTGGGCGGCCGGCAAGGTCAGGCTGTGGTCAGTCGCGACTCAGTGGTCTTCGTTCTCGACCAGCTCTTCGTAGTCGTTCGCGTCGAGCAGTTCGTCGAGCTCGGCACGGTCGCTGGGACGCACCAGGAAGATCCAGCCTTCACCGAAGGCGTCCTCGTTGATGGTCTCGGGCTTGTCGTTGAGCAGCTCGTTGACCTCGACGATCTCGCCGGAAACCGGCGAATAGATGTCGGAAGCGGCCTTCACCGACTCCACCACGGCCGTACCGGCACCCGCCTTCACGGCGGAGCCGACTTCCGGCAGTTCCACGTAGACCAGGTCGCCGAGCTGACCCTGCGCGTGGTCGGAGATGCCCACCCGGACCAGGCCATCGTCTTCGACGCGGGCCCACTCGTGGGACTTGAGGAATTTCAGATCGCCGGGAATCTCGCTCATGATCGGGTCCAGTCGTTTGGTTGGTTTACAGGCGGTGATTCTAGCTGCATCCGCCAAGGGGAAGAATGTGTCGCGGACGGTACACGGGCGTGACGGCGGCTCAGATCCCTTCGCAGGGCTTGCCGTCGCGCACGAACGGATATTTCACCAGGCGCACCGGCACCTCGCGGCCGCGGATGTCGACACGCACATCGCCGGACTCGCCGACCGGAATGCGCGCGAACGCCACCGCCTTGTTCAGCGTCGGCGCAAAACTGCCGGAGAGGATCTCGCCCTCGCCGTTCGCGGTCAGCACCTTCTGGCCGTGGCGCAGCACACCCTTGTCGTCCAGCACCAGGCCGACCATCGTGCGCGGCACGCCGGCCGCCTTCTGCTGCTCCAGCGCGGCGCGGCCGATGAAGTCGCGGCCCTCGTCCAGCGCGATGGTCCAGCCCAGGTTCGCCTCCCACGGCGTGACGCTCTCGTCCATGTCCTGGCCGTACAGGTTCATGCCCGCTTCCAGGCGCAGCGTGTCGCGCGCACCGAGTCCGGCCGGCGCCACGCCCGCGGCGGCCAGCGCCTCCCACAACGCAATGGCATGTTCGGCCGGCACGATGATCTCGAAACCGTCCTCGCCGGTGTAGCCGGTACGCGCCACGAACAGCGGCATGCCGTGCGGACCCTGCGCCGCCGCCGCGGCGAACTTGCCGAGCTTCTCGATGCGCGGGCGGTCGACCTCATGCAGCAGGCCGAGCACCTTGGCGCGCGCATGCGGGCCCTGCACCGCGATCATGGCGAACTCGGGGCGCTCCTTCACCTGCACGTCGAACGCCTTCGCCTGGCGTTCGATCCAGGCCAGGTCCTTGGCGCGGGTGCCGGCATTGACAACCAGCCGGAAGAACTCCTCGCCGAGGTAATACACGATCAGGTCGTCGATCACCCCGCCGCGCTCGTCCAGCATGCACGAGTACAGCGCCTTGCCGTGCACCTTCAGCTTGTCGATGTTGTTGGCCAGCAGGTGGCGCAGGAATTCCCGGGTGCGCGCGCCGTGCAGGTCGACTACCGTCATGTGCGAGACGTCGAACATGCCGGCGTCGCGGCGCACCGCGTGGTGTTCCTCGATCTGCGAGCCGTAGTTGATCGGCATGTCCCAGCCGCCGAAGTCGACCATGCGCGCGCCGAGCGCACGGTGGGTGGCGTTGAGTACGGTCTTCTCGGTCATCGCGGCGGCGCCTTGCGGGGGAAAGTCCCGCATTATCGCCGCCGGCAGCGGGCAATCCAAGCCGTGCGCGGGCAACGCCGCCGCAGGGTCACCCGTGGATGTTGCCGTCGATCCCGGCCAGCACCCGTGCCACCACCTGTTCGGCCAGCTGTTCGGCGTGCTGTCCGGCGCTCAGCAGGTGGATGTCCGGCGCCACGGGCCGCTCGTACGGTGCGTCGATGCCGGTGAAGTTGCGGATCGTGCCCGCACGCGCCTTGCGATAGAGACCCTTGGGATCACGTCGCTCGCATTCCTCCAGCGGCGCGTCCACGAACACCTCCATGAATTCCGCCGCCGCGAACAACTCGCGCGCCGAGTGCCGTTCGCTGCGGTACGGCGAAATCGCGCTGACCAGCACGATCAGGCCCGCGTCCACCATCAGATGCGCCACCTCGGCGATGCGGCGGATGTTCTCGACGCGATCCTCCGGGGTGAAACCCAGGTCCTTGTTGATGCCGTGGCGCACGTTGTCGCCGTCGAGCAGGTAGGTGTGGCAGCCCAGCGCATGCAGGCGGCGTTCGACCAGGTTCGCGATGGTGGACTTGCCGGCGCCGGACAGGCCGGTGAACCACAGGCACAGCGGCTGCTGCCCCTTGCCGGCGGCGCGCACGCCCTTGTCGATGTCGACGTGTTGCCAGTGCACGTTGGCCGAGCGGCCCAGCGCGAAATCCAGCATGCCGCACGCCACCGTGGCGTTGTTCAGGCGATCGATCAGGATGAAGCCGCCGAGCGTGCGATTGTCCGCATAGGCCTCGAACGCGATCTCGTCGTCCAGACCCAGCGTGCAATAACCCACCTCATTCAGCACGAGCTGCCGTGCGGCGAGTTTCGCCTGGCTGTTGACGTCCACCTTGTACTTGATCGACATCACCCGCGCGTTGACCGTGCGCGTGCCGAGCTTCAGCCAGTAGGTGCGGTTCGGCAGCAGCGCCGCGTCGCCCACCCACAACAGGTGGCAGGCGAACTGGTCGGCCACCGGCGCCGGACGCCGCGCGTCGGCGATCACGTCGCCGCGGCTCACGTCGATCTCGCGGTCCAGGCACAGCGTCACCGCCTGACCGTCCACCGCGTGGGGCAGGTCGCCGACGGCGCTGACGATGCGCCC
>DATCUT010000184.1:0-11056 GCA_036561785.1 Rhodanobacter sp.
GCCTGCGCCGCACCCGCCGGGAACTGGCCGCCAGCGGCGCCGAGCCGGAGCACCGGCCGGTATGGATCGGCCTGCTCAGCGCCGCCGCCACGCTCGGCGTGGCGGTCAGCTGGCTGGGCGTGGCTACCGGTTTCATCGCGATGGCGTTTTTCGTCGCCGTGCAGATGCTGTGGATCGGCGTGATCGTGGCCACGGTGTACCTGCTGATCCACCTGCTCACCGACCTGATCGACACCTTGCTGTCGCCGCGTGGGCGCAGCGGCCAGCGGTTGCAGACCACCTTCCAGCTGGCGCCGCACACGCTGGAGCAGACCGCCATCCTGCTCGCCGGCGTCTGCCGCGTCGGGCTGGTGCTGCTGGCGCTGGCTACCGTGCTGACCCCGTTCGGCGCCGGCCCGAAGGATCTGCTGGCCAGCGCCGAACAGACCCTCGGCAGCTTCAGGCTCGGCGACCTGGCGATCAACCCGGGCAGCATCTTCAGCGCCGCACTGGTGCTGGCGGCGGGACTGTTCGTGCTGCGCACGCTCAAGCGCTGGCTGCGCGAGCAACTGCTGCCGAAGTCCACGATGGAACCTGGCATGCAGGACTCCATCGCCACCCTGCTCGGCTACCTCGGCGGCATGCTGGTGTTCGTGCTGACGCTGGCCGCGCTGCACGTGGACCTGAAGAGCATCGCGTGGATCGTCAGCGCGCTGTCGGTGGGCATCGGCTTCGGCCTGCAGGCGATCGTGCAGAACTTCATCTCCGGCCTGATCCTGCTGGTCGAGCGGCCGGTGAAAGTCGGCGACTGGGTCAGCCTGTCGAGCGACGTCGAGGGCGACATCCGCCGGATCAACGTGCGCGCCACCGAAATCCAGATGTGGGACCGCTCCACCGTGATCGTGCCGAACTCGCAGCTGATCACGCAGAACGTGCGCAACGTGACCCTGGCCAACGCGCAGGGCCGCGTGCAGATCAAGCTGCCGATGCCGCTGGATACCGACGCCGGCAAGGTGCGCGAACTGGTGCTGGGGGTGCTGCGCGCGCATCGCGGCACGCTGTCCACGCCGGCGCCGTACGTGCAACTGGAAAGTGTCGCCACCGGCGTGATGACCTTCAACTGCGTCGCCTACGTCGGCAGCCCGCGCGAGGTCGGCGGCGTGAAGAGCGAGCTGCTGTTCGAGATCCTCGAACGCCTGCGCAGCGAGCGGCTGCCGATGACCAGCCCGCAGAGCATGCTGGTGCGCACGTTGCCGCCGTTGCCCGAAGAGGACGAGCACACCGGCTGAGGCGGCGTCCGCCGCGACGTTCCTCCGTGACGGCGATCGCGCTCGCCGACAAGACAGGAAACGGCGGGCGCGCTAGCCTGTGTGGGTTTCCGCCAACGGAGTCCCGTCATGCCGACACCCCATCCCCACGGCAGCACCATCATTCCCTGCCTGCGCTACCGCGACGCGCACGCCGCGATCGAATGGCTGTGCAAGGCGTTCGGCTTCGAGAAGCACGCCGTCTACGAGAACGAGGACGGCGGCGTGGAACACGCCCAGCTCACCTTCGGCAGCGGCATGGTCATGCTCGGCGAAGTGCGCGACAACGAGTTCGGCCGGCACATCGCCCAGCCCGACGAGATCGGCGGCCGCGAAACGCAATGCGCCTGCGTGATCGTCAGCAACTGCAAGTCGCATTACCAGCAGGCCAAGGCTGCCGGCGCAGTGATCGTCGACGACTACGCCGAGAAGGACTACGGCGGCGCCGGCTACAGCTGCCACGACCCGGAAGGCCACCTGTGGTACTTCGGCAGCTACGACCCGTGGCAGCCCGGGTAACCCATAAAACAAGAAGCCGGCTTGCGCCGGCCCCTCATCAAACGTGCAACTGGAAGCTTTACGGTGTACAGGCCTTGCCATGCTCGGCGTGGTTGCCCTTGGCCCTGGCGTCGGCTTCGCTCATGTACTCGCCATGCTTGGTCTTGCCGTACCACTTGTCACCGGAGCAGTGGTAGACCTTGCTGCTGTCGTTGACCCAGACCATGCCCGGGCCACCGCCCGGCGCGGCGTTCGCCGCCGGTGCCGGCATCGCCTTGTGGGGTTTCATGGCTCCGTTCGAGGCGGGTGCTGCGGCCGGGGCCACCGCCGCAGGCGCAGCGGCTGGTGCAGCGGCGGCAGCAGCCGGTGCTGCCTTGGCCGCCGGGGTACTGGCTGCGGCATACCATTCCTGGACACCCTTGTGGCCCTTGCAGGCGCCGCGCTTGGTGGCGGTGCTGGTATAGCTGCCGTCCTTGCACTGGCCGGTCGAGCCGGCCGGAGCGGACGCCTGTTGCGCATAAACAGCCGAGCCGGCCAGCAGACAGGCCAATGCAATGGCAATCAAACTTGACGATTTCATCCAGATTCCCTCCAACGTGGATTCGCGATGACACTCCCAAGCACCCGCAACAGCAGTGCTTGCAGCGCGACTATGCCGCAAAATCATGATCGCAAAATACGACGGCTACGCGGCATTTATCCGCTAGTCGGCAGTTTCGAACGAACTTGCGAAATCGACCCGCCGGCACTCCCGGTGCACGTTACGGCAACGGCATGACCGGCAAGTAGATATCCGTGCGCAGCACAGCCTCCGGCGTCTGCTCCGGATCGTCGAGGTAGTGGTGAAACAGCGGCTCGTCGCGCAGCACATAGCTGCTGCCCGGAAGCCAATGGGCGAGCAGCGCATCGGTGAGCGATTCCAGCCCAGCGTACGACCCGACGTGGTGCAGTCGCGCCCACTGACCACCGCCCAAGCGGAGCGACATGGTGCCCTCACCCGCTGCCACTTCGCCCTCGAACGCCAGCGCACAATCGAACTCGCATTCGGCTGCCGACACGTCACGGCGATCCTGCCATGGCACGCCATAGATGCCGGCGATGCGCTCGATCAGGCCATGCTCCGCGGCCCAGCCGAACAGCGCCTCGTAGGCCACGGCAAGATCGGCGAAGTCGCCCGTGTTGCGCGTGGCCACCAGCGAGAACGGCTCCAGTGAAACCACCTCGACCTGCAGTAGCGACGTTGGCATGGCCTCGTCCACCGGCGCCCAGCTGAGCCGCGCGAGTTCGCTGGCCAGTCGCGCCGGCCGCACACGCAACTCGCTGGGGCTGGCGCCGAACGCCTGACGAAACGCCCGCGCAAAGGCCTGCGGCGTTTCGTAGCCGACCGCCAGCGCGGCGTCGGTCACCGCCCGTGCCGGATCGGACAGCAACTGCAGGGCGCGCAGCAGGCGCAGCCGCGCCACCGTGCGGCCGATCGTCTCGCCGGTCAGCGCGCGATAGACGCGATGGAAATGGAACGGGGAAAGCTGCGCGACCTGGCCCAGTCCGGCCAGATTCGGCAGTTCGGCATCGTTCGTCACCGCCTGCTGCAGCAGGGCGATCACGCAATCGATGCGGCGCAGGTAGTCGCTGCGGGTGCGGTTTTTCATGGCAAGTCTCCGTGGGGGCAGGAAGCAGTCTGCATGCGCGCTCCCCACCCCGCGGTCCGGATCTTGCGCAGTTGCCGGATTACGGCGCCGCCGCAGCCCGCTTCAGCTTCGAATCCGGCCGCGCGACTGCGTACATCTCCCAGCTGATCTGCTTGAGCAGGGCCATGCGGTCGTCGCCCTGCGCGTACAGGTCGAAGTGGGTCTTGCCTGGCAGGAAGCGGAAGTCCGACTTCGCGCCCAGGCCGTCCAGCACCGCCTTGAGCCTATGCGAGGCGCCGTCGAGATAGAACGTGTCGGCTGTGCCCACCACCACGTGGATCTTGCCGTCCAGGTCGCTCTTCAGCCGCGGCCAGTTCGTCTGCACGACGTGGGCGATGTCGTAGTGGTCGCGCCAGTAGGCGACCACCGCCGGATCGACCGCGCCGGTGTCGCGATCGAACATCGGCATCGGCCGGCCATCCGCGCCGCGCGGCGAGAACACCCACTCGAACGAGGCCATCTGGCCGCCGTACTCGCCCAGCACGCGCTCGAGCTTCGCGAACGCCTCGAAGCTGGACAGCACCTTGCCCTTGTCGCGCACCAGCGGATAGACGGAACCGTCCGCCCGGCGATACACGTTCGCGCTCGGCGCGTACAGGTCCACCCCGGTGAAATCGTGGAAGTCGCTGGGGTCGGGCGAGGTCGACCAGGTGCCGCCGAAGATTTTCGGATAACGCGTCTGCAGCCACAGCGTGGCCCAGCCGCCGGAGGAATGGCCGGTAAGGAAGCGGCCGGACGGTCGCGCATCCATGCGGTAACGCGACTCCAGTTGCGGGATCAGCTCGGTGGTCAGCGCCTGGCCCCACGGACCGTTGTTCACCGAGTCGGCGAATTCGTGCGTGCCGGTGGCGCTGGACTCGTCCAGGAACACCCAGATCATCGGCGGCATCTGCCCGCTGGCCATGTCCGCCCAGGCGCCGGCGATGCTGCCGGTGAAGCGATCGACGTTGCCACCGAAACCGTGGGTGCTGTACACCACCGGGTAGCGTTCCGGCTTCTTCGCGTCATAGCCCGGCGGCAGCAGCACCCAGCCGCGCATAGGGATCGGCCGGCCCCAGAATGCGCTCAGCGCGGGGCTGATGAAGTCGATCGACTCGGTATGGCGACGCGCTTCCGGCAGCGCCGCACGCACCGCCTCCGACGCCGACGACGATAGCGTCCACGACTCGCGCGCCGGCAAGACACGCACCAGTTGCAGGGTCGGCGTGGTGCTGGCGGGAAGATGCATCCGCACCACCTCGCTGACCAAGTCACCGGCACCGCGCCCGGTGTAGTTGTAGTTGTGGTCGACGTCGAGCACGGCCTGCACGAAGTAGTCGCCGGGCGGCAGCCGCGACCAGCCGGCCGGGTACGCCAGCGCATCGGCGTCGATGTCCACGCCCTGCCCCGGCACCAGCCGGCTCACTTCGCGCGCGGCCACCGAGGCCTGCGTGGCGCCGAACGGATTCGCGTCCACCTCGTCGACCTTGCCATCCTTCGCCGCGGCGATGGCCGCCTTGGCGTCGACGGCGAACAGCAGCAGCCGGCCCGAGGCCGGCTGGGTCAGCGCACTGCCCAGTTGGACATGGAACTGGCTGTGCGCCACCGGCGCGTCGGTGCGCGCCAGTGCCACGCCGGCGAACAGGCCGCAACCCAGCACGATCGCTACTGCACGATGCATGTCACGCATGTCGATTCCCCAGTATCACGGCGGTGGAGGGGCCGGGGTCGCGATCGACCCCGGCATCCGTTCAATGCTTGTCGGTATCCGGCTTGTCCGCAACCGGCACCATGCGCAGGTCCTGGAAGTCGAAGCTGAAGTCGGTCAGCGGCGAGATCGGCTGCATGCGCACTTCGCTGACATGGCCGTCCACGTCCAGGCTGAAAGTGACGAACGCATCGGCGTTGAGCGTGCGGTCGTCCCAGCGCACGGTGAAGGTGTCGTGCTGCCACGGCGTCATCGTGCCGATCAGCTGCGCGGTCTTCGAGAAACGCAGGCGCAACTTGCCGTTCTCATGGCTGACGATGACGTCGCCATACCATGGGTCGCGGTAGGTGCCGGCGTATTTCGCCAGGGCCAGCGAGGGCTTGCTGCGCTTGTCGCGCGCCGCCTCATGCTTGGCCAGGCTGTCGTCGGCCTTGGCCTCGGATTTCTTCACGGCCTTGTCGTACGCGGCGACCCAGTCGGTCTTGTGCTCCGGATTCAGGTACGCATCCAGCACGCGATAAGTCACTGCGTTGAACGCGGCGCCGGATTCGGCGTTGGTCAGCACCACCACGCCGAGCTTCAGCTCCGGCACCAGGGTCACCCGCGAGACCATGCCGGGCCAGCCGCCGGTATGCCAGACCAGTTTCCTGCCGAGGTAGTCGGACAGGAACCAGCTCTCGCCGTAGCCGGAAAAATTCGGCACCAGCGGTGCCAGTTCGGGAACCGGCGGCTTGCCGACCTTGATCGGGGTCAGCACGCTCCACATCTCGCGCTGGCTGTCCTCGGAGAACAGCCGCGCCGGCTTGCCGTCGGCGCCCATCGCGGGCAATGCGCCGCCGGCCAGTTGCACGTTCATCCACTTCGCCAGGTCGTGCACGCTGGAGTAGATGCCGCCGGCGCCGGGGTCATTGAGCCAGGCCATCGGCGGCACCGGCTTGAGATCCTTGAAGTCGGCCTTGGCGTGGCCGGTGGCCACGTCCATGCCCGGTTTCAGGTAGGTCATGTCGACCAGCGACTCGTCCATGCCGACCGGCTTGAACAGGTGCTCGCGCACGTAGTCGGCGTAGCTCTGGCCGGACGCCTGCTCGATCACCAGGGTGGCTACCGCGAACAGGATGTTGTCGTAGGCATAGCCGCTGCGGAAGCCGTTCTTGATCGGCACGCGGGCCAGCCGCTCGACCACTTCCTTCGTGCTGTACGACGTCGGCGGCCAGTACAGCAGGTCGCCCGCGCCGAGGCTGAGACCGCTGCGGTGCGCCAGCAGGTCGCGGATGCGCATCTCGTGGGTGACGTACGGATCGGACATGCGGAACCACGGCAGGTGGTCGATCACGCGGTCGTCCATCTTCAACTTGCCCTGCCCGGCCAACTGCTGCAGCGCCGCGGCGGTGAACGCCTTGGTGTTGGAGGCAATCGCGAACAGCGTGCGCGCGTCCACCGGGCCCGGCTTGCCGATCTCGCGCAGGCCGAAGCCCTGCTCCAGCACCACCTTGCCGTCCTTGACGATCGCCACCGCGATGCCCGGCACGTCGAAGGTCTTGCGCGCGCCGTCGACGTAGGCAGCGAAGTCCTGCAGCTGAGCCGGCAGCATCGGCCGCACGAGGTCGCCGGTCGAAACCGGCGGCGGCGACTGCGCGGCCGGGGCCTGCGCCCACGTGGCGGTGGCGGGAACGAGCAGCGCGCAGCAGAGCGCCAGGCGCAGGGAGAGGGGACGCTGGGACATCGAAGGCTCCGCGGATGGCAATCGCGCAACTATCGCGGCAAACCGGATGCAAGGCCAGCGCTGGAAGTCATGGCCGGCAACGCCGATCATGGCGCCATCGTGCCGCGCAGCGCGGCCGCGTCGAACCGAGGAACGCGATGGACCCCATGGTGGAATGGATCGCCGCCCATGCCCTGCGGCTGTGGGCGCTGCTGCTGTTGCTGGCCCTGCTGGCCGGCGACCTCGCCTGGCAGCACAACGCGCGCTGGCAGCGCCATGCGCTCACTCGCGGCCAGACGCCGACCGCGCTGCGCTGGCAGACCGGGCTGACCCTGCTGCTGGCGCTGGTCTTGTTGTTCCTCGCCATCGCCTCCGCGATTGCCGGACAGCAAGCCGGTGAACTGGTGCGCTTCGACACCGGCCTGGCCGAGAACCTGCGCGCGCAGCTGCCACTGCCGGCGCTGCGCGGCATCGCGATGGTCACGCATCTCGGCGACCTGCTGTGGGTGGCGCCGGCGGCGGCCGTGGTCGCGCTGCTCCTGCTGCTGCGCCGGCACTGGCAGCTGGCGGGCATCTGGGTGGTGGCCCTGCTCGGCATCCTGCCGATCAACGGCAGCCTCAAGGCGCTGTTCCAGCGGGTGCGGCCGCTGCACGACCATGGCTTCATCGTCGAACCTGGCTGGAGTTTCCCCAGCGGTCACGCCTTCGGCTCCATCGTGTCCTACGGCATGCTCGCCTACGTGTTGCTGCGCCTGCTGCCGCCACGTTTCCATCGTGCGGTGATCGCCGCCGCGGTGCTGCTGGTCGGCGTGGTCGGGATCAGCCGCGTGCTGCTGCAAGTGCACTATTTCAGCGACGTGATGGCCGGCTATGCCGCGGGCGCAGCGTGGCTGGTGCTGTGCATCGGCGCCGCCGAACACCTGGGCAAGCCGGCAGCGGGAGTGCAGCCATGAATGATCTGTTCGCCCCCGCCAGTCACGACAGCCCACGCATCCGCGCCGGCATCGGCGGCTGGAACTACGCGCCGTGGCGCGACAATTTCTACCCGGCCAAGCTGGTGCAGCGGCGCGAGCTGGAATACGCCAGCCGTCAGTTGCGCGCGATCGAGATCAACGGCACGTTCTACGGCGCGCAGAAGCCGGCGACCTACGCGAAGTGGGCGGCGGAAACCCCGGCCGGCTTCATCTTTTCATTGAAGGCACCACGCTACATCACCGAGGGCAAGCGGCTGGCCGATACCGGCAAGGGCGTCAGCGGTTTCGTGCATGGTGGCTTGGCGGAGATGGGCGACCGGCTGGGGCCGATCCTGTGGCAGCTGCCGCCGTCGCGGCCGTTCGATGCCGGTGATCTCGGCGCCTTTCTCGACGCGCTGCCGTGCGAATTGAACGGCCAGCCGCTGCGCCACGTGCTGGAAGTGCGCCACCCCAGCTTCCTGAGCGAAAGCTACGTGGAGCTGGCGCGCGCGCAGCGCGTGCCCACGGTGTTCACCGACTCGCCCGACTACCCTTCGCTGGCCGATCTCACCGGCGACTTCAGCTACGCACGATTGATGCGCAGCGAGGACGGCAACCCCGCCGGTTATGCACCCGCCGAGCTGGATCGCTGGGCCGGCCATGCACACGACTGGGCCGCGGGCAACGACATTGCCGACCTGCCGCACGCCGCCGCGCTGCAACCGCAAGGGCCGCCGCGCGACGTATTCGTGTTCTTCATCAGCGCCGCCAAGCACCGCAACCCGGCCGCGGCGATGGCGCTGCAGTCGCGTGTGGATGCGCCGACCTGATTGTAGGAGCGCACCCTGTGCGCGATGTTTTCCGTTACGTGGCGAAAAGCTATCGCGCACAGGGTGCGCTCCTACAAGTGATCATCAGCTCGGACGGTAGTTGTCCACCTCGCGATAGCGCCGCGCATACAGGCCGAACGCCAGCGCGGCGAGCAGCGCGAACGCGGCGAAGAAGAACATCTGGAACGCGGTGACGCTGAGTCCCGTGCCGGCAATGGAACCCGTGACGGTTTCATTGCGCACCGCCGCGTTGGCCAGCAGCACCCACAGGTTGCCGATGGTCGTGGTGAGGTTCCAGAAACTCATCACCACGCCTTTCATCGAGGCCGGCGCCTGGCTGTAGGCGAACTCCAGCCCGGTCGCCGAGACCAGCACCTCGCCGAACGTCAGCAGCGCGTAAGGCAGCACCTGCCACACGATCGACAGCGGATCGCCGCCGTCGATCACCACCTGCAGCCCGCCCACCACGATCCACGCCAGGCCGCTGAACGCGATGCCGGCGGTCATCCGGCGCAGCGCGGTGGGCTCGTAGCCGAGGCGGCGCAGCAGCGGATACAGCACCAGGTTGTTGAACGGGATCAGCAGCATCACCAGCATCGGGTTCAGCGCCTGCATCTGCGCGGAATGGAACCACGACGGCATGGTCATCTCGTGGCCCTGCACCACCCAGGTCGAAGCCTTCTGGTCGAACAGCGAGAAGAACGGCGTGGTCAGTGCGAAGATCACCAGCACGCGCAGCACGTTGCGCGCGCCGTCCACCGCTGCGTCCGGATGCAGGCCGCGGGCACGCTCCATCTGCAGCCAGGCGCCGCCGCCGACGCCGCCGATCAGCGCCACCAGCGCAAGGCAGGCGACGATCACGAAGCCGAGCGAGCCGATCAGGCCGAAACCGGCCAGCGCCAGCAGCACACTGGCGACTGCGATCCACAAGCCGGGCCGCGCCTGCCCGGGCCGATGCGTCAGCAGCGCCGTGCGCAGCACCCGCGAGAACGCGTTGGGGTCCGGCGGCGTCGGCGGCAGCATCACGTACTGCCGGCGGCCCAGCCAGAACACCACGGTGGCGACGAACATCAGGCCGCCGGGAATGCCGAACGCCACCGCCGCGCCGAAGTGGTGCAGGAACAGCGGCATCAGCAGCGAGGCGAAGAACGAGCCGAAGTTGATGATCCAGTAGAACGCGTCGAACACCATTTTCGCCAGGTGCTTGTTCGACCGGTCGAACTGGTCGCCCATGAACGACGCCACCAGCGGCTTGATGCCGCCTGCACCCAGCGCGATCAGGCCCAGGCCGGTGAAGAAGCCGAGGCGGTTGTCCTCGAAGATCGCCAGGCAGGCGTGGCCGAGGCAGTACACCAGGCTCATCCACAGCACGGTGTTGTACTTGCCGAAGAAGCGGTCGGCCAGCCAGCCGCCCAGCAACGGGAAGAAGTACACGCCGATCACGAAGGTATGGAACACGTCCTTCGCCGCCAGCGTGCGCTGGCCTTCCGGCATGTACAGCAGCAAGGTGGTGATCAGGAACGGGGTGAGGATGTTGCGCATGCCGTAGAACGAGAAACGCTCGCAGCCTTCGTTGCCGATGATGTAGGCAATCTGCCGCGGCAGGCGCCCGCCGGCGTGGTCGGGGGTGGTGCTCATCCATACTCCAGGGATCGGGTGGGCGGCGCACGGCGCCGTATCCACGGGTCCGCCGGAGTGTGCGCAATTTCCTGCGGTCACGAAACCCCGCGAACCCGTTCCAGCCACGTGGCCCATCGCCGCAGCCCTGTTAAGCTCGCGGCGCATCCACCGCCAACGAATCCGCATGCGCCGACTCAAACCGCTGATCCTGCTGGCATTCATCGTCCTCGCGGTGACGATGTGGAACCGCCACGTCGGCACGCCACAGGTCGCCACCGGCCCGGCTGCCAGCGCGGACAGCAGCGCATCGCCCCGCACGCCGGAGCGCTCCGCCAGCGCCGACGCTCCCGTCTCCCTGCCGGCGGAGGCGCACGCCACGCTGGATCGGATCGCCCGCGGCGGCCCGTTCGAGCATAGCCAGGACGGCGGCGTGTTCGGCAACTACGAGGGCTTGCTGCCGAAGCAGCCGCGCGGCTACTACCACGAGTACACGGTGGAAACGCCCGGCGCGCGCAACCGCGGTGCGCGGCGCATCATTACCGGCGGCACGCCGCCGGTGGCCTGGTACTACACCGACGATCATTACCGCAGCTTCCACCGCTTCGAGGCAGGCCGATGAGTCCGTACGGCTTCGACCTGGACCTGACCAAGCCCACCCAGAGCGGGGTGTACTTCGTCGGCGCCGACGATCTCGGCCGGCTCGCGCGCGCCGCCGCCCGCGACGAGCTGCGCGTCTGCCGCACCGACCTCGCCGGCTGCCACGACAAGGACGAACTGCTGCGCCGGCTCCCC
>DATCUT010000185.1:0-9345 GCA_036561785.1 Rhodanobacter sp.
CAACCGCCGGCGCGACGCCTTCAGCGGGCGGCCGCTCCCGCCTGTTGCAGCCACGCCTGCCGCGTCGGCCGCTCCACCGGCACGCCGTCCGTATTGCAGCTGCCCAGCTTGCACAGCTCGGCGCGCAGCCGCGGCGCGTGCTGCACGATCACGTGGAAGATCGCGTTCTGCTCCAGCTCGCCGTGGAACGCGGCGGCACCGGGACCGGTGGCGAAGATCGCCACGTCCTCGCCGCCGTGGGTTTCGCTTTTCAGCGGCAGGATCGCCTCCTGCATGTAGTCCGGATCGGTGGTGTCGACCTCGCGCAAGTCGGGCCGGCCCTTGGCGATCGCGCTGTACTCGCGCGGGTTGTGCGGATAACGCTTGCTGCCTTCCAGCTGCTGGTCGCTGGCGCCGGTGTAGCCGGGGCCGTTGGCGAAACCGAGCGTGGTGTACGGCAGGCCGGTGGCGTCGCGCGCCAGGCCCGGCGCGCTTTCGTCGTCGTAGCTGTCGGTGGCGCCGGTGACCTTGCCCAGGATCGGGTTGCCGCGGCGCGGATAGCCGGCGAACGTCAGCGTGTGGCTATGGTCGGCAGTGACCACGATCAGCGTCTCGGCCGGGTCGGTGTGCTCCAGCGCGGCCTGCACCGCGGCGGCGAAGCTGACCGTCTCGTCCAGCGCGCGGTAGGCGTTGCCGGCATGCAGCGCGTGGTCGATGCGGCCGCCCTCGACCATCAGGAAGAAGCCGTTCGGGTTCTGTTTCAGCACCTCGATCGCGCTGGCCGTCATCTCGGCCAGGCTGGGCTCGCCGGCCTTGTCGCGCGGGCGCTCGTGCTCGTAGTTCATGTGCGAAGGCTCGAACAGGCCGAGCAGGCGCGGCGTGCGCGCCAGGTCCAGCGCCTTCAGCTGCGCCGCGTTCCACACGTACTTGCCGTCCGGATGGCTGGACGTCCATTCACCGATCAGGTCGCGGCCGTCGAGGCGCTGGCCGACGCGGGTCGGATACTCCGGATCGTCCGCGCCGGCCGGCATGAATTCGGTGCGGCCGCCGCCCATCGCCACGGTGAGCCCGCCGGCGACCGGGAAGTCGATCAGCTGCGCGGCGAAATCCTTGCAGCCGGCAGCCTTGGCCGCCTCGCTCAGGTCGGCGTCGACTTCCCAGTTGCGCTCGGGCAGGTGGCCGTAGGTGGCGGCCGGGGTGGCATGGGTGATCCGCGTGGTGGTGACCGCGCCGGTGCTCATGCCGGCCGCCGCGGCCAGTTCCAGCGCGCTGACCAGCTCCTGTCCGCGCGTGCCGGCGCAGTCCTGCCGGCGCGGCACCTGCGATACGCCGATGAAGCCGGCGCGGGTCTTCACCCCCGTCATGATCGCGGTCATGGTGCCGGCCGAGTCGGGGGTCTGCTGGTCGGTTTCGTAGGTGCGCGACAACGCGCTGAACGGAAACCGCTCGAAGCTCAGCCGGTAGCTCTCGCCATCCACGCCCGCGCGCTGGCCGGCCAGCACGTGCGCGGCGGCAATGGTGGGGATACTCATGCCGTCGCCGAGGAACACGATCACGTTCTTCGCGCGCTGGCCGCCTGCATTCGCCTGCGCGGAAGCCAGCGCCGCCTGGGCTGCGCCGCTGCGGAACCACCATTGCGGCGTCTCGCCCTGCGGGCGCTGGATGGCGGGCACCGCGATCGCCGCCGGCGATGAAGTCATCGGCGGCTGGCTGGCGCAGGCACCGAGCGTGGAGAGCATGGCGCCCAGCAGAATCGGGCACAAGGTAGAGGTGGGGCGAAGCATGCGGATCTTCCTGGGCATCGCGTGGACGTCCACGCGGATCGCCAGCGATCATAGCCGAGGCATGCGAACGTTCCGTGGCAACGGCGCGGCCGTGCTCAACCCTTGCCGTACATCCGGCGGTACACCGCGCTCACCCGTGCTTCCAGCGCGCCGCCCTGATGGGCCCGCTGGAACGCATCGTTGAGCTGCTTCTCGGCGGCATGCAGGTCGCGCAGGAATTGCCGGGTGCCGTTCGACAGGCCGCAATCGGCCATTCGCCGCTCCAGGCTGGCGTCGAAGGTTTCGAGGCGTTTTGGCTTGCGCTCGCTCATGCCCGATGCAAGCAAGACCTCTGCCAGTGGCGTCGATCCCCACCGCACGCGGCATGCGCCGATCCATCCGCCCGCCGCGAGGGCCATCGGCGGCGAAAACTGCCGCTGCGGGTCAGCCGCAACCGGCAGCGGCACCGTCACTGGTACACGTGCAGCCGCCCGATCGTCCATGCGTGGTAGGACGCCAGCAGATCCGGTACGGCGCAGTCGCTGTACAGGCCGTTGCAGCGCTCGCGCAGCCCGCTGGCCGCGGTGAAGTAGGCGTCGGTGGGCAAGCCCGCCGCCTGCAGCACCATGCTGGGCAGGAACGCGATGTCGAGCATCGGGTACGCCGGCAGCGGCGGGCCGGCGAAATTGCTCTTGAGCATGTAATAGGTGAGGTAGTGCTGGTACGGCTGCAGTGCCGGCGGCAAGCGGCGCGGCAGGTTGCGGATCTGGCCGTTGAAGGATGGCTGGTGGTCGCCGAAGTGAAGCAGCACGGTCGGCCGCGGACGGTCGAGGAAGGCGTGCTCCAGGGCACGCATCGCCAGGTCGGAATCGTGCAGGCGCGACAGGTAGGTGTCGAAGTTCAGCGCCGTGTTCGGCGTCAGCCCGCGCAGCAGGTTGCGGTAGGGCTTGGGCAGTTTCGCCATCGGCTGGTGGTCGTGCGGGCCGTGCTGGTTCAGCGTCAGGATCATGATGAATACCGGCTGCCCCGGCTTGCCCACCTTGTCGTAGATGCGCTTTGCCGCCGCGAACATCTGCGCGTCGCTTTCCCCCCACTCCTCCAGGCCCAGCTCGTCGGCGCCGTACAGGTGGTCGAAGCCGTAGGCCTGGTACGCGTTGCGCCCGTTGATGAAGCTGGCGCTGGTCGGATAGATGCCGATGGTGAGGTAGCCGAGCCGGCGCAGCTGCAGCGCCAGCGCATCGTGCACGTTCGGCGCCAGCACGTACGGCGCGTACATGCCGCCCGAGCCGAAGATGTCCTGCGGCATGCCGGTCAGCGCCGCGAACTCGCTGACCCAGGTGCCGCCGCCGAACGTGTGCACGCGCAACACCCCATGCGCGCGGGTGCGCGCGTCGGGCCGGAACATCGCGACCCGGCACTGCGGCACGTTGCAGGCATCGTAGATCGACGGGTCGAAGGTGCTTTCCTCCAGCACCTGCACGATGTCCGGATACGGCGGCGGCATGCTGCCCGGGCTGCCCGGCGCGGTCGTGCCCCAGTCCCGCTCGGCCACGGCGTCGCTGGCCATCGCCGGCAGCTCCACGTCGGCGTCATGCAGGTTGACGAAGAAATTCGTCAGCTGCGCATCGTCGGACATCCTCAGCCACGCGTTGCGCGAGTGCACCTGCGCGAACGGTCCCGTGGGCAGCATGCACAGCCAGAACGCCAGCGTGCACAATGCAGTGCCGCCGATGCGCATGCCGGCGGCGCGGCGCCGCCACGGCGTGGACAGCATGCGCCAGTCCCAGCGCCACACCAGGTACAGCAGCGGTGGCAGCAGCACGCACAGGCCGATCCCCACCGTGTACAGGTGCGGGTAGTGGCGCAGCGTGTCGAGCAGGCTGGTGCGCACGTAATAGATGAAGTCCGACGGCATCAGCTGCGAGTCGAGGTAGCGCAGCTTCAATTCCGCCACGGACTTCAGCAGCAGGAACAGTCCGCCGCCGACCAGCAGCGCCGTGGCGAAGCGGCCGAACGCGAACAGCAGCGCACCGAACGTGCACAGCATCAGCCCCGCGATGAAACCGCGCTGCAGCGGCAGCGGCTCCTGCCAGGCGGTGAGCGCGATGCAGGCGGCGAAGAAAGCCAGCGCGCACAGCACCACCGCACCGGCCCGCGTAGGACGCAACGACATTCGACGCATGGCTGGAATGTCCCCCCGTAAGGACCGGATGTCACTGGAACGCCATCTTACGGTCTTGCAGCGGCAACGAAGCGGTGCCATGGGGGCGCCGTTCCACTGGCGTTGGGCTTGGCACGACTGGCAGGGTCAAGGCCGCTCCCGGCGACGGCGTGCAAGCACCCGGTCATCCCGATCTGCTAGTTTTCGCGATCTGAACCCGCACGCCCCACGGAACCGCCATGTCGCCTCGCCTGACCCCGTTCGCCACCCCGCTGCTCGCCCTCGGCGCCGCCCTGCTCGCCGGCTGCTCCAGCCTGCCCTGGGCGGCCGGCAGGACGCCCGACGGCGCGCGCGCGAACGTGGCGATCCTGGAGACCACCGACGTGCACGCGAACGTGCTCAGCTACGACTACTACAAGCTGAAGCCGGACGCCTCGCTCGGCTACGAGCGCACCGCCACGCTGATCCGCCGCGCCCGCGCCGAGTTCCCGAACACCTTCCTGTTCGACAGCGGCGACACCATCCAGGGCAGCGTGCTGGCCGACTACCAGGCACTGGTGAAGCCGGTGACCTGCGCCCAGGAACTGGCGATCTACCAGGCGATGGACGCGATGGGCTACGACGGCGGCACCGCCGGCAACCACGAGTTCAACTACGGCCTGCGCTTCCTGTCGCAGGTCACCGGCACGCCGATGAACGTGGACGGCGGCCACAGCGAGCGCTGCGCCGGACCGCGTTTCCCGCTGGTGCTGGCGAACGTCTACAGCGCGCGCGACGGCAAGCCGATCTTCAAGCCGTGGACGATCGTCAGCAAGACCATCGAAGCCTATACGCCCGATGGCAGCAAGATCGAGGTGCCGCTGAAGGTCGGCATCATCGGCTTCACCCCGCCGCCGATCCTGGACTGGGACAAGCAGAACCTGGCCGGCAAGGTCACCGTCAGCGGCGTGGTCGAGGCCGCGCGCAAGTACCTGCCCGAGCTGCAGGCGCAGCATCCCGACCTGGTGGTGGCGATCCTGCACGGCGGCCTGAACACCGCGCCGTACACGCCGGACATGGAAAACGCCGGCTGGTACCTGGCCGGCGTGCCCGGCATCGACGCGCTGCTGCTCGGCCACTCGCACGCCGAATTTCCCGGCCCGCGCTACGCCGGCCTGAAGGAGGTCGACGCCCAGCGCGGCCTGGTGCGCGGCGTGCCGGCGGTGATGGCGGACTTCTTCGGCAAGGACCTCGGCGTGATCCAACTGGTGCTGGATCGCAAGGACGGCCGCTGGATGGTCGACCACGAGGAAAGCCACAGCGAGGTGCGGCGCATCTGTGCGCAGAAGAACCAGTGCGTGCCGGCCGACCCGGCGATCGCGCCGCTGGTGCAGCAGGCGCACGAAGCGGCGATCGCCTACGTCAACACGCCGATCGGCGAAAGCACGCTGCGCATGAGCAGCCACTTCGCCGACGAAGGGAACATGACCGCGCTGGCGCCGGTCAACGCCGCCCAGGCCGACTACGTGCGCAGCGAACTGCCGCGCTCGCATCCGGAACTGGCCGGCGTGCCGGTGCTGTCCGCCGCCGCCGCGTTCCGCACCGGCTTCGGCGGCCCCGACGACTACACCGACGTCGCGCCCGGCCCGCTCACCCTGCGCAGCGCCGCCGACCTGTACTTCTACCCGAACACGCTGGCCGCGGTGAAGATCGACGGCGCCGGCCTGAAAGCCTGGCTGGAAAAATCCGCCGAACGCTTCAGCCGCATCGACCCGGCGAAGGCCGGCGAACAGGCCCTGATCAACAGCCGCTTCACCGGCTACAACTTCGACCAGATCCAGGGCGGCATCCGCTACGTCATCGACGTGTCGCAGCCGGCCGGCCAGCGCATCATCACGCTGACCTTCCAGGGCAAGCCGGTCGAGCCGAACCAGCCGTTCGTCGTGGTCACCAACAACTACCGCGCCAGCGGCGGCGGCCATTTCCCCGGCCTCGACGGCAGCAACATCGTGCTGTCCGCACCGGACGGCACCCGCGAGATCCTGGCGAAGTGGCTGGAAAGCCACAAGCAGATCGGCGCGCAGGACCTCGAGCCGACGTCATGGAAGTTCGCGCCTCTGAAGACCCGCGGCCCGGTCGTGTTCACCGACGCCAGCGGCAAGCAGGCCGTGGCGCGTGAGGCCGGCCTCGACCATATCCGCCAGCTGAAGGACCATGGCGACGGCACCGCCACCTACGCGATCGACCTGTCGCACTGAACCCGCCGCGGCGCCACAGGCGCCTCAGCGGATCAGCACGAACACCGTGACGATCGCCAGCAGCGCCAGCGGATACAGGCTGGCGCGGTCGAACAGGCGCGCCGCCTCGCGGCCGTCCAGCGTGCGCACGAGCCGGATCGCCGGCAGCAGCAGCAAGCCGGCGCCGGTCGCGAGGATGGCGAGCTGGAACGGCCATCCCGGCGCCAGCGGCGACATGCGCGGCAGCAGCAGGCTGGCGAGGACGGTCAGGGTCAGGCTGACGGCCACCAGCACACCAGCCGTGCGCAGGCCGAAGACCAGCGGAATGGTGCGCGCGCCGATGCGCCGGTCTTCCTCGATGTCGTTCCAGTCAGCCGGGATGTTCTGCCCGCCGATTTCCCACAGCATCAGCCAGACCAGCAGCCACAGCAGCCACGACCACGACGGCGCGGGGATGACCGCGAAGACGGCGGCGATCGGGCCTGCCGACTTGACCAGCCCGCTGACCACGGTGCGCCACCAGGTGATCCTGAGCAGCTTGACGTAGACCACTTCCAGCGCCGCCGCGGCGAACACGATGAGCAGGATCATCGGGTTCAGCAACCAGGTGCCGAGCACGGCCAGCGCGAACCAGAAGCCGAACCACGCCAGCGCGCCCTTCATGCTGATCAGGTTCTGCGCCAGCGGGTAACGCATGGCGGAGGCCTCGACCGCGTAGCCCGGAGTGATCCCGCCGGCGACCTTTTCCTTGTCGTCCTTCACCCCGATCAGGTCGTTCAGGGCGTAGATGGCCGTATAGCCGGCCAGCGCGGTCGCCAGGCACAGCGCGAGCAGCTGCCACGACGGCAACCGCCCCAGCCACAACAGCGCGACGAAACCGGGCATGGCGATGTCGAGCACGCCATGGGCAGAACGCGACAAGGCGAAAAAACGCTGCATGGGTTTCAACCTTTCCTGGCGAAGCAGGCCATGTAGTTGATGTCTTCGCGGTTCGGCGCGACCCGGAACCGGCGCGTCAGCGGGTTGTACATGAGGCTGTCCACCGCCTTGAACCCGAGTCCCGCGGCGTCGGCCCACGCCCGCATCTCCACCGGCCGGATCAGCTTGCGGTAGCTGTGGGTGCCACGCGGCAGCAGGCCCAGGAGGTACTCGCCGGCCACGATGGCGAAGGCGAAGGCCTTGAACGTGCGGTTGATGGTGGAGAAGAACGCCACCCCGCCCGGCTTGAGCAAGGCGGCACAGGCGGCAATGACCCGCTCCGGCTGCGGCACGTGCTCGAGCATTTCCATGCAGGTGACGGCGTCGAAGCTGCCGGCTTCCTCGCGCGCGAGGGTTTCCGCGTCGAGGTAGCGGTAATCGATGGGGAGCCCGCCGCGCCCGGCATGCTGGCGGGCGATGTCCAGCGACAGCCGCGACAGATCGATGCCGGTCACCCGCGCGCCGGTCCGGGCCAGTGCCTCGGCCAGGATGCCGCCGCCGCAGCCCACGTCCACGATGCGCGGCGCGGGCACGCCGATGCGGTCGGTGATGAAGCGCAGGCGCAGGTCGTTGATCGCGTGCAACTGCCCCATCTTGCCGTGCGGGTCCCACCACAGCTGGGCGATGCGGTTGAAGTGGGCGATTTCCGCAGCATCAACATTCGGCGATTCGGTCATGGTCTGTCGTGATCCGGTCATTCAAGGTGAGGATGGAGGCTTCGATTTCCGCTCGCGCGATGTCGTTGGCGAACACGCACGCGCCGACCGCCGCGGGCAGCGGCACGCGCTGCAGGCCGTTGCGGTGCTCGACGCGATCCAGCAGCGATTGCCACATGAGTTCGGCGTCGAGCAGGGCGAGGTCGGGGGCGAGGTCCAGGCGGTCGACCATGGCGAAGATGCGGTCGGTCTCGGCGGCGCCGAGCAGGCCGCGCCGCCGGGCGATCGCGGTCGACACCAGGATGTCCAGCAGCACCGCCTCGCCGTGCAGCAGGCTTCCCTCGTGGCGGGTTTCCAGGCCGTAGCTGAAGGTGTGGCCGAAGTCGACCTTGCGCGCCAGCTCTTCCTCGTGCAGGTTCGGCGCCAGCTCTTCGAGCATGCCGCCGATGGCGCGGTCGAGGATGTCCCCGCCGCGCGCGTCCTGGAAGGCCGTCGCCAGGGAAGCCGCGCCGTGCTGCTCCAGCAGGCGGAACAGCACGGCGTCCCTGATCACGGCCAGCTTGATGATTTCGCACACGCCGTTGCGCAGGTGGCGCGGCGGCAGGCTGCGCAGCAGGCCGCGGTCCAGCAGCACCCGGCGCGGCGGCTCGAAGTTGCCCAGGCGATTCTTGCGGCCGTTGAAATTGATCCCGGTCTTGATCCCCACGGCCGCATCGACGTAACCCATCAGCGTGGTCGGCACCTTGATGTGCGGCACGCCGCGGCGGTAGCTGGCCGCCGCGTAGCCGACCACGTCGGTCAGCACGCCGCCGCCGATGGCGATGACCGGCTCGTCGCGGCGATGGATGGGAAAGCCGTCCAGCTCGCGCAGCACCGAGAGCCAGGCCTCCAGCGTCTTGCCGCCCTCGCCGCCGGGGAGGGTGATGATGCGGGCATCGACCCGGTGATGCGCGAAATAGGCGCGGATGCGCTCGCCATGATGAGCGTGCACGCATGCGTCGACCACCACGAAGCGGCGCCCTTCCTGCACGCGCCCCATCGACAGCAGCGCATCGCTCTGCGGATCGAACACGTCAGCCACGTTGAGCAGGTCGTACTCGATCCGGCGCGTGGCGCTGACCTGCCAGCGCGCATCCGGCGCGGCGCTCATGCGACGTCCCGCCACGCCGCGCGCCGCGCATAGAGAGCCGCGATCTCCTCGTCCGGCAGCGCGGCCATCAGCGCCAGCCCCCCCGCGCCCACCCCCAGCAGCCGCCGCTCCCCCTGATCGATGGTGAACACCTTCACCGGAAACGACCCCGCCTCCCGCAACAGACACAACGCGTAATCGCCCTGGCGTATCACCAGGAACACCGTATCCCCCGACAGCCGCGCCAGCTTCTGCGCGAAAGGGCGCAGCGCATCCAGCAAGGGCGTCCGCCGCAGCGCCGCGAACCCCAGCTGCATCGAATCCACCCCCAACCGATAGCGCCGCGTCTTCCCATCGCGCTCCGCGAACTGCTCCTCCAGCAGGCTGCTCAGTAGACGGTGCGCCGTCGAACGCTCCAGCCCCGTCGCGGCCATCACGCCTTGCAGATCGATCCCTTCCTCCT
>DATCUT010000186.1:0-8430 GCA_036561785.1 Rhodanobacter sp.
GACCCAGCGCCGGAAGCTGGCCGGCGCGGGCAGGCCGGCGCGCGGCACGGCGTAGCCGACGGCGAGCGTCACCGGTCCGCTCATTCGCTGTCCTCGTCCTTCTGTTCGAACGCCTCGTAGGCACGCACGATCTTCGCCACCAGCGGGTGGCGCACCACGTCGCGCGAGGTGAAGAAGGTGAAGCTGATGCCGCTGACGCCACGCAGTACCTCGATCGCCTGGCGCAGGCCCGAGCGCGTGCTGCGCGGCAGGTCGACCTGGGTGACGTCGCCGGTGATCACCGCCACCGTGCCGAAGCCGATGCGGGTGAGGAACATCTTCATCTGCTCGACCGTGGTGTTCTGCGCCTCGTCGAGGATCACATAGGAATCGTTCAAGGTGCGTCCGCGCATGTAGGCCAGCGGGGCGATCTCGATCACGTTGCGCTCGATCAGCTTGGCCACCTTCTCGAAGCCGAGCATCTCGTACAGCGCGTCGTACAGCGGGCGCAGGTAGGGATCGACCTTCTGGCTGAGGTCGCCGGGCAGGAAGCCGAGTTTCTCGCCGGCCTCCACCGCCGGGCGCACCAGGATCAGCCGCTGCACCCGGCTCGCCTCCAGCGCCTCGACCGCGCTGGCTACCGCCAGGTAGGTCTTGCCGGTGCCGGCCGGGCCCACACCGAAGTTGATGTCGTGGCTGGCGATCGCGTGCAGGTAGCGCGCCTGGTTCGGCCCGCGGCCCTTGATCACGCCGCGCTTGACCTTGATCACCACTTCCTGGGCGCCTTCGGCGGCCGCGTCGGTGATCGCGTCGATGCCGGATTCGGCCAGCTGCAGGTTGATCCTCGCGCCGGTCAGTGCCTCGTCTTCAGTGGTGGCGTACAGCGCGCGCAACACCTTCTCGGTGGCCCTGGCGGGGGCGTCCTCGCCGATCACCTGGAAGATGCTGCCGCGGTGGTTGATCTCCACGCCGAGGCGCAGCTCGACCTGGCGCAGGTGCTCGTCGAACGGCCCGCACAGGTTGGCAAGGCGGGCGTTGTCATCGGGATCGAGGGTGAAATCGCGTTGGTTGAGGTCGCTCATAGGTGCGCGAGAGTAGCGCGCCGCTGCCGGAAGAGCCATGGCGGCGGCCGGCGCTCCGGCAGCGATTCCGCTGGTTGCATGTAATTAAATGTTGAATTAATTTATCCGCATGGCTACCTCGAACAGGCATGCGAAAGCCGGGCGCCGTGCCGGGCGTCCCAGCGGCAACGATCTGGACCTGCGCACGCATCTGCTGGATGCCGCGATCGTGCAGTTTGCGCAGGTGGGGATCGGCGCGACCTCGCTGCGGGCGATTGCCGCCGAAGCGCAGGTCACACCGGCGATGCTGCACTATTACTTCGGCGACAAGGCGCGACTGGTCCGTGCGGTGATCGACGAGCGGTTGCTGCCGGTATTTGCGCCGCTGCGTGCGCAACTGGAACACGCCGGCGACGATCCCATGGTGTTGATCGAAGGCTTCGTGCGCGGCATCGGCGTGGTGGTGGCGCGCCATCCGTGGCTGCCGCCGCTGTGGGTGCGCGAGGTGCTGTGCGAAGGCGGCGCGCTGCGCGAGGCGCTGTTCGCCGAGGGCGTGCCCGGCGTGCCGCAAATGCTGGCGCAGCGCTTCATGTCGGCACAGGCGGATGGACGGCTGAACGCCGGCCTGGACCCGCGCCTGCTGGTCGTCTCGCTGGTCGGCCTGACCCTGTTTCCCGCCGCCGGCGCGCCGATCTGGCGACGTGCGTTCGGTGCCGAGGGGCTGGGCCCCGAGGTCATGCTGCAACACACGCTAGCGCTGCTGGGTCGTGGCGTGGGCGCGGCAGGATCAGGAGAAACCGCATGAATGTTGCACGCACGATGCGCCACTTGCCGCCGCTCGTCCTGCTCGTCCTGCTCGCCGTGGCCGGTCTTGCCGCCTGCAGCAAGCCGCCGCCGCAGGCGCTGGGCACGCTCGAATACGATCGCATCGCGTTGCCGGCGCCGGCCGCCGAGCGTGTCGTGGCGATCGACGTGCGCGAGGGCGAACGGGTCAAGGCTGGGCAAGCGTTACTGCAACTGGACCCCACGCATACGCAGTCCGAGCTCGCTGCCACCGAGGCGCAGGCGCAGCAGCAACGCGAAGTGCTGGCCGAGCTTCAGGCCGGGCCACGCAGCGAGGACATCGACAGGGCACGCGCGAACCTGGCTGCCGTGCAGGCGCAGGCGCGCGAGGCGCGTGCCTATTACGACCGTCTGGCTCCACTGAAGGGCAAGGGTTACGTGGCCGCGGCCGATCTCGATCGTGCCCGTGCCGCGGCGGGCAACGCCGATGGCCAGGTGGCCGCGTCGCGGGCCGCGCTCGACGAGCTGCTGCACGGTACCCGCCCGGAACAGATCGCCCAGGCGCAGGCTGCCGTCGCCGCGGCCACCGCACAGGCCAGCGCGCAGCAGGTGCTGTTGGGCAAGCTGGCCGTCGTGGCGCCGCGCGCCGGACGCATCGACAGCCTTCCGTACAAGCTGGGTGACCAGGCGCCGATTGGTGCGCCGGTGGCGATCCTGCTGGCCGGCGACGCGCCGTATGCACGCATCTACGTGCCCGAGCCGCAGCGCGCCGGGGTGCGTGTGGGCGATGCGATCCGGGTATTCGTGAGCGGTCGCGACCAGCCGTATGCCGGCAAGGTGCGCATGATCCGCAGCGAACCGGATTTCACCCCGTACTATGCGTTGATCGGCGACGACGCGGCGCGGTTGAGCTATCTGGCCGAAATCACACTCGGTGCGGACGCGGCCGAGCTTCCGGCCGGTCTGCCGGTGCGCGTCGAGTTCCACGAGTCCGCGAAGTGACCACCGGTGCCGACGGCGTGGCCATCCGCGCACGCGGCCTGACCCGGTGCTTCGGCAAGCTGGTCGCGGTCGATCACGTCGACCTCGAAGTGCCGGCCAGGCGCGTCTACGGCTTCCTTGGCCCGAACGGCTCGGGCAAGTCGACCACGATCCGCATGCTGTGCGGGCTGCTGACGCCGACTGCCGGCGAGATCGAGGTGCTCGGCCTGCGCATTCCGGCGCAGGCCGACGCGCTGCGTCCGCACATCGGTTACATGACGCAAAAGTTCTCGCTGTTCGAGGACCTCAGTGTGCGCGAGAACCTGGAGTTCCTCGCCGCGATCCAGGGCGTGCCGAAGGCGAAGACGAAACGCCGCGTCGACGAGCTGATCGGGCAATACCACTTCGGCGATCGGCAGAAACAGCTGGCCGGCACCCTGAGTGGTGGCCAGAAACAGCGACTGGCGCTGGCCTGCGCGGTGATCCACGAACCGGAGCTGCTGTTCCTGGACGAGCCGACCAGCGCGGTCGATCCGGAATCGCGCCGCGATTTCTGGGAGAAATTGTTCGAGCTGGCCGATGTCGGCACCACGTTGCTGGTCTCCACCCACCTGATGGACGAGGCCGAGCGCTGCCATCGGCTGGCGATTCTCGACCGAGGCGCACTGGTGGCCGACGGCACGCCGCACGAGCTGACCGCACAGCTGGAAGGGCGCACCTTCACCGTCGAGACGGCTGAGCCGCGCCGGGCCCAGCGCGCGCTGGGCGGCGTGCCCGGCGTACTCGGCGTGGCCCAGGTCGGCAATACCTTGCGCGTGCTGACCGCCGACGGTGCCGGCGACGTGACGCAACGCATGGAACAGGCGTTGGCCGCGGCTGGACAAAAGGCCGAGGTCACCCCGGAGCCGCCAAATCTCGAAGACGTATTTGTTGCCGCCACCCGCAAGGGCGACGGTGGCGGCGACGGCGACAAGGAGCGCGTCGCATGAACTGGCGCCGGCTGTGGGCTATCGTGATCAAGGAGCTGCGCCAGCTGCGCCGCGACCGCATCACGCTGGCGATGGTCGTGGGCATTCCGGTGATCCAGCTGGTGCTGTTCGGCTACGCGATCAACACCAACCTGCGCGGGCTCGACGCCGGCATCGTCGACCAGGCCAATACCGCCGGTTCGCGCGCGCTGGTACTGGACATGCTGGCCACCGGCGTGGTGGCGCCGGTGGCCAGGGCGGATACGCCGCAGGAGTTGATGGCGATGATCCGGCGCGGCCGGATCAACATCGGCATCGTGGTGCCGCCGGATTTCGAGCGCCGCCGCATCGACGGCCGTGCGGTGGCGCAGATCCTGGTCGACGGCAGCGACACGGCAGTGCAGGGCGCCGCGGCGCAACTGATGCAGGTGCCGATCGACAGCGCCGTGCCCGACACGCGCGCGCCGTTGAACAGCACGCCGGCCAGCGGGCGGATCAGCGTGGTCGGCTTCTACAACCCGCAACGGCGCTCCGCGGTCAACATCGTGCCCGGCCTGATCGGCGTGATCCTGACCATGACGATGGTGCTGTTCACCGCCATCGCGATCGTGCGCGAACGCGAGCGCGGCAATATGGAGCTGCTGATCGCCACGCCGCTGACCAGCGCCGAGCTGATGGTCGGCAAGGTCTTGCCGTACGTGGTGATCGGGCTGGTGCAGACCAGCGTGATCCTGGCGCTTGGAACGTGGTTGTTCGAGGTGCCGATCCGCGGCAGCGTGCTCGATGTCTACCTGGCCTCGGGCCTGCTGATCCTCGCCAATCTCGCGCTTGGCCTGCTGATCTCCACGCGCGCGCAGTCGCAGTTCCAGGCGATGCAGATGACCTTCTTCGTGTTTCTGCCGTCGATCCTGCTGTCGGGTTTCATGTTCCCGTTCGCCGGCATGCCAAAGCTGGTGCAGTGGCTTGCCGAGGTGTTGCCGCTGACCCATTTCCTGCGCCTGATTCGCGGCGTGATGCTGCGCGGCGCGGGGCTGCGGGAGATGTGGATCGATGTGGCGGCGTTGGCGGCGTTCACGCTGGTGATGATGGCGCTGGCGATCCTGCGCTTCCGCAAGCGGCTGGATTGAGCCGTCACGCCGCGTGCGGCCATCCGGTCACAGCATGCGGTGCATCACGTAGATGTCGGTGGGGCCGAGTCGCGCGTGGCGGAACGCGCCGGGCACCTGACCGACGATGCGGAAGCCGTGACGCTGCCACAGCCGCACCGCGGTGGTGTTGCTGGCCACCACGCAGTTGAACTGCATCGCGGTGAAGCCGGCCTGGCGCGCCTGTTCCAGCGAGTGCTCGCACAATGCCGAGGCAATGCCCTGGCCGCGCGCTTGCGGCGCCACCATGTAGCTGCCGTTGGCCACGTGGTTACCCGGTCCCATCTGGTTGGGCGCCAATCGGTAACAGCCCAGCACCTGGTCATCGCGCTCGGCCACGAAGCAGCGTGCCGGTGGTGTGGTCCAGATGGTGCGGGCCTGTTCGAGGCTCATGTCGAGTGGGTAGGTGTAGGTGTCGCCAGCAGCAACGATGGCCTGAAAAAATGGCCACACGCGCACGAATTCATCCGCGCCGATTTCCCGGATCACCAGGTCGCTCACGAAGCGAGTGCCACCGGTTCGTCGGCCAGCTTCACGCGGCCACGCAGCGAGTTGCTCATCGCCTCGGTGATCTCCACGTCGACGAACTGGCCGATCAGGCGCGGATGGCCGGGGAAATTGACGAAACGCATGTTCTCCGTGCGGCCGGTCAGTTCGCTCGGGTCGCGGGTGCTGGGCTTTTCCACCAGCACGCGCTGCACGCTGCCGATCATCGCCTGGCTGATCCGTTTCGCGTTGGCGTTGATCGCGGCCTGCAACCGGGTCAGTCGCGCATGCTTCTCCGTCGCCGAAGTGTCGTCGGCGAGCTTTGCCGCCGGCGTGCCGGGACGGGCGGAGAAGATGAAGGAGAAGCTCTGGTCGAAGCCGATGTCGTCGATCAGCTTCATGGTCTTCTCGAAATCCTCGTCGGTCTCGCCGGGGAAGCCCACGATGAAGTCGGACGACACGCAGATGTCCGGCCGCACCGCGCGCAGCTTGCGGATCTTCTGCTTGAACTCCAGCGCGGTGTAGCCGCGCTTCATCGCGCCGAGGATGCGGTCGGAGCCGGCCTGCACCGGCAGGTGCAGGTAGTTCGCCAGCTGCGGCACGTTGGCGTAGGCCTCGATCAGCGAGTCGGAGAACTCCAGTGGATGCGAGGTGGTGAAGCGGATGCGGCCGATGCCGTCGATCTGCGCGATCGCGTGGATCAGCACGGCGAGGTCGGCGATGCCGCCATCAAAGGTCGGGCCGCGGTAGGCGTTGACGTTCTGGCCGAGCAGGTTGACCTCGCGCACGCCCTGCGCGGCGAGCTTGGCCACTTCCACCAGCACGTCGTCGAAGGGACGGCTGATCTCCTCGCCGCGGGTGTACGGCACCACGCAATAGCTGCAGTACTTCGAGCAGCCTTCCATGATCGAGACGAAGGCGGTCGGACCCTCGGCGCGCGGCTCGGGCAGGCAGTCGAATTTCTCGATCTCGGGGAAGCTGATGTCGACCTGCGGCAAGCCGCTGGCCCGCTGCGCCTCGATCAGCTGGGGCAGGCGATGCAGCGTTTGCGGCCCGAACACCAGGTCCACATACGGTGCGCGCTTGACGATCGCCGCGCCTTCCTGCGAAGCCACGCAGCCACCCACACCAATAAGCACGGGTTTGCCGTCCTTCTTGTGCTGCTTCCAGCGGCCGAGCTGGCTGAAAACCTTTTCCTGCGCCTTTTCGCGGATCGAGCAGGTGTTGATCAGGATCACGTCCGCCTCGGACTCGTCCTGGGTCAGCTCCAGGCCGTGCGAGGCCTTCAGCACGTCGGCCATCTTGGCCGAGTCGTACTCGTTCATCTGGCAGCCGTGGGTCTTGATGAAGAGTTTGCCGCTCATGGCTTGGGATACCGTGGTTTTGTGAGGCAGGACGCCGGTCCGCCGAACCGCGCAGTTTACCCCTGCGAAGGCATGCCTGCCAGATCAAGTACTTGCAGGTCTTTATAGGGCCGGCACTGCCCGCCGGCCTTTGCCGACGTCACGGTTACCTGCCGAACAAACCGGCGGGCAATGCCCGCCCTACAAGATCCCATGGAATGAGAAGTGCGCACTTGGCGTTGACAGCGCATGGCGGCACACTGCGCCCCATGTTCGGCGTCGCAAGCCATGGGGGAAGCGCCGATCGGCCTGCCGGGGGCTTCCCATTACGTTCGATCCTTTGCGGGGTCGCGTTCGGCTGCGCGCTGCTGTGGTGGCCGGCGGCACGGGCCGGCGTCCTGTATCAATGCGTCGGTGCCAGCGGCGAGACGGTGTTCAGCAGCAGCAAAGTCGGGTATCACGGCTGCAAGGCGATCAGCAGCTATGCCGCGCCCACGTCACGACGCCGGGCGCCACCGCCACGGGCGTCGCTGACCCGGGTAACCGGCTCGGTCGCGACCACGGCGCGCAACCTCGCGGCGGACGGTACCGAATCGGCCTCGCTGACCGGCGTACGCGGGACGGTCGAAACCAGCGCACTTCGCATCGGCGAAGCCCAGGCAGAACAGACGTCGCTGGCAGCGGTGCAGGGCTCGGCCGAGACCCGTACGAAATTTCCAGTGGCTGCTGCCCGTGCGCCCGGACAATGGAGCTATCGCGAATCGCATGCGGCCGCGGCAACGGCTGCGCCGATGGCGGATGGCTCGGCGGACAAGGTCCTGCGCGGCGCGGTGTACCGCATCGTGCGTGCGGACGGCAGCGTGGAGTACACCAACCTGCGCCCGGCCGGCCGCCAGGGGCATGCGGTGACCATGCTGTTCACCTATATCGCCACCTGTGCCGCGTGCAACCTGCATTCGACGATCCGCTGGGGCAGCGTGTCGCTCAACCTCACCGCGTATGCGGACACGATCCGTGCCGCCAGCGTCGAGTACGGCGTCGACGAGGCGTTCCTGCGCGCGATCATCCACGCCGAGAGCGCGTTCAATCCGCGTGCTTTGTCGCTCAAGGGTGCGCAGGGGCTGATGCAGCTGATGCCGGGCACGGCCAGCGACATGGGCGTGCTGGATGCATTCAATTCCGATCAGAACATCCGTGGCGGCGCGCGTTATCTGGGCCTGCTGCTGCGCGACTTCGACGGCAACGAGCGGCTGGCCGCGGCGGCCTACAACGCCGGTCCCGGTGCGGTGCAGCGTTACAAGGGCGTGCCGCCGTATGCCGAGACCCAGGTGTATGTGGAGCGGGTGGACACCTTGCGCAGGCGCTACGGCGCGGCGATCCATCCGCCGCTGGCATCGCGCGGGCCGGGTTGATTCCCGCGGCACAGGCCGGATTCACGAATTCAATTGTCCAGCTCGGCGCTGGCGCTCATGGCGGGGCGCTGGGCCAGGATGGCTTCGACGTGGAACGGATTGCCGTTGCGCAGGCCCGAGACCTGCACCTTGCTGCCGGGCTTGAGCGCGGCCTCGTGCCGGCGCAGATCGGCCGGGTCGAGGATGTCGTCGGTACCGATGCTGAGCAGGATGTCGCGCGGCCGGATGCCGGCCAGCGCGGCCGGGCTGCCGGGATAGACCACGGTGACCAG
>DATCUT010000187.1:0-32831 GCA_036561785.1 Rhodanobacter sp.
GGGGTGGAGCGCGGCGGCCATCAGTTCGCGCAGGTTCGGCGCCGACGGTACCGTGGCCAGGTCCAGTTCCACCGCCACGGCGGCGCCGTTATCGCAGCGGCTGAACTGCACGGCGGTGGCGCCGGACGCGACCGAGAAGCCCAGCAGCGACTGCCGCACGAAGCGGCCGCCGATGCCGTGGAAGCCGTTGCCGGCGGCGGCGCCGGTGATCAGGGTCAGCACCTGCGCGATGACGCCGGTGACGCCTTCGCCCTCGGCGGCCGGCATGCGCACCGCGATGTTGCCGCGCTCGGCCGGTTCGTCCGGGTACAGCGCGTGCAGCGCCGTGCGTGCCATCAGCCAGGCGCCGGCCACGGTGGGACAGGAGTGTCCGGCCAGGCGCACCGCATCGATGTAGGAATATTCCAGCAGCCCGTCTTCGGCGGCGCCGAGGAAGGCGGCGAGCGGATCGCGCATCAGGATGCGCGGTGCCTGCTCGTAGAACGCGGGATAGTTCATGCGCCGGGGCCGCTCACTCGACCGGCAGGCCGGTGATGCCGAAGTCGATCATCACCGCGTCGGCATCGCGCTGGCGATAGGTCACCGTGAGGTGGTCGCCGAGGCGCTCGCGCAGCTGGGCGATCAGCGGGATCGGGTCATGATCGTTGACGAAGCGCATCGTCTCGCCCGAGCGCAGCACGCTGATCGCCCCGAAGATGGCCGAGTGGCGGAAGCGTCGCGCCACGCCGCGCGCGTCGAAGAGGTGCACGTTCTGTTCGGAAACGATATCGATGGACATGGTGCGGGCTCGCAAGAAAGGGAGCCCAAACATACGCCGCGCCGCGCGGCCGGCCACTGATCTGGATCAGGGCGGCCTTTGAACAGGCTCTCAGAACTTGTACGCGCGATGGATCGCCACGACGCCGTTGGTGAGGTTGCGCACCTCGACGCGGCCGAAGCCGGCGCGTTCCATCATGCCCTTCAGGGTTTCCTGATCGGGATGCTTGCGGATCGACTCGGCCAGGTACTGGTAGCTGTCGGCGTCGCCGGCGAACAGTTGGCCCAGCTTCGGCAGCACCTTGAACGAGTGGAAGTCGTAGAGCTTGCCGAACAGTTCGTTCTGCACGCGCGAGAACTCCAGCACCAGCGCGCGGCCGCCGGGCTTCAGCACGCGGCAGATGTCGGCCAGCGCCTTGTCCTTGTCGGTGACGTTGCGCAGGCCGAATGCCATGGTCACCGCGTCGAAGCTGTTGTCCGGGAACGGCAGCGCCTCGGCGTTGAGCTGGGCCCAGCGCAGGCCGGAGACCAGGCCGCGGTCGATGAGACGGTCGCGGCCGACGCCGAGCATCGCCGCGTTGATGTCGCCGACCACCACCTCGCCCTCGTCGCCGACCACCGGTTTCATCAGCGCGGCGATGTCGCCGGTGCCGCCGGCCAGGTCCAGCACGCGGTCGCCGCGACGCACGCCGCTGATCGCCACGAAGTGACGCTTCCACAGCCGGTGGATGCCGAACGACATCAGGTCGTTCATCAGGTCGTAGCTGCGCGCAACCGAGGTGAATACCTGGCCGACCAGCTTCTGCTTGTCGCCGACCGGCACATCGCGGAAGCCGAAGTGGGTGACTGGAGCCGGGGTGGTCGAATCCGGGGTGGTTTTGGGCTGCTCGTTGTTCATGGGCGCATGCTACAGGATGGGTCCGGCGAACCGGGTCAGTCGGGGGCCTTGGCGGAGCCGTCCGATGCGGCCGGACGCTGGTGCAGCTGATGTTCGGCGGCGACGTGGCGTTCGTGCAGCGAGGCGTCGTCGCTGTCGGCGGGGACGTGGTCGGGCGTGGCGGGGTCTTCGCGGACTTCGTTCGCGCCCGCTTCCTTGTCGTTGCCGCCGGGGGTGATCTTCAGGATCGAATGGCGCACCTCGCGCGACAGGATCACCCGCGCGTCGCGCACCATCCCTTCCAGCGCGCTGTCGTAGTCGAGTTTGCCGGCATCGTCGGTCCACACGATGCGGCGCTCGCGCAGCTTCTGGATGAAGCCGCGGAACAGTGCCTTGTCGAAGAACTCCGGCGCGGACAGCTCGTTGAGCAGGGAGAGCCGTTGCGCGGTGAGCGTGCAGGCGTTTTCGAGTTCCGCGCCGGTCATCGTATGCGGGCCGTTCTTGGCCAGCGCGGCGATGGTGATGTAGTAGCGCTCGAACGCCTGGATCAGGCTGCGCGCGATCACCTTGAGCTGGAAGGCGCCGTCGTCCTGGCCGGGGCTGCGCTCCAGCACGCGGCCGTCGCTGACCGATTCGAGCAGGCCGCGGCGCACGAAGAAGTCGATGGTCGCCTGCAGTTGCGCGGCGAAACCGTCGGTGTCCCATGGCAGGAACAGTTCGCCCTGGATGAACGGGTAGATGATCCGGCCCAGCCGCAGGATCGAGGAGCGCGACATGCGGCGGTTGTTGAGGAAGCAGCACGACACCCAGGCGGCGGTGGCGGTGAGGTGCAGCACGTTGTTGCGGAAGTAGCTGAGCAGCACCGCGCGCTCGCCGGTGGCGGTGAGCACGTCGCCGAGCGGGTGCTGCACGCGCTGGATCCAGCCCATCTGCTCGCCGTAGGCGATGATCGCGGCCGGGTTCATCGGCGTCAGCGTGACCCGGTCCGAGTACGGCAGCTCCTCCAGCATCGTCTTGCTCAGCTCGAGTTGGGTCAGCAGGTCGCTCTCGGCCATCGCGTGCTTCGGCGTGGCCAGCAGGGCCAGCGCCAGCAGGTTGATCGGGTTGACGTCGGCGGCGCGGTTGATGTTGATCTGGATCTGCTCGGCGAGGCGGTCGGTAACCGCGCCCAGCCACTCCGGCTTCGCCTCGGGATCGGTGCCGGCGGCGCGCCAGTCGGCGCTGGCCGCGTCCAGCAGCGGGGTCAGCTCGATCGGCTCGCCGAAGTTCAGCGCCACGTGGCCGTAGCGCTGGCGCAGCACCTTCAGGCCGCGCAGCAGGCCGATCAGGGATTCCTTCTCCTTCGGCTGGCCGCTGAGTTCGCCCGCATACGAGGCGCCTTCCATCAGCTTCTCGTAGCCGATGTAGACCGGCTGGAACAGCACCGGCCGGCGCGGCGCGCGCAGGAACGCGCGCACCGTCATCGCCAGCATGCCGGCGCGTGGCGCCAGCAGGCGGCCGGTACGCGAGCGGCCGCCTTCGATGAAGTATTCCATCGGCACGCCGCGGTCGATCAACTGCGCCACGTACTCGTTGAACACCACCGAGTACAGCGCGTTGCCCTTGAAGCTGCGGCGCAGGAAGAACGCGCCGCCGCGGCGCAGGATCGGTCCGATCACCGGCAGGTTGAGGTTCACGCCCGCCGCGATGTGCGGCACCACCACGCCGGACACGTGCAACTGGTAGCTCATCAACAGGTAGTCGGCGTGGCTGCGGTGGCAGGGCACGTAGATCACTTCATGGCCGGGCGCGGTGGCGCGCGCCTTGTCGAAGTGGTGCATCGAGATGCCGTCGTACAGCTTGTTCCAGAAGTTGCCGAGCAGGAACGAGGCCGAGCGCACCACCGGGTGCGAGTAGTCGGCGGCGATCTCCAGCGCCAGCTGGTGCGCCTTGCGCCAGGCCTTGGCGTGGCTGGTCTTTTCCTTGGCGGCGCTGGCGGCGATCGCCGCGCGCACCGGCTCGGCATTCAGCACCGCATCGACCACGGTGCGCTTGTGCGACAGGTCCGGCCCGATCACCGCGGCGCGGATGCGGTGGAAGTGGGTGCGCAGTACCCGCGCCACCTTGCGCGCGAAGCGCTCCGGGGTGATCCCGCCGGATTCGTCCAGCATCAGGCGCAACGACACCGGCGCGGAGAAGTGCACCACGGTGTCGCGCCCGTTCAGCAGCAGCGCCAGCATCCGGCGGAAGCGGCCGACCATCACCCAGTTTTCCGAGAACAGCACGCGGAACCAGCCGCTGTCGCGGCTGGGCGCGCGGCCCACGTAGATCGACACCGGCACGATCTGGATGTCGCGCTCGGGCATGCCTTCCAGCGAATGCACCAGTTGCCGCAGCGGTTCGTTCGGGTTGCGCTTGCGGTTGCGGCCGAGCAGCCTGCCGTCGCGCCGGGCCAGCGCAAACACCGAACGCCGCCGACGGGTACCGGCCAGCGGCTGCATCGGGTTGGGCAGGCCGGCTTCGCGGCAGGCGCGCTGCAGGATCAGCGCGTCGGAAAAGCCGTCGCGCTCGATCACGTAGCAGACCGGCACGCCGGCCTGCAGCAGGCTGGTCGGTTCGGCCGGGTCGCGGCGGATGCGCACCCATGGCTGCAGCAACTGGCCGGCCAGGTTGAACCACCAGGGGGCGCGTTGGCGGGCAGGGGAGTCCGCGGTGGTAGTCATGTGCATCCGTCCATTCTAACGGCTGCGTCGTTCAGTCTTTCGTTACGGCGCTGCCGGCGCTGGCGGGCGCGCTGGCGCTGGCCGCCTGCTGCAGTTGCTGGTGCGACCGGCGCGCGTTCTGCAGCAGGTCCTCGCTGTACCAGCGGCCGTTCTCCTGCACCAGTTTCGATTCGGTCGACAACGGCTTGCCGAGCAGGGTGTAGTCGACTTTCACCACGGCGTGGCCGTTGCTGTTGGAGATCGGGGTGAGCTTGACCGAATTCAGCGTGTCGTCCACCGACAGGCCGTAGATCGCCAGCAACTGCTTGAGACCGCCATAGGCGGTGGCGTACTTGCCCATCGTGGTGTCGAAATCCATCGTGCGCATCTGCTCGGGACTCTTCAGGTCCAGCTTGCGCGCCGTCGCCACGGCCACGCCGACCGCCTGCTTCGCCCTGGCCTGGTCGAACCACGGCGTCTGCCGGGCCCACGGCAGCAGCACGTCGAGCACGCCGCCGGCCTGGGCCTTCTGCGTCTCGCTGAGGGTCCGGCTCTGCGCGACGGCGCTCTTCAGCATGGCGTCGCCGACGCTGATCAGCACCGGCAGCTGGTCCTTGTACTGCTGCTCCATCGCCGTCAGCTTCGGCTGCAGTTCGGCGTACAGCCGGTTCTCCGCGTCCGGCGCGGTGAGCTTTTGCGTCGTTTCGTTGAAGCGGGCGCGGTCCTCGGCGCTGATCGGCTGCGCATCCCGCTGCTGGAGTTGCCAGTCGGCGCGCATGTTGGCGTAGTCGGCCGGTGGCAGCGTGTGCTTCCACAGGCCGTTGAAGTCGCCGGCCTTGAGCAGGTCGACCGAGGCCTGCAGCGCCGCTTCCGGCGTGCTGCCGCCCGGTTGCGCCGAATCGTCCTTGCCGTGGCAGGCGCCCAGCAGTAGCGCGGCAAGCAGCAGCAGCGTGGCGTGGCGAAGGGAGGAAAGGTGCATCGGCGGGCTCTCGCGGTGGACGGTGGCGGGGGGAAGGTGCCACGGGGCGGGTGAGCGCGCAGGGTACGGGGCGCGGCGGCACCGAAACAAGGGCGCGGCGCAAGTTTTTGCGATGCCGGAAAAGAAAACCCCGCGGGCGTTGGCCTCGCGGGGAAATCCGGCAGAGCCGGAAGGGAAATGGCCTTGCCTGCAAAGGTATTTGGTCAGCAGGTGTTGGCAGGTGGAATATTACTTGCTCGTTAAAGCTAAGGCAATGCTTTTGTTTTGTTATGTAACTTAATGTTTTATCTTGAAATTTATCATCGAGTGCGTAGCGCCTCGATTTTCTGTCGGCGCCGCTGTTCGGGCGCGGCGCTCCAGTCGTTGTTGAACAGCGCCGGCTCCCAGGAGCCGTAGCTGGGGTTGGGCAGCACGAACCAGCGCGTGCCGATCCACGGCAGGTAGTCGGCGACGGCCTGGCGGCGGCCGTCGGCGGTGTTGGCGAGGACGTCGACGAAATCGCCGATCTGGTCGCCGAATTGCATCAGCACACGGTAATGCTGCGCGACCAGCTGGCGGCGGCAACCTTTCTCGCTGCCGGCCTGCTCGCAGCCGTCGACCACGGTGCCGAGGCCCAGGAACGATTGCGGGCCGCTGACCGGGAATCCGGCCTTGCGCAGATTCGCCAGGGTGGCCTGGTCCAGATCCCTGGCGCGGTTGGAGATGTAGATCACCGTGATGCCGTGCTTCGCGGCGAACCGGGTGAACTCGACCGCGCCGGGCAGGGCGCGGGCGCTCTCTTCCCGGCACCAGGCTGCCCAGTCGGCCTCGTTGTATTCATGGCCGCCCTGCACCATGCGCGCGGCGAACGGCGAGTTGTCCAGCACGGTCTCGTCGATGTCCAGGATCACCGCCGGCTTCAGGCCGCGCAGCGGCGTGCTGCGATCGCCCTTGCCCAGCGCGTCCCAGTGGCGATCGTGCAGCGCGGCCAGCAGGCGTGCCTGGGCGTCGCGGTAGGTCTGCAGGTAGATCAGGTCGTGCTCGATCGCGGTCTGGCTCCATGCCACGGCATTGAGATTGTCGTTGGCGGCAACGGCGGCCGGCGCCGTCGGTGCGGTTGGCGCCACGGCCACGGGTTGGTGCGGCGTGGTGGCACAGCCGGCCAGCAGGGCGAGCGCGAGCAGTGTCGTGGACAGGCGCAATGACATCGGGAAATCCTTTGGAGAAGATGGGGCGAGACAATGAACGGAGTTTACGACAGCCCTGTGGCAGGGCTGGCAGCAAGGGCGGGCTGCTGACAGACTGGCGGCCCCGCACCCACGGCTTCGTCCGCATGGATTCTCCTTTGCCCGCCCTGCGCGAGCCTTCGCCGGTCATCCGTTACGCGAGTTACCTGCTGACGGCCGCGGCCCTCCTGCTGGTCGTCGAGATCCACCTGCTGCCGGCGCTGCTGGCCGGCCTGCTGGTGTTCGAGCTGGTGCAGGCGATGGTCCCGCTGCTGGGCCGGCGCATTTCCGGCGACCGCGCGCGGGTGGTGGTGGTGGCCGTGCTGGGCGCGGTCGTGGTGGGCTTGCTGATCCTGCTGATCCTGGGCGCGATCAGCCTGTTCCACAGCGAGATCGGCAATCCCCAGCTGCTGTGGCAGCAGCAACTGATGCCGCTGGTGGAGAAGGCGCGCCAGCAACTTCCGCCGATCCTGGTGAACAACCTGCCCGACAGCGTCGACGACCTGCGCGTGGGCGCGATCGAGCTGGCGCGCAAGCATGCGGCCACCTTGCAGCTGGCCGGCAAGGGCGCGGTGCGGGTGTTCGTGCACATCATCATCGGCCTGGTGCTGGGCGCGATCGTGGCGCTCAGCCGGACCCGTCCGGCGCACCAGATGGGGCCGCTGGCGGGGGCGCTGAGCCTGCGCTGCCAGCGCCTGGCCGGGGCGTTCCACAACATCGTGTTCGCGCAGATCAAGATCTCGCTGATCAACACCTTGTTCACCGCGATCTTTCTGCTCGGCGTGCTGCCGTTGATGGGCATCCACGTGCCGCTGGCCAAGACGCTGGTGGTGGTGACCTTCGTGGTCGGCCTGCTGCCGGTGATCGGCAACCTGATCTCCAACACTGCGATCGCCATCGCCGGGCTGTCGGTGTCGCTGGGCGTGGGTATCGCCGCGCTGGTGTTCCTGGTCCTGATCCACAAGCTCGAGTACTTCCTCAACGCGCGCATCGTGGGCACCCAGATCCGCGCGCGCGCGTGGGAGCTGCTGGTCGCCATGCTGCTGATGGAAGCCGCGTTCGGCCTGCCCGGCGTGATCGCCGCACCGATCTACTACGCGTATCTGAAAAGCGAGCTGGAAGCCGAACAGCTGTTGTAGCTGCCGCTCGCGGGCCGTGCCGGGCGTCCATCGCGAAAGCTTGCTTCGCAACGGCGCCTATGCTGCACTCGGGCACCATCGCCTTCGTGGCGCAAGGGGCGAAATCCGGCATGCGTCTGCGCCATATCGAACTGTTTCACGCCGTGCTGACCACCGGTAGCCTGACCGGTGCGGCCGACCTTCTGAACATTTCGCAGCCAGCCGCCAGCAAGGCCTTGCAGCATGCCGAACACCAGCTCGGCTTCGCCTTGTTCAGCCGTGTGCGCGGGCGTCTGCAGCCGACCCAGGAAGCACTGCTGCTGCGCCACCGCGTCGAGAAGATCATCCAGGACCTGCACGACCTGCAGCGCCTCACCGCGAACATCGGCCGTGCGGAAAGCTATCCGTTGCGGGTGACGTGCACGCCGACCCTGGCGCAGGCGCTGGTGCCTGACGCGACCACCTTGTTGCGCAAGGCTTTCCCGGGCACGACCGCGGAACTGTTCACCCAGCACTCGGCGGAGATGTGCGAGTCGCTGATGCTCCACGAAGCCGACATCGGCCTCACGCTGCAGGACGCCGGCCACCCGGGGTTGCGCCAGGAGCCGCTGTGCCACGGACAGGTCATGGTCATCGCTCCGCCCGGCTGGTGGTCGCCGGCGGAACTGGCGCAGCCGTTGCCGGTCGCCGCGCTGGCTGGCCAGCCCATGATCGGCATCGCCATGCAGGACGCGCTGGGCCGCATGCTGCAAAGCCACCTGACGCAAGTGGTGCCGGCGCCGCGGACCTCGGTCTGGGTACAGACCTATCAGCTGGCGTATTCCCTCGTCGCGCAAGGCGAAGGCCTGGCCCTGGTCGATCCTTTCACGGCATCGCGAGGCAGCGGGGAAACCGTGCAGACGCGTCCGCTGAAGCTGCAGCTGGACATTGTGCTTCATGCAGTCTACCGGGTGGACAGCCCGCTGAATCCGGTGCAGAAACGTTTCCTCGACCTGGTGCGCCAGCTTGCCCGGCAGATGCTGGCACCGGCCTGAAGCGAAGCCATCGCGCCCGCCCGTTCGGGGCTGAAGCGTCCACAACCTTCAGTTATGCAAAGTGCCGGTCTTTTCATTGGTGGCTTTTGCTTGCCCGTGCCTATGCTCAACCTCGTGCTGCGAAGGGTGAGCGAGTGTCCGACCGAAACGCGCCGCGACCATGTGCAGAGTCAGCCTGCGGGACAAGACCGTACCGCAGCGTCTTTCAGCCATGCCGGCCTGTTCTCCCGGTGACGGTAGCCACGCAGGACGGTGACACCGCGATCGCCAGCGGGGACTGGTTCGCGGTCGAGGCAGGCTTCAGGAACATCTACAGGGGTACATCCGCCGACGGGCAAAGCCATGCGAGCGCCTTGGCCTGCGGCGGTCTTGTTGCGGCAAAACACTTGGGGGGAATTTCATGAACAAGCGTCCCGGTCGGATCACTTCGACCTCGCTGGCTGCTGCGATACTGCTTGCACTCACCCACACGGCGGCGGCGCAGAATGCGAGCCTGCCCGCGGCATCGAGCGATGCAACGGCCACGACACCCACCGTGGCACCGGCCAAGGCGAAGAACCTGGGCCCGGTGGTGGTGACCGGTACGCGCGCCGGCAACCGCACGGAAAGTTCGTCGCTGACGCCGATCGACGTGATCTCCGCCGACGTGCTGAAACAGACCGGCACGATCGACCTGACCCAGGCGCTCGAACGCGCCATTCCCTCGCTGAACTTCCCGTTTGCGCCCGCGTCGGACACCTTCGCGTTCCAGCGGCCGTTCGAACTGCGTGGACTGTCGCCGGACCAGGTGCTGGTGCTGGTGGACGGCAAGCGCTGGCATCCAGGCGCGCTGGTGTTGAGCCTGGGCCAGATCGGCCAGGGCTCGCAGGGCATCGATCTCAACACGATTCCGCTGTCGGCGATCGACCACATCGAAGTGCTGCGTGACGGCGCCTCCGCGCAATACGGCTCCGACGCGCTTTCCGGCGTGGTCAACATCATCCTGAAAAAAGGTGCCAAGGGCGGCGATGTGCAGCTCAGTGGCGGCCAGTTCTCCGCCGGCGATGGCCGGCAATGGCAGGGCGCGGCGAATTTCGGCATTCCGCTGGGTGGCGAAAGCGGCTGGCTGCGCATCACCGCGGAAAACAGCAACCAGAACCCGAGCAACCGCGCCGGCGTGGACCGTCGCCCCGGCCTGGCCCAGCTCGGCGTGAAGTTCCACTACGGGACGGTGGCGTTCAGAAACCAGAACCTGTTCCTCAACACGCAGTACGACATCAGCCCCGGCGTGCAGTTCTACGCGTTCGGCCACTACGGCCGCCGCGTCGGCGAGCCGCGCGGCTTCTACCGCTACGGCAGCAACACGCCTTATCCGAACAACCCGCTGATCGGCATGGTCTATCCCGATGGCTTCCTGCCGCGCGAGCATGGCGTCTCGACGGATACCTCGCTGGTCGCCGGGTTGCGCGGCACCTGGAATGACTGGCGCTGGGACATCAGCGGCAACTATGGCGGCAACCGCGTTTCCTACAGCACGCAAAACTCCACCAACTACGCGATGCTGAATGACTTCGGCAGCAGCCCGACCAGTTTCCACGACGGCATCCTGACCGCGAAACAGCAGACGTTCGACATCGACATCTCCAGGGAGATCTCGTTCGGCTGGCTGCCCAATCCGCTGACGCTGTCCTTCGGCACGCAATGGCTGCGCCAGAGTTACGACGTGACGGCTGGCGACCTCGGTTCGTACTATGTGGGCACTTCCGGTGTCCGCGGCGGTGCGCAGGGCTTTGCCGGCTGGGGTCCGCAGGACGCCATTTCGGTGGACCGGCATGACGTCGCCGAGTACCTGCAGCTGGAAGGCAACCTGACCGAGCGGTTCGGCTTCTCCGCCGCCGTGCGCCACGAGGACTATTCGGACTTCGGCACCACCACGTCCGCTGCCTTGTCCGGCCGCTTCGACTTCACCGACTCGTTCGCCCTGCGCGGCAGCGCCTCGACCGGGTTCCGCGCACCGGGACTGGGCCAGCAGCACTACTCCGAAACCACGTCGGCCTCTTTCGGCGCCGGCAATTCGCTAGGGCTGCCGCCGGGCATCTACCTGCGCGGACTGGTGCCGGTGGACAACCCGCTGGCGCGGCTGCTCGGCAGCGAACCACTGGAGGCGGAGAAGTCGCGCAACTTCACCGCGGGCGTGGTGTGGAATCCCGCCAACGAACTCAACCTGTCGTTCGATGCCTACCAGATCACCGTCACCAACCGCATCGCGCTGTCCAGTTCGCTCTCGCTGTCGACGCCGGCGGTGAAGGATTATCTGGCGGCCAACGGCGTCACCAACCTGCAGTACAGCGGCCTTTCCTACTTCACCAATGCCGGCACCGTGCGCACGCAGGGTGCCGATGTGGTGGCCAGCTACCGCAGCGATTTCGGCGACAACGGCAACCTGCTGTCGACACTCAGCTACGGCTACCACAAGAACAAGGTCACCGACGTCAAGCCGAACCCGGCCGTGCTGGACTCGCTGGGCGTCATCTTCCAGCGCCTCAACCGCAGCGCGATCAAGGGCCTGCTTGCCGACACCGCGCCGCGCAGCAAGCTGATCCTCAACGAGACCTACAACATCGGCCACTGGGGCTTCAACGGAACACTGACCCGCTACGGCCGGATCACTTCGTACGGCTCGACCAGCTATCTGGACGACACCGTGTACCCGCACAAGTGGCTGCTCGATCTGGCGGTGAGCTACAACCGCGATCGGTGGACGTTCACCGTGGGCGGCGACAACGTGCTCAACACCTACCCGAAGAAGGTGCCAGTGGGTGACGACCAGAACGGCGCGTTCCCGTATTCGTCCAGTTCGCCGTTCGGCTTCCAGGGTGCGTTCGTGTACGGCAAGGTGCAGTACCGCTGGTGAGCACTGGTGCCGGCACGACGAAAGCCCCGTTCCGTAGCGGGGCTCCCGTCGGCCGTCGCCTGCACCAAGCCCGCGCACATCGCAGGAAGCCGTGTGCCACAACCGCCAGCTATGCCATGCCATCGTCTTTTCATTGGTGGCGCGCGGCTGCCTGTGACTATGCTCGAACCCCATCGTGGAGGGTGACCCAATGATCGAACGAAACACGCCGCACGGCGATGCCGTGACCACCTGCCGCCCGCCGGCGCACGGCAGGCCGCGCTGGCATTGCATCCTGCTGGCGCTGGCGATCGGCAGCTTCGGCGTGCTGGCCCACGCGCAGGACACGGCGGCGGCGAAGACCGCGGCAGTAGCCAGCGCCAATGCGCTGGCTACCGAGGCCGGTTTCGAAGTCCTCGCGCGCGGCGGCAACGCAGTGGACGCCGCGATCGCGGTGGGCGCGTCGCTGTCGGTGGTGCAGCCGGAGGCTTCGGGCATGGGTGGCGGTTTCCTCGCCGTGATCCACGACGCGGCCACCGGCAAGGACACCTTCATCGACGCGCGCGAGATGGCGCCGCAGGCAGTCAGCGAGAAGGACTACCTGAAAGCGGACGGCACGCCCAATCGCGACACCTCGCTCAACGGGCCGCTGGCTGCCGGCATCCCCGGCTTTCCTGCCGGCATCGCCTACATGTCGGGCAAGTACGGCAAGCTGCCGCTCGCGGTGTCGCTGAGTCCGGCGATCCGGCTCGCCGAACAGGGCTTCCACCCCAGCGGTTCGCTGGTCCGCTCGATCGGCCACAAGGCCGACGTGCTGCGCCGCTACCCGGCCTCGTCCGGCAAGTTCATGCCGGGCGGCAAGGCGCCCGGGGAGGCCGACATCTTCCGCGATCCGAATCAGGCACGAACGCTGAAGGCGCTGGCCGAAAAGGGTGCGGACGGTTTCTACAAGGGCGCGGTGGCGAAGGAACTGGTCAGGGCGGTGAAGGCGTCCGGCGGCACCTGGACGCTCGCCGATCTGGCGAGTTATCAGGCGAAGGAACGGGCGCCGATCGAGCTGACCTACGCCGCCTACAAGATCGTCACGGCACCACCGCCGTCCTCCGGTGGCGTGGCGCTCGCCGAAATGTTGAACATCCTTGCGCCGATCGATCTCAAGAGCATGGATGAGGCCCACCGCATCCATTACCTCGTCGAGGCGATGCGCCGCGCCTTCCGCGACCACAACGAATACCTGGGCGACCCCGACTTCGTGAAGATGCCGCTGGACATGCTGCTCTCGCCTTATTACGCCGACGGACTGCGCCAGAGCATCCTGCCGGACCAGGCGACCAAGTCGGCGTGGCTGCCGTCGGTGCATGCGAAGGATCCGGGCATGCATACCACGCACTACTCGATCATCGACAAGGACGGCAACATGGTGTCGATGACCGCCACGGTCAACACCACGCTGGGCTCCAGCTTTGTCGCCGGCAAGACCGGCATTCTGCTCAACAACGAGATGGATGACTTCGCCCTGGTCTCGGGCCAGCCCAATGCGTTCGGCCTGATCGGCGGCAGCGCCAATGCGCCGGTGGGCGGCAAGCGGATGCTGTCGTCGATGACGCCCAGCATCGTCATTGGCAAGGATCGCCTGGCGGTGATCGGTTCGCCCGGCGGTTCGACCATCATCACCCAGGTGTTCGAAGGCATCCTCGCCTTTATCGACGGCAAGAATGCCGGCGAGATCACCGCGCAAAAACGCATCCACCATCAGTTCATGCCCGACCGCGTCGATATCGAATCCGGCAGCGACATCCCGGCCGACGTGCTCGTAAAGCTGAAGGCGATGGGTTACGAAATCAACGACAGGGATTCGTGGGGCAACATGAACGTCGTGGTCTGGGACAAGACGACCAACGTCAAGACGGCGGCCAGCGATCCACGCAATCCCAATGGCCTGGGCAAGGTCGAAACCATCCATTGAGGCATGCGCCGGCGTTGCCGGAAATGAGGGCAACGTGGCCAGGGCGAACCGAGGGATCGCCGGCCCACCCTCGCACCGACGGCATGACCCGCGCCATACGGATCCACCCGGCACGCCGGCTATTCCGGGGCATGGCTCAGGTGTTTCGGCGTCGCCCGAGCCTGCCCATCCGCATCACCCGTCGCCACCGGTGGGAACGGTCGGCGCGGAGATCCCTCATCTGGTCGACGGCGTGGCCGTCACGTGGAGTAAGCCTTTCATGCCAAACCATGGCGATGCGACCCTGCCTGCCCACTGGGGCCCGCCTTACCTGCTGTACCTAGGCAATCCGGTCGACGATCTGGCCATCAAGACGGCCAGAGGCGTGGCCTGGTGGCGCCCGGAATGGTGCGTGGGCCAGTACCGTCACCCCGACTGCAGGCTGACGCTGGGTCTGCCCGACATCGGCATGGCCGAGGCCAAGGTCCGCGGTGCGAATACCATGATGATCGGCACCGCGAACGCCGGTGGCGTGATGGCGCCGGAGATCGTTGCCGACGCCATCGCGGCGCTCGACGCCGGCCTCAACGTGGTCGCCGGCCTGCATCAGAAGCTGCGTGCGAATGCGGACATCGTGGCGGCCGCGCGGCGCAACGGCCGCGTGCTGTTCGACGCGCGCGACCCCGCACCGGGCATTCCGGTCGGCACCGGTCGCCCGCGCGCCGGCCGACGGCTGCTTACGGTGGGCACGGACTGCTCGGTCGGCAAGATGTACACCACGCTCGCGCTGGAGCGGGCCATGCGGCAGCGTGGTTGCGCGGCGGATTTTCGCGCCACCGGCCAGACCGGCATTTTCGTCGCCGGCGCGGGCGTACCGGTCGATGCCGTGGTCGCCGATTTCATCTCGGGCGCCGTCGAATGGATTTCGCCGGCCCGCAGCGACGACGGCTGGGACCTGATCGAGGGCCAGGGCTCGCTGTTCCATCCGTCCTACGCCGGCGTGTCGCTCGGCTTGCTGCATGGCGCCCAGCCCGACGCGCTGGTGCTGTGCCACGAGCCGACCCGGCGTCACATGCGCGGCCTGCCCGATTACCCGCTGCCTGAGTTGCAGCACTGTCTGGAAGCCAACCTCGCTGCCGCGCGCCTGACCAACCCGGCCGTCCAGCCGGTCGGTGTCGCGCTCAACACTTCCGGCATGTCGGGGCCGGAAGCGCTGGCGGCCTGCCGGCAGATCAGTGATCTGCTCCAGCTGCCCTGCCAGGACCCGGTCAGCATGGGTGTCGAGTCCATCGTGGACAACCTGCTCGCATGCTTCGCGAACTGAGCATCACGCAGCGCAGCTTCCCGCTGGTGGCGCCTTTCCGCATCGCACGCGGGGTCAAGGTCGCCGCCGACGTGGTGACGGTCGAGCTGCGTCAGGCGGGCCGCATCGGGCGCGGCGAATCCGTTCCCTACGCCCGCTATGGCGAATCGGTGGCGTCGGTGGTCGACGCGATGGACGCGTTGCGCGCCGAGCTCGTTGCCGGCATGGGGCGCGACGAGTTGCAGGCGCGGCTGCCGCCGGGCGCCGCGCGCAATGCCCTGGACGCGGCGATGTGGGATCTCGAATCGCAACTCAGCTCGGTGCCCGTGTGGGTGCAGCTGGGGCGCCCGCCACGGTCCACGCTGGTCAGCGCGATCACCGTCGGCATCGACACGCCGGAGCGGATGGGGGAGGCGGCGTCCCGCATCGCCGGCGCCGGGCTGATCAAGATCAAGGTCGACGCCGACGACCCTGCGGCGCGGATCGAGGCCGTGCGGCGGGCGGCACCCCTCGCCCATCTCATTGTCGACCCCAACGAAAGCTGGACTATCGAACTGCTGCGCGACATGCAACCGATGCTGGAGCGCGCGGGTGTCGAATTGCTGGAGCAGCCGCTGCCGGCGGACGCGGACGACGCCTTGCTGGGTTTCTCCAGCCGCATCCCGATCTGCGCCGACGAGGCCTGCCACGTGACGTCGGACCTGCCGCGCCTGCGCGACCGCTACCAGGCGGTCAATATCAAGCTGGACAAGACCGGCGGCTTGACCGAGGCCTGGCGCCTGCTGCGCGCCGCGCGCGGCGAGGGTTTCAGGATCATGGTCGGTTGCATGGTGTGTTCCTCGCTCGGCATCACGCCGGCGCTGGAGATCGCGCGCGAAGCGGAGTTCATCGACCTGGACGGCCCGCTCTGGCTGCAGGACGACTACCCCGACGGCGTGAGTCTGCAGGGAGGCTTTTTGCTGCCGCCGTCGCCGGCATTCTGGGGCGGATGAGCGCGTCTGGCCTGACGCTGCCCGGCTGCATGGGCGCCGCGCTCGCCAGCGCACGGCATCGAAGATGGCTGCGCAGGTTCGTGTGTCGCTGAAACAGGCTGCAACGAGGCGAAAGGTTCAGCTTCCCGCGAGCATCGCCTTGATCCGTGCCATGTGCGACTCGGCGGTTTCGCGGGTGACTTCCTTGTCCGCTTCCGGGTCCTTGCCCTGCCAGTGCAGGTCGGCCTGCGGCAGCTCGTGCAGGAAGCGGCTGGGCTGGTTGCTGTGGATGTCGCCGTAGCGTTTGGTCTTCGCTGACCACGACAATGTCAGCAGTTCCTTGGCGCGGGTGATGCCGACGTACATCAGCCGGCGTTCCTCGTCGATGCGGCCCTCGTCGATGGCGCCCTCGTGCGGCAGCGTGCCGTCCTCGCAGCCGACGATGAAGACGAAGCGGAACTCCAGGCCCTTGGCCGCGTGCAGGGTCATCATGCGCACCGCGTTGCCCGGCTCGTCGCGGTCGGCGTGGCTGAGCAGGGCCAGCTGCGAGGCGAGGTCGCCGGCGGTGTTGCCGCCCTTCTGCATCGCGCGGAACCAGTCGGCCAGTTCCTGCAGGTTGCCCAGTTTGCGTTCGCGCGTGCTGGCGTCGGGCGTGCCGGTGGCGATTTGCGCGACGTAGCCGGTGCGTTTCAGGATCAGCTCGACCAGGTCGGCGGCGCTTTCGTGCAGCGAGGCGCTGCGCAGTTCGTCCAGCAGGTTGGCGAACGAAGCGAGCGCGGCGGCCGGACGCGGGGTGAGCTGGCGCAGCACGCCGTCGCTGCGGGTGGCGTCGAGCAGGGACGAGTGGCGCGACTGCGCGATCTGGCCCAGCTTCTCCAGCGTCGTCGCGCCGATCTCGCGCTTCGGCACGTTGACCACACGCAGGAAGGCGGCATCGTCGCTGGGGTTGGTCAGCAGGCGCAGGTAGCACAAGACATCCTTCACCTCGGCGCGGTCGAGGAAGCTCAAGGCGCCGGTGAGGTGATAGGGAATCCGAGCCAGGCGCAGCGCCTTCTCCAGCGGCCGCGCCTGGAAGTTGCCGCGGTACAGGATCGCCATGTCGTCCCAGCGCGCCTTGTGCTTCTCGGCCAGCGTGGTGGCGATCGCGGCGACGCGCTCGGCCTCGTGCTCGGCCTCCTTGCATTCGAGCACGCGGATCGGCGCGCCTTCCGGGTGCTCGCTCCACAGTTTCTTTTCGTGCAGGTGCGGGTTGTGCGCGATCAGCGCATTCGCCGCGCGCAGGATGCGCTTGCCGCAACGGTAGTTCTGCTCCAGCTTGATCACGCGCAGGTTCGGCCAGTCGCGGCCGAGCTGGTCGATGTTCTCGGGATTCGCGCCGCGCCAGGCGTAGATCGACTGGTCGTCGTCGCCCACGCAGGTGATCCCGCCGCGCTCGCCGGTCAGCACCTTGAGCAGGCGGTACTGCGCGTCGTTGGTGTCCTGGTACTCGTCCACCAGCAGGTAGCGCAGGCGCTCGCGCCAGGCGTCGCGGCATTCGGCGTCGCTTTCCAGGATGCGCAGCGGCAACCGGATCAGGTCGTCGAAATCCACCGCGTTGAACGCGGCCAGGCGCTGCTGGTACATGTCGTAGATCGTCGCCGCTTCGAGTTCGCGCGGGCTGCGCGCGGCGGCCAGCGCCTCTTCCGGCGACAGCCCACCGTTCTTCGCGCGGCTCAAGAGGTTGCGGATGCCGAACAGCACGTCGTTCTTGATCCCTTTCGGCGCCAGCTCCTTGACGATGCCGCCGCTGTCGTCCGCGTCCAGCACCGAAAAACCGCGGCGCAGGCCGGCGCGGGCGTGTTCGATCTGCAGGAATTTCAGCCCCAGCGCGTGGAACGTGCTTACCGTGAGCGCGGCTGCATCCTCGCTGCTGACCAGCTTCGCCACGCGCTCGCGCATCTCGCGCGCAGCCTTGTTGGTGAAGGTGATCGCGGCGATCTTCGACGGCGCGAGCTTCCGACGCGCGATCAGATACGCGATCTTCTGGGTGATCACACTGGTCTTGCCGGAACCGGCGCCGGCGAGCACCAGCAGCGGGCTGTCGCAGTGTTCGACGGCGGCCAGTTGTTGCGGATTGAGCATGGATCGGGAGACAGGACGAGGCGGTGCTCGATGGTAACAGAGCACCACTGGCGCACCGGCCGGCTTCGGCCATAATCGGCCGCACGACAGTCAGCGGGGAGCGGCATGGCGGAGCAGGAAGTCGAGCAGTGCGACGTGGCGGTGATCGGCGGCGGCCCCGGCGGCAGCACCGCGGCGGCGCTGCTGGCGCAACGCGGCTACAAGGTGATCGCGCTGGAGAAGGCGCACCACCCGCGGTTTCATATCGGCGAATCGCTGCTGCCGATGAACCTGCCGGTGTTCGAGCGGCTGGGCGTGCTGGACAAGGTGCGCGAGCTGGGCGTATTCAAGCCCGGCGCGGATTTCGAGGCCGACAACGCGCGCGGCTACAACACCTACGCGTTCGCCCGCGCGATCGGGCAGAGTCCGCCGCATGCGTACCAGGTATGGCGGCAGGATTTCGACAAGATGCTGTACGGGCACGCGCGCGAATCCGGTGCCGACGCGCGCGAGGGACACGAAGTGCTGCGCGTCGAGCAGCGCGGCCCGCGCGAGAGCTGGCTGGACGTGCGGACCGACGACGGCCGCGACTACGCGATCCAGGCGCGCTACGTGGTCGATGCCAGCGGCCGCGATGCACTGCTGGCGACGAAGCGCAAGCTGCGCCGGCGCAACGACCAGCACCAGAGCGCGGCGATCTTCGGCCACTTCCGCGGCGCCGCGCGGCGCGAGGGCGAGGACGCCGGCAACATCAGCATCTACAGCTTCGCGCATGGCTGGATGTGGATGATCCCGCTGCCGGACGGCGTGATGAGCGTGGGCGCGGTGTGCCGGCCGGATTACCTCAAGCAGCGCAAGGGCCGCACGGTCGAGTTCCTGTTCGACACGCTGAAGCTGAGCCCAGCGCTGTGGGCGCGCACGCAGCACGCCGAACTGATCGACAACGAGGTGCGCGTCACCGGCAACTACTCCTACGACTCAAGCCGCATGGGCGGTCCGGGCTGGGTGCTGGTGGGCGATGCGTTCGCCTTCCTCGATCCGGTGTTTTCCTCCGGCGTGTACCTGGCGATGAGCGGCGCGGAGCAGGCCACCGCGGTGGTCGACCAGGCCTTGCGCGAACCGCAACGCGAGTTGGCCTTGCTGCGCCAACTGGAGAAACGCCAGCGTGCCGGCATGGCGCGTTTCTCGTTCTTCATCTACCGCTTCAACGGCCCGGTGATGCAGCAGATGTTCCGCCAGCCACGCAACACCTGGCAGCTGGAGCAGGGCGTGATCTCGATGCTCGCCGGCGACCTGTTCGACACATCGAAGGTGCTGCGGCGATTGCGGCTGTTCAAGCTGGTCTACGCCATCTGCTTCCTGCGCGACTGGCGCCGCAGCCGCGCCGAACACAAGTACCGCCTGGCCCAGGCGCGCGCGCAATTCACCGGCGGCAACACGCCGCTGGACCGGGAATAGGGAATGGGGAGTCGGGAGTCGGGAGTCGGAGAAGCGAGGGGCCTTGCGGTCGGGCGTGTGAGAAACTGGGGAGCGTGACCTGGCCACAGCCCCGCTCTGACCATTCCCGATTCCCCATTCCCGATTCCCGGCACCATGGCCAAACTCTATTTCTATTACTCGGCGATGAACGCCGGCAAGACCACCACGCTGCTGCAGAGCGCGTACAACTACCACGAGCGCGGCATGCGCACGCTGATCCTCACGCCGGCGCTGGACAACCGCTTCGGCGACGGCGTGGTGGCCTCGCGCATCGGCCTGAAGGCGAACGCGCGGCGCTTTGGCGCCGACGAGGACCTGTTCGCCCTGGTCGAGGCCGACATCGCGGCGCGCGGACCGCTGCACTGCGTGTTCGTCGACGAGGCGCAGTTCCTGACCAGGGCGCAGGTGTGGCAGATCAGCGATGTGGTCGACAGGCTCGGCATCCCGGTGCTGGCGTTCGGCCTGCGCACCGATTTCCGCGGCGAGCTGTTCGAGGGCAGCCGCTATCTGCTGGCCTGGGCCGACAACCTGGAGGAGATCAAGACGATTTGCCACACCGGGCGCAAGGCCACCATGGTGGTGCGCGTGGATGAACACGGCCGCGCCGTCACCGACGGCCCGCAGGTTGAGATCGGTGGCAACGAACGCTATGTCTCGGTGAGCCGCGCCGAGTTCAAGAAGATCAGCGCGGGCAACGGTCGCATCGAGCTGCAGCAGACCGTGCTGCCGCTGGGCGAGCGCGATTGAACCGATCCATCAAGGAAGCTGCATGAGCGAAGTCACCACACCCGCCAACTGGCCGCGACCGTACTGGCAGCCTGGCGAAGAAGAGGCCGTGCTGCAGTTCTACGTGTTCGGCAAGTTCGAGCCGGAGCTGTTGATTCCGTCGCCGCGCTACGGCAGCCCGGGCCTGCCTGCGGGCGTGGAGATCCAGCGCTTCCAGAACGCGGTGCTGCGCCAGTGGGAGGGTTACCCGCTGAATGGCGCGCTGGGCGGCCTCGTCAAGGAAGACACGCCGGAAGCGTACGAGCAGGCGCGTATCGCGCCGGAAGTGCTGGTGGTGCGCGGCGTGCTCAAGGACGGCGCCAGCCTCGACTACCTGCGCGACACGCTCGGCGTGCTGGCCGGCATGCTCGACGTGGGCGGCACCTCGATTCTCGATCCGCAGATCCTCACCCTGTTCGACGCCGCACACTGGCGTCGCCACTACCTGGTCAAGGACGGTGCGCCGCCGCGCCACCACGTGCTGATCCTGCGCAGCGGCGAAGAGGCCGCAGACCGCTCGTGGATCCACACCCGCGGCATGCGCAAGTTCGGCCGTCCGGACCTCAGCCTGCACAACGTGCCCGATCGCGACGTCGACCGCGCCGGTGTGCTGTGCGAGCGGCTGGTCGAACTGCTGTCGCTGGGCGCGCACTTCAGCACCGGCCAGCCGCTCGAGGTCGACGGCCTGCCCGACGGCCTGGTGGCGCAACCGGGCGGCAGCCTCGACGACCCCGAGTTCAACAACACCCACGTCGCGTTCCGCTGGCCGGAATGACTCAAAACGTCGCGATGACCGGATCCACCGATCCTGTCGACGGCACGGCGGCAAGGATCGGGCGGAGTGGCAGGCAGGAAGGCCGGGAATCGGTGTTGCATCGTGCCGTTGAACCCGCCCCGCTTTGCGGGTACACGTAAGGGCAATCGAAAGCGAGCAGGAGCGAAGCCGTCATGCCCATCCGTTGCGCGAGTTGTTTCATGGCGGTGAGTTTGCTGGTTGGCTCGGCACTATGTATGCCCGGGTCGGTGCAGGCGAGCGATCTGGGACAGCAGATTGCACTGCTCAACAAGAGTCAGGTGAATTCGCGGCATCCCGACCTGTTCTACCGCGATGCTGCCATCAGCAGCTATCAAGCGGGCAGCAAGGAGCGCGCCATGAGTCTGTTCCTCAAGGCGGCGCGTTTCGCGGATAAACCCTCGCAGGCGATCATCGCGACGATGTACTGGAACGGCGACGGCGTGCCGCAGGATCGCGCGCTCGCCTATGCGTGGATAGATCTGGCGGCTGACCGCGGCTATGCCGACCTGCTGGCCCAGCGCGAGCGGTACTGGGCGCAGCTCAGTCCCGACGAGCGTCAACGCGCCACTGAGCAAGGCCGCCAGGTTTATGCGGAATACGGGGACGCACAGGGGCTGAAGCGACTCGATAATGCACTGCGTCGGGAGCTCGCCCGAGCCACCGGCAGTCGCACCGGTTTTGGCGGCAACAACGTAACCGTGTTGCTGCGAGGTGAGGCCGGGTCGCTGCTGCAGCACGACGACGGCGCACCGGTGGTTCTGGGCGGAACGCCAGTGCGCGGCACCGACTATTACGCACCGGCGCTGTGGTCGGCCGCACCTTACGCCCGGCTGAAGGATCAGGTGTGGAGACTGTCGGCCGCTGAAATGGGCACGGTCGACGTAGGACCGCTGCAAAGCCTGCCTGCCTCTGCAGGATCGGACAGCAAGTAGGTCATGTCCTGATGTCGGTATGGGCTCGGCTTAGCGCTGGCAGTGCGGACACCAGAACGTCGAGCGCTGCCCCAGCGTGACCTGCCGGATCGGCGTGCCGCAGACGTGGCATGGTTCGCCCGCGCGGCCGTAGACCGTCAGTTCGCGGAAGAAGTAGCCGGGTGCGCCGTCGGGGTTGAGGAAGTCGCGCAGAGTGGTGCCGCCGCGTTCGATCGCCCAGGCCAGCAGGCGTTTCACTTCGACGGCCAGTCGCGCGTAGCGCGCCCGCGAAACGCTGCCGGCGGCGCGGCGCGGGTCGATGCCGGCGTAGAACAACGCCTCGCTGGCGTAGATGTTGCCCACGCCGACGACGACCGCGCTGTCCATCAGGAACAGCTTCACCGCCGCCGTGCGGCCACGCGAGAGATGCCACAGCAGGTCGCCGTCGAACGCATCGGTCAGCGGTTCCGGCCCCAGCTTCGCCAGCAGCTCGTGCGTCTCGCCCAGGGGCTGCCACAGCAGGCAGCCGAAGCGGCGCGGGTCGGTGAAGCGCAGGATGCGCGGCGCCTGCGCCAGCGTGCGTTCCAGCGCGATGTCGACGTGGTCGTGCTTGCCCACCGGTGCGTCCGGCGGCAGCACGCGCAGCACGCCGCTCATGCCCAGGTGCAGCAGTGCGCTGCCGGCCTCGGTGTGCAGCAGCAGGTATTTCGCGCGACGCTCCACCGCGTCGATGCGCTGGCCGGGCAGCAGCTCGCTGATCTCCGGCGGAATCGGCCAGCGCAGGTCGGGCCGGCGCAGGATCACCCCGGTGACGCGGCGGCCGACCAGGTATGGCGCGATGCCGCGGCGGGTGGTTTCGACTTCGGGCAGTTCAGGCAAGGCGTGATCTCGTGGCTCAGTGCAGCTCTCAGTGCAACTCGGTGGTCGCCGTCGCCGGTGAGCGCGGCACGTAGCGCGACGATACCAGCGCGATGCGCTGGCCCACGCGCACGTAGTGCTGTGGCCCGGTGACCGAGCTTTCGCCGAATTCCAGTACCTGTCCATCCAGCACCAGCACGGCCCGCGGCGGCGCCAGTCCGATCTTCGCCGGCTCGAAATCGCTGGCCGGGCGCCAGCTGAGCACGTGCGCCGCGGCGGTATCGGCCAGGTCGCTGAGCCGGGCGTCGATGGCGCGCACCGGCGTGCCGTCGACGTGCCACCAGTGGCCGTCGCGCTTTTCGTAGTGCAGGGTCGGCGCGCCTGGCAAGGTCAGCGCGATGCGGCTGATGCCGGCCGGGTCGAGCGCGGTGAGGCTGCCGGTCCCGTTGCGCGCATCACGCTGCCATTGCCAGCCGGCCAGTGACAACAAGGCCAATACGGCGAGCAGCAGGACCAGGCGCTGGCGGGTACTGCGCTTCATCGTTCAGCGCCGCCGCCGGCGCCACACGATCAGGCCGCCGATCAACAGCAGCAGCACCGGCAGTGCGATCAGGAAGCCGAAGCTCAGTGCGTTCAGTTCGGTTTGCGAAATATCCAGCAGCCGGTCCGGCGCACCGCGCGGCGGCAGCTCGACCAGCTTGTCGTCGCCGAGCAGCCAGTCGAACACACGCTCGCCCAGCGCGCGGTTGCCGCCGTTGCCAAGGAAGGTATTGGACAGGAAATCGCCGTCGCCGATCACCACCGCGCGCTGCTCGCTCTTGTCCGGGCTGGGCGACAGCCGGCTCAGCGCGAAGCCGAAGTCCAGCGGCCCCTTCAGTTCGCCGGCGTCGGCGTCGAAGCGGATGTCCGAGGGCTTGTTGTTGTCGATCGGCTGGAACTCGGTCCAGCTCTGCGCGCCGGAGCGCAGGAACGGCGCGACTGTCCAGTCACCTTGCGTCACCTTGGCCAGCGCGGAGGCTTGCGGGAACAGCGTGGTCAGGGTGAAACCGCGGGTGATCGCCTGCGGCGGGTAGTCGCCCAGCGCGATCAGGCGCGGATCATGCAGGCCGAGCGCGCTACCGGAACCGTCGACCAGCACGCCGGGCAACACGCGCACGCCGAGCGCGTCGGCCAGCGGCTTGAGGCCGAGGTCGTCGTTCGCCGGTTCGGTCAGCCACAGCAGGTTGCCGCCGTTCTGCACGTGGGCGACCAGCGCCTGCACCGCGCCGGGCGGCAGCGCCAGGCTGGGGCTGGCCAGCACCACCAGGTCGGTATGCTCGGGCACCGCCGTCACTTGCGCGAAGTTCAGCGGCACCGCGCGCATGCCACGCGCTTCCAGCTGCGCCATGAAGGTGCCGAGGTCGGCGTTCGCCTGGCCGTCGGCGCGGCGTTCGCCGTCGCCGGTGACGAAGGCCACGATGCGGTCGCTGCCGCGCAGCAGGCGTTCCAGCGCATTGGTGAGGCTGCGTTCGGACAACTCGTCCAGCCGTTGCTCGCGATCCTTGTAATGCAGGATCAGCGCGCCGTCGACGGTGATGCCCAGCTCGCGCATCTTTGCCGGGTCCAGTTGCGGGTCGACGAAGCGCAGGCTGAGGTCGGGCTTCACCGCCTGGTAGCGCTGCAGGAAACCGGCCACGGTCTGGCGCAGGTCGCCCTGCGGATTGGCATAGCTGACGATTTCCACCGGGCCGTCGAAGCGGGCCAGTACCGCGCGGCTTTCCGCCGACAGGCTGGTGCGGCCATTCGCGGTCCAGTCGGCCTGGTGCGCGTAGCGCGTGCTCAGGTAGCCGATGGCCGCAGCCGCCAGCACCAGAAGCAGCGCGAACAACCAGCCGTCCAGACGTCTGAACAGCGCGCCCATCAGTTGCGCTCCTTGTCGGCCGCCAGCCGGCGTGTGGCCAGCGCCAGCGCGAGTGCGATCAGCAGCGCGAACCACACGATGTCGGCGGTCGATACCAGTCCGCGCAGCAACGGCTGCAGATGCGTGCTCATCGCCAGCCAGTTGATCGCGCCGCCGTTGATGCCGGCCATCTGCGCGCCCAGGTTCACGCTCCACAGCGCCAGCGCGATCACCAGCGCGGCGGCGGCGGCGAGCGCCGGGTGCGAGGCGAAGCTCGAACAGGCCACGCCGATCGCAGCCAGCGCGGCCAGCATCAGCGCCAGGCCCAGCGTGGCGGCGGCCAACTTGCCCCAGTCGATGTGGGTGGCGTGCATCAGCGCCAGCGGCATCGCCAGGGTCAGCAGTAGCCACAGCAGCAGCCAGCCCAGCAGCGCCAGGTACTTGCCCAGCACGATGCGCGAGGTCGGCACGCCAGCGGCGAACAGCAGCGGCAGGGTGCCATTGCGGCGTTCGCCGGCAATGGCCGACATGCACAGCAGCGGCACCACCAGGAACGCCAGCTGGGCCAGTTGGCCCAGCAAGGGCACGCCGACCAGGTCGGTGAAGCCGGGGCCGTCCGGCAGCGCGGCGCGCTGGATCTGCCCGGCCAGGAAGTTGCCCAGCAGCAGGGTGAAGTTCCACGCCAGCCAAGCCAGGGTCAGCGCGGCCAGCACCCACGCCAGCGGGCGCACCAGCAGCCGGCGCCATTCCAGTCGCGTCATGGCGACGGTGTTCATGAGCGCGCGGCTCATGCGGCGCGCGCCGATTCGGCGTTGCCGTTCATCGCGATCCCGAAAAAGGTTTTCTCCAGCGCGGCATGGTCGTCGGCGCGCACCGGGCCGTCGTGGCGCAGCGTGCCTTCGTGCAGGATCGCCACGCGGTCGCATACCGCAGTCACCTCGGCCAGCAGGTGAGTGGACAAGATCACCGCGGTGCCGCTGGCGGCCTGTTCGCGGATCAGCTTGCGCAGCGCGGCGACCTGCACCGGATCGAGCGCGTTGGCCGGCTCGTCCAGCACCAGCAGGGCGGGGCGATGCAGCAGCGCGCAGGCCAGGCCCAGCCGCTGGCGCTGGCCTTGCGACAGCACGCCGGCCAGGCGCCGGGCCAGCGGCTGCAGTTCCAGTCGCTCGACGATGGCAGTGCGCGCCGTGCGCAACGCGGCGCCGTTCAGTCCACGCAGGCGGCCATGCGCGTCGAGATGCTCGTCGACGGTGAGCTCGGCCCACACCGGCGCACGTTCCGGCAGCCAGCCGATCTGCGTGCGGGCCAGCTCCGGGTGCTCCAGGAAATCCTCGCCGTTCAGCTCGATGCCGCCGCTGTCGGGGCGCAGCGCGCCGGCGATCATCGACAAGGTGGTCGACTTGCCGGCGCCGTTCACGCCCAGCAGGCCCATCACCTGGCCACTTTGCAGGCTCAGGCTCAGATCCTGTACCGCGGCGCGACCGGCACGGCGGCGACTGACGCGGTCCAACTGCAGGACAGTCCTGGGTGATGCGGGAGTGGTCGAGGTCATTGTGTGATTGTCACGGCGCCCCCATGGTTAAACAACTGGTTGATGTCACGTCCGCGAATAACGTCGGCTTGACCTCGTGCTCTTGACGGACTGCTACTATTCGTGGTCACACCATGCTGGCGGGTACGGAAACCCCTGATTTACACTGACTTGTCCCTTACCCGGTGCTATCCATGCTCGATGCAGTGCTCAATTTTCTGAACGACGGTCTCACCGGTGCAAGCTGGGGCCAGATGCTGGTCTACATGCTGGTCGTGACCCAGCTCACCATCTTCACGGTGACGCTGTACCTGCATCGCAGCCAGACCCATCGCGGCGTGGATTTCCACCCGGTGCTGGCGCATTTCTTCCGTTTCTGGGGCTGGCTGACCACCGGCATGGTCACCCGCGAGTGGGTGGCGGTGCATCGCAAGCACCACGCCAAGGTCGAGACCGAGGACGATCCGCACAGCCCGATGATCTACGGCATCAAGAAGGTGTTCTGGGACGGCGTCTCGCTGTACCGCGATGCCTGCGAGTCGAAGCAGGACATGGAACAGTACGGCCGCGGCACCCCGGACGACTGGGTCGAGCACAAGGTCTATGGCGCGCATCCTTACTGGGGTCCGACCCTGATGCTGTTCATCAGCGTCGCGTTGTTCGGCGTGATCGGCGCCGCGTTGTGGGCGGTACAGATGGTGTGGATCCCGTTCTGGGCCGCCGGCTTCGTCAACGGCATCGGCCACTGGGCCGGCTACCGCAACTTCGAGAGCGCCGATACCGCGCGCAACCTGATCCCGTGGGGTTTCTGGATCGGCGGTGAAGAGCTGCACAACAATCATCACGCGTTCCCCAGCTCGGCCAAGTTCGCGCTGCGCAAGTGGGAATTCGACATCGGCTGGGCGGCGATCTGCATGTTCCGTGCAGTCGGTCTGGCCAAGGTGCTGCGCGTGGCGCCGTCGCTGGATGTGCGCCCGAACGTGCGCCTGCCCGATGCCGAGACGCTGAAAGCCGTGCTCACCCACCGCTTCCAGGCGATGACCGACTACTACCGCGGCGTGATCCTGCCGACCATCAGCGACGAGGCGCAGCACGCCGGCGAGAGCATCAAGTCGATGCCCCGCCGCATGCGCCTGGCGCTGGCCGACGGCGGCCGCTGGCTGGACAACGAAGGCCGCGACCGCATGCAGGCGGTGCTGGCCAAGCGCCCGACCCTGAAGACCGTGTGTGATTTCCGCAGCCGCCTCGTGGCCTTGATGGAACAGCGCGGCGCCGAGCAGGCGCTGAAGGGCCTGCAGCAGTGGATCCATGAGGCCGAAGAGAGCGGTATCCGTTCGTTGCAGGAGTTCGCGCAGCGGCTCAAGGGCTACAGCGTCGCGACCGCCTGACCGTCGCAGCGAAAGCATATGCACCAGCAAAACCCGCCCGATGGCGGGTTTTGTTTTTGAGAGAGTTCGACGGCTGGGGAAGTGGATGAGCCTGCGCGTATTGCTGATCGGTGCCAGCGGCGTATTCGGTTCGCGCGTTGCCCGCCAGTTGGCCGGCGATCCGCGCTTTCGCCTGACGCTTGCCGGCCGGCAGCTGGCCAGCCTGGCGACGCTGCGCGAAAGCCTGGGTGATCCGCCGGTGCAACTGGCCGCACTCGACGTCGCCGCTGCCGGACTGGCCGAGGCGTTGGCAGCGCTGCGGCCGCAACTGGTGATCCACGCGGCCGGTCCGTTCCAGGCACAGGGCTATCGGGTGGCCGAGGCCTGTCTGGCCTGTGGCAGCGACTATATCGATCTCGCCGATGGTCGTGATTTCGTCAGCGGGATTGGACGTCTGGACGGCCGTGCGAAAGCAGCCGGCCGGCTGCTGGTCAGCGGTGCATCCACGGTGCCGGCGTTCAGCAGTGCGGTGGTGGATGCCTTGCTGCCGCGGTTCCGTGCGCTGGAAACCATCGAACACGCGATCAGTCCGGGCAACCGCACGCCGCGCGGCGATGCCACGGTGGCGGCGATCCTCGGCTATTGCGGTCGCCCGCTGCGGCTGTGGCGCGACGGCCGCTGGCAGCGTGGCCACGGCTGGACGTCGACGCGTCGGCAGGCGTTTCCGTTCGGTCGGCGCTGGGTCGGCCTGTGCGACGTGCCGGATCTGGAATTGTTCCCGGCGCGCTATCCCGGCGTGCGCGCGGTGGCGTTCCGCGCCGGGCTGGAGCTGCGTCGGTTGCACTTCGGCACGCTGGCAGCGGCATGGCTGGTGCGGCTGGGCCTGATCCGCGATCTGGCGCGACATGCGCCGCGCTTGCGCCGGATCAGTGAATGGTTTCTCGGCGCCGGTAGCGACGTGGGCGGCATGGTGGTGGAGTTGACCGGCCGCGATAGGCAAGGCGAACCGCTGCGCTTGCGCTGGTCGCTGAGTGCGGCCGCGGGCGATGGTCCGCAGATTCCTGCTACGCCGGCAGTGGTGCTGGCGCGCAAGCTTGCCGATGGCGAATTGCCTGCGCGTGGCGCGATGCCGTGCATGGGCCTGTTTACGCTGGACGAGGCCCTCGCGGCGCTCGCTGGCTTCGCGGTCGAGACGCAGCTGGACGCGCTTACGGCATGAAGCGTGCGCGCTGCTCCGGCGCGGGCAGGAAACAGGCGCGGCTTTGCCCGAAGATACGGTAGCGATGGCGGGCGACGAAGCGGTACATCGGGTCGCGCAGCCAGCGCGGCACCAGCTGCATCGCGCGACCCAGCCAGCGCCAGCGGCGCGCGCCCAGTCCGTGCAGCACCCGGGCGATCGCGTCGCTGTCGGTGTAACCGTGGTGACCTTCCACCAGCAGGAAGGACAGCGGCGACTCCGGATCCAGTCCGTGTGCGAGCAGCAGGGCGCGGCCGCTGTCGGATTGCATCGAGGCGAAGTGGTAGCGCGCTGCGCGATCGTGTTTCAGCAGGAAACGTACCCAGCGGCTGCACAGCAGGCAGACGCCGTCGAACACGATCACCGGCGATGGGTATTCACTGCTCATCGGGCAACGGCTCCAGCCAGCCTTCGTAGGCGATCAATTGCCCCAGCACGGGCAGGCGCACATCGACGCTGAAATGGTAGCGACCGTCGTGCATGCCGCTGCGCGAAAGCACGTGGCCGCGCAAGGCGCGCGGCATCCGTATGCCGAACACATGCAGGCTGCACAGTTGCCAGTCGATCGTGTCGCCGTCGCGACGCAGCGCGAAACCCAGGGTGGCGGCGCCCAGTCGTTCGTACAGCAAGGGTGAGCCAGTGCGGCGATCGAGCACGGATTGCATGCGTCGGCCGGTGAAGCGGCGGGTCCACACCTCGCATGTGCCGTTGCGTTCAATCGTCAGGGCCAGTGCCTGCTGCGGACCCGGCGCAGGCAGGCCGAGCAGGCGGCGCAGGCAGCGTGCGGGGAAATGGCTGGCGCCGGCGACGTCGGCCGTGCCGTTTGCACGCAGCCTCGGTGCGGCTCCGTGCATCGCCTGTACGACGGCGGGCAACGAACGCCAGGCGTCGTCGCCGAGCAGGTCGGGGAACAGGGCAAGGGAGGTCATCCGGGGATGATGCGGGATAGACAGGCTTCGGGCAAAAGAAAACCCGCCGGGTGGCGGGTTTTCCTGGAGGAATCAATATCGCTGTTGCGGATGCATTGGCAAGAGCAAAGCAAGAGCAAAAAGCGATCCCTGCCTTCGCAGGGATGACGATCTGGCAAAGGCGTACGCGCTAAGCGCGTACGCGCCAGATCGTCACTTGATCTTGCCTTCCTTGTAGATCACGTGTTTGCGCACGACCGGATCGTACTTCTTGAACTCGAACTTTTCCGGCGTGTTCTTCTTGTTCTTCTGCGTGGTGTAGAAGTGGCCGGTGCCGGCCGAGGAGATCATGCGGATCTTGTCTTGTGATTTGTTAGCCATGGCTCAATCCTCAGACCTTGTCGCCGCGGGCACGCATCTCGGCAATCACGGCCTCGATGCCATTCTTGTCGATCGTGCGCAGGGCGTTGTTGGAAACGCGCAGCTTGATCCAGCGATTCTCGCTGGGAACCCAGAAACGACGCTCATGCAGGTTCGGCAACCAGCGGCGACGGGTACGGTTGTTGGCGTGCGAGACGTTGTTGCCGCTCTGCACACCCTTACCGGTGACTTGACATACACGGGCCATGACGACCTCCGTAATTCTTGATTGACACCCGTTGGCCAGGGTGAGATCGGCCCAGCGGCGCCATGCGCCACGCGATGCTGGAGTTGTCGCAACGCATGATCGTGAGGTCCGTACCGCGTGGCGGACCGCCCGGAAGCACCGGGTCGACAGAGGCGAGCCGCGTATTCTCGCAGAAAAACAAGGCTGTGCGCAATCTTCCCGGGTTCCGTGGCGGTCTTTCGGCGTGCGCGCCGCGGGGATGTATGGAACAATCGGTCTCTTTTATACACACGACCCAGACTCGAGGAACTCCCGATGGCACAAGAGATCACCAACGACCAGGCCAACGGCCAGGCCAGTCAGCCGCAGCTGGTGATGCAGAAGATCTACGTGAAGGACGTGTCCTTCGAGGCGCCGAATGCGCCGCAGATCTTCCAGGAAATCGACGAGAAGGATCAGCCGCAGGTGCAGCTGAACCTGGGCCAGAAGGCCACCGACCTCGGCAACAACCTGTACGAAGTGGTGCTCAGCCTCACCCTCACCTGCACGATCGGTCAGCGCACCGCCTACCTGGCGGAAGTGGAGCAGGCCGGCGTGTTCGGCATTGCCGGTTTCAACGAGATGGACCACGCCGGGATCATCGGCAGCTATTGCCCGAACCTGCTGTTCCCGTATGCCCGCCAGGTGATCTCCTCGCTGGTGCTGGAAGGCGGCTTCCCGCCGTTCCTGCTGCAGCCGATCAACTTCGACGCGCTGTTCGCCGAGCAGCAGCGCCGCGCGATGGGTGGCGACGAGGCCCCGGCCACGCTCAACAGCTGAGCCGTGTCCATGCCTGAAAACCCGAAGCTGACCGTCCTCGGGGCCGGCTCCTGGGGTACGGCGCTGGCCGCGCTGACCGCGCGCAACGGCGTGCCGACCACACTGTGGGGGCGCGACCGCGAAGCGCTGGCGGCGCTGGCGGCGAGCCGCTGCAACCAGCGCTACCTGCCCGATATCGAACTGCCCGCGGAGCTGGCCTGCGAAAGCGACCTGGCCCGCGCCGTGCGCGGTGCCGACATCGTGCTGATCGTGGTGCCCAGCCATGCGTTCGCCGCGATGCTGGCCGAGCTGGCGCCGTTGCTCGACGCGGGCACCGCGATCGCGTGGGCGACCAAGGGCTTCGAGCCGGGTACCGGCCGCTTCCTGCACGAGCTGGTGGCCGAACGGCTGCCCGGTCGTGCCGCGGCGGTGGTCACCGGCCCGTCGTTCGCCAGGGAAGTCGCCGCCGGCCTGCCCAGCGCGGTCACCGTGCACTCGGACGACGCGGCGTTCGCGCAGCAGCTGGCCACGCTGCTGCATGCGCCGAACCTGCGCGCGTATTCCGGCGGCGACGTGCTCGGCGCCGAACTCGGTGGCGCGATGAAGAACGTGCTGGCGGTCGCCACCGGCATCGCCGACGGCATGCAGCTGGGCTTGAACGCCCGTGCCGGCCTGATCACCCGCGGCATGAACGAGATGCTGCGCCTGGGCGTGGCGCTGGGCGCGCGGCCGGAAACGCTGATCGGCCTGTCCGGCCTCGGCGATCTGGTGCTCACCTGCACCGGCGACCTTTCGCGCAACCGCCGGCTCGGCCTCGCGCTGGGCCAGGGTGTGGCGATCGACGAGGCGGTGCGCCGGATCGGCCAGGTGGTGGAAAGCATCCTCACCGCCGACGAGGTGGCACGGCTGGCCGACAAGCATGGCCTGGACCTGCCGATCAGCGCCGGCGTGCGTGCCGTGCTGCACGGCGAGGTCACGCCCGTGGAAGGGCTCAAGGCGCTGATGGCGCGCGAGCAGAAGCCGGAATATCCGCAAGGCCTGTTCGGTACCGCCTGAACCATTCGTTGCGCATCCGGGTCGCTGCGATCCGGCTGCGCTTTCGACGGTCGCATCCTGCCCCTGCGCTGCTAAGCTCAATGTTTTGGTCGTCGCAACGGACCGCATGCGCATGCAGCAACCGGACGAGAAACAGCAAGCCGCCACCGCGCCCTCCGGCGAGGACGAAGCCCTGCCGCAGGCATGGCGACGGCTGCTGGCTGCGCCGAAGCCGGCCGTGGTCGACGATCGCGGCGTGCTCGGTTTCTTCCTGGAAGTGATGCCGGAAGAAGGCGCCGCGTTCGCCCGGCTGGATGTGGCGCCGGTGCTGCTGGCGGTGGTCGAGCATGGCCGCTACGCGCGACCGGCGCCGCTGGACAGCCGACATCTGGCGCAGTCGCCGCTGCAGCCGCATGAACAACGTCTGGCCGCGACCATGCTGGGATTGCCGCAGAGCGTGCGCAAGGGCCGCAGCTATGCGCGTCTTGGCGGCCACGTCGGCGATACCCTGCTGGCCGAGATCCTGGACACCGCGCCGTGCTTCCTCGGTGGACTGGCCGGCCTGCGGCTGTCGCGCGGCAAGTCGCACCAGCTCAACTGGCACTGGCAGATGGAGCCGGACGGCAGCCAGCGCCTGCTGCCGGTGCTGCCGAACAACCAGCGCCTGCTGCGCATCGACGGGCTGTGGTATCTCGATGCCGAGCGCGCCACCGTGGGCCGTTTCGACGCCGCGACCGAGGAAACCCGCTGGCTGGAACTGCCGCCGCTGAAGCACGAGCACGGCCGCCGCCTGCGCAACCGCCTGGCGGGCAGCCGGCT
>DATCUT010000188.1:0-18462 GCA_036561785.1 Rhodanobacter sp.
CTCGGCACGCCTGGCCGGGCGCAGCCTGGACCTGCAGTACTACATGTGGCACGACGATCTGGTCGGCCACCTGCTGGCGCGCGAGGTGTACGCCGCGGCCGAGCGCGGCGTGCGCGTGCGCCTGCTGCTCGACGACATCAATACCAAGGGACTCGACCCGGCGCTGCTGGCGCTGGACGCGCACCCGAACATCGAGGTGCGGCTGTACAACCCCTTCCGCAACCGCAGCGGCGTGTGGCGCCTGCTGGAGATGGTGCAGCGCTTCTTCAGCGTCAACCACCGCATGCACAACAAGGCGTGGATCGCCGACGGCCGGGTCGCGCTGGTCGGCGGCCGCAACATCGGCAACGAGTACTTCGACGCCGACCAGCGCGTGAACTTCCGCGACCTCGACATGCTCCTGCTCGGCCCGGCGGTGGCCGGTGCCAGCGCGATCTTCGACGATTTCTGGAACTCCAGCGCGGCGGTGCCGATCGAGGCGCTGAACCCGCAGACGCCGGAAAACCTGCACAAACTGGTAGCCGCGCTCGCCCACGAATCCGCCGACGCCACCGCGCAGGTCTATCTGAACCGGGTCGCCGCTTCGCCCTCGGCACAGCGGCTGAGCAACCACGAACTCTCGCCGCACTGGAGCGCGAACATCGTGGTGGCGTCAGATCCGCCATTGAAGACGAAGTCCGCCGACCGCGGCGGCTGGCTGCAGCCACGGCTGGCCGCCCACCTCGGCGGCGTGCACAGCGAGGTGCTGCTGATCTCGCCCTACTTCGTCCCCGGCAGGCAAGGCACCGCGACCCTGCTCGGGCTGGTGCGCGGCGGCACCCGCGTCGGCGTGGTCACCAACTCGCTGGCCACGAACGACGTGCCGGCCGTGCACAGCGGCTACGAGCGCTACCGCAGGCAGCTGCTGAACGGCGGCGTGGGCCTGTACGAGCTCCGCCGCAACGGCCCGGTCGCCACCCATGGCCTGTTCGGCAGCAGCGGCGCCAGCCTGCACACCAAGGCGTTCGTGATCGACGGTACGCGCGGCTTCGTCGGTTCGTTCAACCTCGATCCGCGCTCGGCCAACCTCAATACCGAGATGGGCGTGCTGTTCGACGACCCGGGCCTGGCCCGCGACCTGCGCCAGGAATACCTGCGGCTGGCCGCACCGGCGCTGAGCTACCAGCTCCGCCGCGGCGCGGACGGCTCGATGCAGTGGCTGGACCGCAGCGTGCAACCGCCGCAGGTGCTCGAACACGAGCCCGACGCCGGCTGGTGGCTACGCGCGATCACCCGCGTGATGAGCTGGCTGCCGATCGAATCGCAGTTGTAGGAGCGCATCCTGTGCGCGATGCTCTTCGTCACGTGACGAAGAGCATCGCGCACAGGATGCGCTCTACGCACGGGCCGGGCGGTGCGGCATGCGCTAAAATCGCCGGTCTGCATTCAAGGAGTTCGCCATGCGTCCGTTTCCGCTCGGAGAAGACATCGACCTGCTGCGCGAGTCCGTGCATGCGTTTGCGGAAAAGGAAATCGCCCCGCGCGCCGACCGCATCGACCGCGACAACCTGTTCCCCGCCGATCTGTGGCTCAAGTTCGGCGAGATGGGTTTGCTGGGCGTCACCGTGCCGGAGACATACGGCGGCAGCGGCCTGGGCTTCCTCGCGCACATGGTCGCGATGGAGGAAATCTCGCGCGCGTCCGGTTCGGTCGGTCTGTCCTACGGCGCGCACTCCAACCTGTGCCTCAACAACATCTACCACAACGGCAACGAGGCGCAGCGGCAGAAGTACCTGCCCAAGCTGTGCAGCGGCGAACACGTCGGCGCGCTGGCGATGAGCGAGCCCGGTGCCGGCTCCGACGTGGTCGGCTCGATGAGCTGCAAGGCCGAGCTGCGCGGCGACGTGTGGGTGGCCAACGGCACCAAGATGTGGATCACCAACGGACCCGACGCCAACGTGCTGCTGGTCTACATGCGCACCGCACCGCGCACCGCCGGCAGCCGCTGCATGACCGCCTTCATCGTCGAGAAAGGCATGAAGGGTTTCAGCACGGCGCAGAAGCTGGACAAGCTCGGCATGCGCGGCTCGAACACCTGCGAGCTGGTGTTCGAAGACTGCGAAATCCCGGCCGCGAACATCGTCGGCGAGGTCAACGAAGGCGTGCGCGTGCTGATGAACGGGCTGGACACCGAGCGCCTGGTGCTGTCCGGCGGTCCGATCGGCCTGATGCAGGCCGCGCTGGACATCACCATGCCGTACGTGCGCGAGCGCAAGCAGTTCAACGCTCCGATCGGCACGTTCGAGATCATGCAGGCGAAGGTCGCCGACATGTACACCGCGCTGCAGAGTTCGCGTGGCTTCGCCTACATGGTCGCGCAGCAGTTCGACAACGGCGTGAAGTCGCGCATCGACCCGGCCGCCTGCCTGCTCAACGCCTCGGTCAACGCGGTGAAGGTGACGCTGGAGGCGATCCAGTCGCTGGGCGGCAACGGCTACATCAACGAATTCCCCGCCGGCCGCCTGCTGCGCGACGCCAAGCTGTACGAGATCGGCGCCGGCACCAACGAGATCCGCCGCATGCTGATCGGCCGCGAGCTGTTCCACGGCAAGGCATAACGGTTGACTGTAGGAGCGCACCCTGTGCGCGATGCTCTTCGACAAGAGCCATCGCGCACAGGGTGCGCTCCTACGAAATTACGGGCGACTCCGGATCAGAACGACCAGCTGAAGTTCGCCGTAGCCATCTGCGCCTGCTGGCGCTGCCCGGTGTAGCGGTCGTAGCCAAGCTGCAGGCTGGCGCGTGAAGTCATCTGCCAGTCCAGCGTGGTGCCGAGCACGCCGCCATAGCGCGACAGACCGATACCACCGAGCGGCGCGAACTGGTCGATGCCACTGAAGCTGGCGTCGAACACGTCGCCCCGCACGCCGAACGATTGCTGCCACAACATGTGTCCCTGCAGGCTGAGACTGCCACCGCCGGGCAACACCCACTCACGCGCCGCGCGCAGGCCCGTGCCAACCTGCCAGCGCGCGGCCGTCTGCGCCGCCGACTTCAGGCCGAAACCATACGCACCCACCTCGTTGAAGCCGTCGCGTTGCAGTTGCGCGTATTGCAGGCTGAAGTAGGGCGTGATCGCCGTGCGCCCCAGCACCAGCCGATAGCCGCTTTCGGCATAAGCAACGCCATAGCGGCCGTTGTCATCGCTGGCCAGACCGGCCGACTGCCCGCCGAGTTCGACCCGGCGACGCATGGTCTCGCGATAGCTGCCGACGCCGAAACGCCCCATCGTGTACCAGGCATTTCGCACGACGCCGCCGTACAACATGGCCTCCAGCGCATGGCTGTGACCCTGATCCACACTCTCCTCCAACCGGCCCAGCCCCTGGCTCTGGCCCAGCGCGTATCCAGCGATGCCGTTGCTGCCGACGCGCTGGTCCGCGCCGACGAGGAAACCACTGAGGTCATAACCGACACGGTTGTAGCCGCTGCGCGACATGTCGCCCTGATAGCCAAGGCTCTGCGTCCAGCCACCGGTGACTGGAGCATCGATCAGCTTCCCGAAGCGATCGGACAGCGCGCGGGTGCCGGCGTCGATCGCCTCGAACATCATCGCCGCGCTGGCGGCATGCAACTGCCCAGAGAGACTCTCCAGCGAACGCTGCGCCGTGGCCAGGGTGGCCGACTGCTGCAGACTGGCCGCTCCGGCAATGAAACTTGTCCCCGCCGGCCCGCCGCCGACACCGGTACCGGTACCGGCATCAGCCATCTGCGTATTGATCTGCGCGAACGCATTGTCCACGCGCAGCGCCGCACCCATCGAAGCGGCGGTGTAAGTCATCGCCGGGACAGCGCTGGCCTGCACCTGGGTCACGTCCAGCCATGCGCTCGTGGCGTCGTAATTGAGCGTGGCATCGAGCAGTACGCCGGCGCCAGGCGCGAGCAAATTGAAGGTTCCACTCAAGCCGCCCTGCGCTACCAGTACATCCGTGTGTGCGTTGGCGACGTAACCGTTGGCCGCACCAACGACCTCAAGTACGGGGCCGGGGTAGACAGTCCCGGCGGCAGACAACGTCGCCTTGCCTGCAACGCGCAGCACCGATCCCAGTTCCAGCGAGAGCCAGCCGCTCGGCCCCTGGGCGTAGTCGCCACCGACGGTGACATCACCGCCATTGACCATCAGTGTGCCGCCGTTGGTGACACTGCCACCGATGCTGTGGGTGTCGAGGACGCCACTGTTGGCATTGATGTTGAGCGAACTGCCGATCCCAGCGGCAATCAGCGTGCCCTCCATGACATTGGTCAGGCCCGTATACGTGGTCGGCTGGGTGATGATCAACCTGCCGCCACCCTTCTTGATCAAACCACCGGCACCCGAAATGACGTTGTTCCAGGTCGACCCGCCGCTGAAGTCCACCGTCACATCACCCCAGTCGAACTTCGCCGGCCCATTCACCGCACGGCCAACGTTCAATTCGCCGTAGCCGAATACCGGGTCCACACCCGTCGCGCCAAGATCATCGGCGGTGCCCAGCAGGGTCTGCCGCACCAGGTCGTTGCTGAAATACGGATAGGCCTGCCACACCAGTGCGGCCGCGCCGGAGACTTCCGGCGCCGCGAACGAGGTGCCGCTGGCGTACAAGTATTTTGGGGTTCCGGTAGCGGTGGCATCCTTGTCGAGGAAAACGACGTCGCCAGGTGCCGCAAGGCAATAGTTCATCGCCCTGCCGCAGGCGTTCGAGTAACTCGCCAGTTGGCTCGGATGGTTGCTGTCGACCGCCACGGCGACCAGCCAGCCAGCCTCCAGTTGCGGCGCCAGGCTGGGCAATGCGGCGATGTCGCTGGGATCGCTCCTGGAATCGTTGCCGGCAGCGAACACCACCAGGCCGCCATGCTGTATCACGAACGGCTCGTAAGCCTGGGCGAAGGCCTGGTTGATCGAGGCGTTGCCGGTATCCCAGTAGATGCCGCCCCAGGAATTGTTCATCACCTGCACGCCTGCGTTGATCAGCGCCGGGTTGAGAGTCTGCGCGAAAAAGGCCGCGTCGGCGGCGGTTACCGCGTTGCCCTGCCCTGAGCCATCGTCCTTCGGCGCCACGTCGCTGATGATGCGCGCCGACACCAGGCTGGCGCCGGGCGCGATGCCGCCGGGAAAGCGGTCGAACGCCTGGCCGGCGGCGATCTGCGAGACCCAGGTGCCGTGGCCGACCACGTCGTCGATCGCGGTGTTGTTGGTCGACGGATCGACGTAGATCAATTCCTGCTTGACCCGTCCGACCAGCGCCGGGTGGTTGCGCATGATGCCGCTGTCGACCACGCCGATGGTCACGCCGGCACCGGTGTGGCCCTGGCTGTGTGCGGCGTAGGTATTGGTGAGCGCAAGCTGGGCATCCAGCGGCGGCTGGTCGGTCGGCGTGCTTGGCGGTGGCGGCGAACTCGGCACGGTCGGCGGTGGTGTCGGCTTGACGTTGCCGCCTCCGCCGCAGGCACTCAACCCAAACGCCATGGCCACCAGCCAAGCCATCTCGCGACGTCGCAAACCCGAGTCGAACGTTTTCATCCATCCCCCTGCCAACAAAGTCCCAATCCCCTGCATCGCGGCGTAGCGGGTACGCCGTGGTGCTGCCCTGCCACGCATCTTGGCACAACGAAAATCCAATGAAACGGGGCGCAAATCCCGGTGCCGCAAGGACTTGCGGCCGTTTGCCCAGGTTCGCGGCGGGCTGCGATAATTGCGGGGTTATCTATCAGGCGTTCGCGCCCCTCGAGTCTTGCAAGCGGAGTTATCCATGTCGGATGTCAGCGTCGTCATCGTCGGTGCCAAGCGCACGGCCATCGGTTCCTTCCTCGGCCAGTTCACTGGCGTCCCCACCCCGAAGCTCGGCGCCACAGCGATCCGCGCCGCGCTGGAACAATCCGGCGTCGCCCCGGCCGATGTCAGCGAGGTGATCATGGGCTGCGTACTGCCGGCCAACCTGGGCCAGGCGCCGGCGCGCCAGGCTTCGCTGGGAGCCGACCTGCCGGCCAGCACCGGCTGCACCACGATCAACAAGGTGTGCGGCTCGGGCATGAAGGCGATCATGCTGGGCCACGACCTGATCAAGGCCGGTTCGGCGACCGTGGTGGTCGCTGGCGGCATGGAGTCGATGACCAACGCGCCGCACATGGTGCAGGCGCGCACCGGCATCCGCTACGGCGACGGCCAGTTGGTCGACCACATGGCCTGGGACGGCCTGACCAATCCGTACGACGGCAAGGCGATGGGCGTGTTCGGCGAACTGTGCGCCGACAAGTACCACTTCACCCGCGAGGCGCAGGATGCGTTCGCGATCGAGTCGGTCAAGCGCGCGCTGGCAGCGCAGCAGAACGGCGGATTCGCCGGCGAGATCGTCCCGGTCACCGTGAGTGGTCGCAAAGGTGACGTGGTGGTCGACACCGACGAGCAGCCCGGTCGTTCCGACATCGCCAAGGTCCCGTCACTGAAACCGGCCTTCCGCAAGGAGAACGGTACGATCACGGCGGCCAGCTCGTCCAGCATCTCCGACGGCGCCGCCGCCGTGGTGCTGCTGTCGGCCGACGATGCGAGCAAGCGTGGCCTGAAACCGCTGGCGCGCATCGTGGCGCACGCCACCCATTCGCAGGAGCCGGAATGGTTCACCACTGCGCCGGTCGGCGCTATCCAGAAGGTCTTGGACAAGGCCGGCTGGAAGGTCGGTGACGTCGACCTGTTCGAAATCAACGAGGCGTTTGCGGTGGTCGCGATGACCCCGATGAAGGAACTCGGCATCCCGCACGACAAGCTCAACGTCAACGGCGGCGCCTGCGCGCTGGGCCATCCGATCGGCGCCAGCGGTGCCCGCCTGGTGGTGACCTTGTTGAACGCGCTGAAGACGCGCGGCCTCAAGCGCGGCATCGCGTCCCTGTGCATCGGCGGTGGCGAGGCAACGGCGGTCGCAGTGGAGTGCATCGACTGACGCTGATCCATGACCAGCGCATGATATCCACATGACGGCCGGATAAATCAGTTTTTAATACGCACTGAAGCGCCACTACAAAGATGTGGCGCAATTTCCACGAAAGCGCTATTAATACACGGCCAAACGGCATTCCACGGCAAAGGAGATCCACCATGAAGTTTACGCGTACCCTACTCGCCGCCGCGCTCGTCGCGCTGTTGGCGGCATGCAGCAACGGCGCGCAGGATTCCGCGCAGGACGCCCAGAAGTCGGCCGACACCGCTCAGCAAGCTGCCGATACGGCGCAGCAGGCTGCTGCGGCTCCGGCTGCTGCTCCGGCTTCCACCGCTGCGGCTCCGGCTGAGGCTCCGGCTGAGGCTCCCGCCTCCACCGCTGCGGCTCCGGCCTCCACCGCTGCCGCTCCGGCAGCTGCAGTCGACGCTGCCGCCAAGGCTGCCGACGCTGCCAAGGACGCAGCCGGTGCTGCCAAGGACGCAGCCGACAAAGCCAAGGACGCCATGAAGGGGCATTGATCCCGTTCTCTGGTTTCCTGAAAAAACGGCCGCCCCGCGCGGCCGTTTTTTTTCGCCCGTGATTTGCCGTTTCACCCGCCGATTTTGGTCGTCGGCCGGCGCCCGCTATCATCCGTGGTTTGGCCTTGATGGCAGCCTATCCGTGAGCCCGCATCCATGAGCGTCATTGCATCGCAGATCGATCCGCGTTCTCCCGAATTCCAGGCCAGCAACAACCAGCTGCGTGCCGTGGTGGATGACCTGCAGCGCGAGCTGGTGCGCAGTGCCGAGGGCGGTGGTGCGAAGGCGCGCGAGAAACACGTCGCCCGCGGCAAACTGCTGCCGCGCGAACGCATCCGTGCCCTGCTCGACCCCGGCTCGCCGTTCCTGGAACTGTCGCCGCTGGCCGCACACGGCATGTACGACGGCGCTGCGCCCGCCGCCGGCCTGATCACCGGCATCGGCCGGGTCAACGGCATCGAGGTGGTGGTGGTCGCGAACGACGCCACCGTCAAGGGCGGCACCTATTTCCCGATCACCGTGAAGAAGCATCTGCGTGCGCAGGAAGTGGCGCTGGAGAACCGCCTGCCCTGCGTCTATCTGGTCGACTCCGGCGGCGCGTTCCTGCCGCTGCAGGACGAGGTGTTCCCGGACAAGGAGCACTTTGGCCGGATCTTCTACAACCAGGCGCGGATGTCTTCGTTGAACATCCCGCAGATCGCGGTGGTGATGGGTTCATGCACCGCGGGCGGTGCCTACGTGCCGGCGATGAGCGACGAGACGATCATCGTGCGCGGGCAGGGCACGATTTTCCTCGGTGGCCCGCCGCTGGTGAAGGCGGCCACCGGCGAGGTGGTCGACGCCGAGACGCTGGGCGGCGCGGAGGTGCACACGTCCATTTCCGGCGTGGCCGACCACTACGCCGAGAACGACGCGCATGCGCTGTCGATCGCGCGCGACATCGTGGCCCACCTCAACCGGAAGAAGGACATGCCGCTGGCGCTGCGCGCCCCGGTCGAGCCGAAGTACCCGGCCGAGGAACTGTACGGCGTGATTCCGCAGGACACCCGCCGCCCGTTCGACATCCGCGAGGTGATCGCGCGCATCGTCGACGGCTCCGAATTCCACGAGTTCAAGGCGCGCTACGGCAAGACCCTGGTCTGCGGCTTCGCGCACATCCACGGCTATCCGGTGGGCATCGTCGCCAACAACGGCATCCTGTTCGCCGAGAGCGCACTGAAGGGCGCGCACTTCATCGAGCTGTGCAACCAGCGCAACGTGCCGCTGGTATTCCTGCAGAACATCACCGGTTTCATGGTCGGCAAGAAGTACGAGCAGGCCGGCATTGCCAAGGACGGCGCAAAGATGGTCACCGCGGTGGCCTGTTCGCACGTGCCGAAGTTCACCGTGGTGATCGGCGGCAGCTTCGGCGCCGGCAACTACGCGATGTGTGGCCGCGCGTACGGCGCGCGCTTCCTGTGGATGTGGCCGAATGCGCGTATCAGCGTGATGGGCGGCGAACAGGCCGCGAGCGTGCTGGCCACGGTCAAGCGCGACGGCATCGAGGCGCGCGGCGGCGAGTGGTCGGCGGACGAGGAAGAGGCCTTCAAGGCACCGATCCGCGACCAGTACGAGCGCCAGGGCCACCCCTATTACGCCAGCGCGCGGCTGTGGGACGACGGCATCATCGACCCGGTCGACACCCGCCGCGTGCTCGGCCTGGCGATCTCCGCCTCGCTCAACGCGCCGATCGAACCGCAGCGCTACGGCGTGTTCCGCATGTAATCCCGGGCGGTTTCAGCGTGGCTGATGCACGGCTTCCAACGGGCGAATCAGCCGTGCGCCGGCCCACAGCGCAGCCAGCGTCGACGCGTAGAACACCAGTTGCATGCCGGCCGGCTGGGCGTCGTAGCCGACCAGAATGTGCGCAGTCTGGCCCAGCAGCGAGCCGTTGCCGAGCAGCCACGAACTGTCCCATAGCTGATGGCCCCAGGCCGGCAGCAGGTTGGCCTGGATCAGGTAACGCGCGGCAGTCGAAGCCAGTCCGGCGGCCAGCAGCACCAGCATGGCATTGGTGGCGCCGAAGAAATGCCGCACGGGAATGCGCAGCAGGCCCGCATACAGCGCGAAGCCGAGTGCCGCGCCGGCCACCACGCCGATCGACAGTCCGGCCCACAGGTGTTCCGCCCCACCGGCACGCATGCCGTACAGGAACAGCACCACCTCCGAGCCCTCGCGCAGCACCGCCAGCGCCACCACCGCCAGCAGCAGTCCCAGCGAACTGGCACCGCTGTGCACCGCGTTGCCCAACACCTGCATCTGCCGGCTCAGCTCGCGGCCGTGGCTGGACATCCACAGCACGTGCCAGCCGATCATCAGCACCGCCGCCAGCAGTACGCCGGCGTTGAACAGTTCCTGCCCGACGCCGCTGAATGCCGAGGCCAGCAGGTCAGCCGACAATGCCACCAGCACCGCGCCGAAGATTCCCAGCGCGATGCCGCCGCCGACGAACCAGCCGCGTCGCGGCACGCCGCGGGTGGCCGCCGCCACCACGCTGACGATCAGCGCCGCTTCCAGCACTTCCCGAAACACCAGCAAGGCCACCGCCCACATAGGCCTACTCCACCACCAACGTGCCCTGCGCGGTGGGCTGGTGGAAATCGCCATAGAAGCGGTAGCGCCCCGGTTTGAACGGACCGATGAACAGGCTGGTGCGGCTGTTCGGCATCACGATCTTCTCCGCTGGAAAGTCGTCACTCTCGAACTCCTCCGGCGAGGGATCCTGGTTGATCAGCTCCAGCTTGATCCGGACATGCGCGGGAATGCGCAACTCGCTGGGCTGGTAGCGGTGATCTTTCAGGGTCAGCGTGTAGCTGGGAACGTCGGCCGCGCTGGCAAGCAGCGGCAGCAGCGTGGCGAGCACAAGCGGCAACAGGCGTTTCATGGGTGGTTTCCTGTACCAGACAAATTGACTGATAGTCATTCTCATTCAATGCTCGAATGATACCCCATTGCCCGGCACGCTGCCGGTGGGTTTCGTTCGGTCATGACGGCAAGCCGTACTGCATTCTGGCAGCGGCAGGCCGCCGTTCCCATGATCTGGATCAGCCGCGGCGCCAGCGAGACGGCAGGCTCAGCCCTGCGGATCTTCCCCGCGCAGGCGCACGTCGTTCGGCAGCATGTCGGTGCGCTCCACGCTGGCTTCGCGCTGCGACTCGAAGAAACGCTGCACCTGCTGGCACACGGCCATGGTGTTCTCGCGGGCGATCGCCGAGACCAGGAACCACGGCTGGGTCCAGTCCAGTTCGGCAACGATCTTCTCCGCCACGGCCTGGCGCTCGCCCCCGGCCAGCATGTCGGCCTTGTTGAGCACCAGCCAGCGCGGGCGCTCCAGCAGTTCCGGGTTGAATTTCTGCAGTTCCTGTTCGATCGCGCGCACCTGGGCGGCCACGTCGGAGCCGTCGATCGGCGCGATGTCGACGATGTGCAGCAGCAGGCTGGTGCGCGCCACGTGGCGCAGGAACTGGATGCCCAGGCCGGCGCCTTCGGAGGCGCCCTCGATCAGGCCGGGGATGTCGGCGATCACGAAGCTCTGGTCGGTGCCGAGGCTCACCACGCCCAGGTTCGGGTGCAGCGTGGTGAACGGGTAATCCGCCACCCGCGGCGTCGCCGCGGACACCGCGCGAATGAAAGTGGACTTGCCGGCGTTCGGGAAACCAAGCAGGCCGACGTCGGCCAGCAGGCGCAGCTCCAGCTTCAGTTCGCGCGCCTCGCCCGGCGTGCCCGGCGTGGCCTTGCGCGGCGCCCGGTTCACCGACGTCTTGAAATGGATATTGCCCAACCCACCCTTGCCGCCCTGCGCCACCAGCATGCGCTGGCCGTGACCGGTGAGGTCACCGATCACCTCGTCGGTGTCGACGTTGGTGATCATGGTGCCGACCGGCACGCGGATCGTGGTGTCTTCGCCGCCCTTGCCGTACATCTGGCTGCCCATGCCGTTCTCGCCGCGCTTGGCCTTGAAGCTGCGCTGGTGGCGGAAGTCGACCAGGGTATTCAAGCCCTCGTCGGCCACCAGCCAGACCGAGCCGCCGAAACCGCCGTCGCCGCCGTCGGGGCCGCCGAACGGGATGAACTTCTCGCGGCGGAAGCTGATGCAGCCATTGCCGCCGTCACCGGCCTGGACTTTGATATTTGCTTCGTCGACGAATTTCATTGGGGAGCCGGGATTGGGGATTCGGGATTGGGAATTCGGGAAGAGCTGGTCATCTGGACATGGTACGGGACGTGGAGCGTTTCAGCTTTTACGAATCCCGAATCTCGAATCCCGTGACAAAAAACAAAAGCCCCGCCGAAGCGGGGCCTTCGCTATCGCGTCGCGGAAGGCTTACGCCTGGACGACGTCGACGAAACGGCGGTTCTTGTCGCCGCGGACGGCGAACTTGACGGTGCCGTCGACCAGCGCGAACAGCGTGTGGTCGCGACCCAGGCCCACACCCGTGCCCGGGTGGAACTGGGTACCGCGCTGACGCACGATGATGTTGCCGGCTTCGATGGCCTGGCCACCGTAGATCTTGACGCCGAGGTATTTCGGGTTCGAATCGCGACCGTTGCGGCTGGAACCTACGCCTTTTTTATGTGCCATGACTCAATGCTCCAGTTGCTCAGGCGTTGATGCCCGTGATCTCGATTTCGGTGAAATGCTGCCGATGGCCCTGCTGACGCTTGTAGTGCTTGCGGCGGCGGAACTTGATGATGCGGATCTTGTCGGCACGGCCGTGCTTGCGCACGGTGGCACTGACGGTGGCGCCTTCGACGACCGGCGCACCAACGGTGACCGACTCGCCGGAACCGACCAGCAACACCTGGTCAAAGCTCACGGTGGCGCCTTCTTCGGCGGTCAACAACTCCACGCGCAGCACGTCGCCCTGCTGCACACGGTACTGCTTGCCACCGGTCTTGATGACTGCGTAACTCATGGGAATGCCCTTCTGTCGTTATTCTCTTGGGTATCGCCATGACCTTGTAAGGTCTGGCGAACTGCGGATTATAACGACCTGCCCGCGCACTGGTCAAATACTGACCACAACCGGCCGCGAACCCCGCCGGATGGCCGTGGACCGGGGCTTGCGCGGCTCAATGGCCCGGCTTCGGCACCGGCTTCGGCGCGGTGGCCGCCGGACTGGCCGGGCAGCGCCCGCTGGCGTCCAGCGTGCCGTCCTGCTGCAACTGCCGGATCATCGCCTGGCCCCGCTCGCGGCCCCACTCCTGGCCGATCTTCATGCCCTCGGCCATGGTCACCGGCATCTGCGTGATCACCTTCTGGCCCAGCGGCGACTTGTAGAACTTCAGCAGGCCGGCCACGTCGTCGGCGCTGAAGTGGCGCTGGTAGATCGGCACCATCCGCCTGAGCAGTTGCTGGCTGCCGCTGGCGTCGATGAAACCCTGCCAGTACGACGCCGGCACGCACGGCACCGCCTGCCCCATCACGCCAGCCATCTGTGAGTTCATCTGGTCGAACATGTGCTCCATGTGCATCACCTGGAACAGCTGGCGCACCTGCTTCTCGCTCGGCTGTGCCGCCATGACCTGGCCCGCTGCCCCCAGCGCCAGCACAGCGCCGGCCGCCATTCCCGCCCACTTCCGCATGGCTTGCCTCCCATTGGCTCAAACGCACGTCCGGCCACGGCGAGCATGGCAATGAAACCGGAATCCACCAAGCATTCCGCCGACCGGCACAATGAACTATCGAAACTCCTTGGTATAGTAAACGATCCCCCCCATATCCGGCGTCCATGGACACCATTCGCATCCGCGGCGCACGCACGCACAACCTCAAGAACATCGACCTCGACCTCCCGCGCGACAAGCTGATCGTGATCACCGGCCTGTCCGGCTCCGGCAAATCCTCGCTGGCGTTCGACACCATCTACGCCGAGGGCCAGCGGCGCTACGTCGAATCGCTGTCGGCCTACGCGCGGCAGTTCCTGTCGATGATGGAGAAGCCCGACGTCGACCATATCGAGGGCCTGTCGCCGGCGATCTCGATCGAGCAGAAATCCACCTCGCACAACCCGCGCTCCACCGTCGGCACGATCACCGAGGTGTACGACTACCTGCGCCTGCTGTACGCCCGCGTCGGCACGCCGCGCTGCCCCGACCACGGCATTCCGCTGGAGGCGCAGACGGTGAGCCAGATGGTCGATGCCACCCTCGCGCTGGATCCGGAGCAGCGCTACATGCTGCTGGCGCCGGTGATCCGCGAGCGCAAGGGCGAGCACGTGCAGGTGTTCGAGCAGCTGCGCGCGCAGGGTTTCGTGCGCGCCCGCGTCGACGGCGCCGTGTACGACCTGGACGCGGTGCCGCCGCTGACCTTGCGCCAGAAGCACACCATCGAAGTGGTGATCGACCGCTTCCGCCCGCGCGAGGACATCAAGCAGCGCCTGGCCGAATCGTTCGAGACTGCGCTGCGACTGGGCGACGGGCTGGTGATCCTGGCCGGCATGGACGCCGGGAAGGAAAGCCCAAGTGCCGCGAGCGCAGGACGCGCAGGAGCGGCCGCCGCCGGTGCGAAGGAGCAGATGCTCTCGTCACGCTACTCCTGCCCGGTCTGCGACTACTCGCTGCCCGAGCTGGAGCCACGGCTGTTCTCGTTCAACTCGCCGGTCGGCGCCTGCCCATCCTGCGACGGGCTGGGCGTGACCCAGGTGTTCGATGCGGCGCGCGTGGTCGGCCATCCCGAGCTGCCGCTGTCCAACGGCGCGGTGCGCGGCTGGGACCGGCGCAACGCGCATTACTTCCAGCTGATCCTGTCGCTGGCGGCGCACTACGGCTTCGACGTGGACACGCCGTGGCAGAAACTCCCTGCGGACGTCCAGAAGGCCATCCTGTACGGCAGCGGCAAGGAGCAGATCGCGTTCCGCTACATCACCGAACGCGGCGGCAAGGTCACCCGCGAGCACGCGTTCGAAGGCATCCTGCCGAACCTGGAGCGGCGCTACAAGGAAACCGAATCCGCCGCGATACGCGAAGAACTGGCCAAGTACATCAGCGACCAGCCTTGTCCTGCCTGCGAAGGCCAGCGATTGAACCGCTCCGCGCGCAACGTGTTCGTCGCCGACCATGCGCTGCCTTCGCTCACTTCGCGCTCGATCGACGACGCGCTGGCGTTCTTCGAGGAGCTGAAGCTCGCCGGCTGGCGCGGCGAGATCGCGGTGAAGATCGTCAAGGAGATCCGCGAACGGCTGACCTTCCTCAACGACGTGGGCCTGAACTACCTCACCCTGGATCGGCAGGCGGATTCGCTGTCTGGTGGTGAAGCGCAGCGCATCCGCCTCGCCTCGCAGATCGGTGCCGGCCTGGTCGGCGTGATGTATGTGCTGGACGAACCCTCGATCGGCCTGCACCAGCGCGACAACGAGCGCCTGCTCGGCACGCTGACCCGCCTGCGCGACCTCGGCAACACGGTGATCGTGGTCGAGCACGACGAGGACGCGATTCGCATGGCCGACCACGTGCTCGATATCGGCCCCGGCGCCGGCGTGCACGGTGGCGAGATCGTGGCGCAGGGCACGGTGCAGGACATGCTCGACTCGCCGCGCTCGGTCACCGGCCAGTTTCTGTCCGGCGCGCGCGCGATCGAAGTACCCACCGTGCGCCGCCAGCCCGCCGACGCCGACGCGTGGCTGCGCCTGAAAGGCGCCAGCGGCAACAACCTGAAGCACGTCGACCTGGCGATCCCGGCCGGCCTGTTCACCTGCGTCACCGGCGTGTCCGGCTCGGGCAAGTCGACCCTGGTCAACGACACCCTGTTCCGCCTTGCCGCGGCCGAACTCAACGGTGCCGGCACCCAGTCGGCACCCTACAAGTCCGTCGATGGCATGGATCTGTTCGACAAGGTGGTCGACATCGACCAGTCGCCGATCGGCCGCACGCCGCGCTCCAATCCGGCCACTTACACCGGCCTGTTCACCCCGTTGCGCGACATGTTCTCGCAGGTGCCCGAGGCGCGCGCGCGCGGCTACACGCCGGGCCGCTTCAGCTTCAACGTGCGTGGTGGCCGCTGCGAGGCCTGCGAAGGCGACGGCATGATCAAGGTGGAGATGCATTTCCTGCCTGACGTCTACGTGCCCTGCGACGTCTGCCACGGCAAGCGCTACAACCGCGAGACGCTGGAAATTCTGTACAAGGGCCACACGATTGCCGACGTGCTCGGCATGACGGTGGAGGACGCGCTGAAACTGTTCGAGAACGTGCCGACCATCGCGCGCAAGCTCGACACCTTGCGCGCGGTCGGCCTCGACTACATCAAGCTCGGCCAGAGCGCGACCACCTTGTCCGGCGGCGAGGCGCAACGCGTGAAGCTGTCCAAGGAATTGTCCAAGCGCGACACCGGCCGCACTCTGTACATCCTCGACGAACCCACCACCGGCCTGCACTTCCACGACATCGAGCAACTGCTCGACGTGCTGCACCAGCTGGTCGACCAGGGCAACACGGTGGTGGTGATCGAGCACAACCTCGACGTGATCAAGACCGCCGACTGGATCGTCGATCTCGGCCCCGAAGGCGGCGCCGGCGGCGGCCGCATCCTGGTTGCCGGCACGCCGGAAACCGTGGCGGCCACGCCCGAATCGCACACCGGCCATTTCCTCGCGCCGCACCTGAAACCCGCCAAGCCGAAAAAGCCCGGTACCGCCAAGCGCGTCAAGGCCGCCACCAAGCACATCGCCTCGGCCGACAAGTACAAGCCGATGCGCGGCAGCAAGAAGAAGCGTCCATGAGTCCACGCAAATCCACCACGGTCGTCGACGCGACGAGCACTGCCGCGCCGGAAACCGAAACCGGCAAGCCGCTGTTCGTCGCCTCGATCGGCGTGCGCTGGCGCGACCTCGACGCGTTCAACCACGTCAACAATTCCAACTACCTCACCTACCTCGAAGAGGCGCGGCTGCAGTGGCTGAGCCACGTGCCCGGGCCGTGGTTCGACGATCACGCGATGCCGGTGATGGCCGCCAGCCAGGTCAACTATCGCCGCCCCATCGCATGGCCCGCGCAGTTGCAGGTGCAGCTGTTCTGCGAGCGCACGGGCAACAGCTCGATGACGCTCGCGCACCGGGTGATCGACGCCGAACACCCCGACCGGCTGTACTGCGACGGCCACGTGGTGATGGTGTGGATGGACCCGGCCAGCGGCAAGCCGGTGCCGTTGCCCGAGGTAATCCGCGCCGCCACCGCGTAGCCGGCCCATGCACGCCGCAGCCACCCGTACTTCATTCACGGTCAGCCCGGGCGGAGCCGGCCGGGTCGAGACGATCGCGGGTGCGCGCCACGCCTGGCGCTTCCGGCCGCACTTCCACGCCGGCGACGAGATCGTGCAGGTGCTGGCAGGCCGGGCACGGCTGCGCCGTCCCTCTACCTGCCGCGAAGTCGTCGCCGGCGACACCGTCGTGGTGCCGGCCGGCGTGATCCATCGCTTCGAGCCGGTGGATAGCAGCGGCTGGGCTTTCAGCTCGCGCTTCGTGCCGCCCGGCACGAAGAAGGTCTCGACTGACGACGCCTGCAATGCGCTCGGCGCGCAGGCCAGGGCCTTGCTGACCGCGCGTCCTTCGCTGCACACCGACGTGGAAGCGATCGCGCAAGCCTGTGCGGTTTCCGCCGGTCACCTGGCACGTGCGTTCCACCACGAGACCGGCACCAGCCTGCACAACTTCCACGTCCTGCTGGCCCTGCACAAGGCCAAGGCGTTGTTGCGCGATCACGCATCGATCATCGAGGCGGCGCTCGACGCGGGCTTCTACGACCAGGCCCATCTCAACCGCGAATTCGTGAAGACGTTCGGCATGACTCCCGCCGTTTTCCGCGCGGGTTGGGCGGCGGCGTAGCCGGGGATGCTCAGACCGCTCCCGGCTCGAGTTCCAGCGCCATGTACAAGGTGCCCGGCACCGGGTTGTCGTAATACGGCGCCACCGGGCGAAAACCCAGCGCGACATAGAGTTGCCGGGCCGCCTGCATCGAAGCCAGCGTGTCCAGCAGCACGCGCACGTAGCCGGCCCGGGCTGCCCAGGCGATCACCGCCTCGGCCAGTCGCCGTCCCAGTGCCTGCCCACGCGCCGCGGGTCGCACATAGAGGCGCTTGATCTCGCACACGCCCGGCTGCGACCAGGGTCGCAGCGCCACGCAACCCAGGGCCGCTCCCGCGCCGTCACGCGCAATCAGGATCACGCCCCGCGGCGGCGCGTACTTGCCGGGCAGTTGTGCCAGCTCCGCAGCCACGTCCTGGAAGGAAAGATCGATGCCGAGGCTGTCGATATATTCCGCGAACAGCCCGCGCACGACCTCGATGTCGTCCGGCAAGCGGGCGGGCGCGATATCGATCGTCAAAGATGCAGACATGGCCAAGTCATCCGCGGGGAATCTTCGTACCACGATAGTGAATCCGTGCCATCGACGCTTGGACAATCCTGACCAATGGCACGGGAGCCGGCGCGGATGCCGGCCTTCCCCGGCACGCAGCGACGCAGTCGACGCACGGCATGCATGCGCCGTCGCTATGATGACGATCCGGTGCCCACGATGGAATGCGCTTCATGACGACAGCACATCGCTCCGCCCTCGCCTTCGCCTGCATCGCGGCCCTGGCCGGCGCATGGCCGGCTTACGCCGCCGACACCACGGCGCTCACCTTGTATCGCAGCGACAGCGCCGCGCTGTACGCCAGCCATGGCGGCGGCGACGTCGGTGACGGTTATGCGGTGGTGCGCGAGCAACGTTCGCTGACGCTCGCCGCCGGCACGCACGACGTGGTGATCGGCGACCTGCCGATCTTCCTCGACCCCGAAGCGCTGGCGCTGGGCTTCCCCGACGGCAGCGCGAAGGTGATCTCGCAGCGCCTGCTGCTGGCGCAGGGTGCGGATGCGGCGCTGACCGGCCTGGTCGGCCGCAGCGTGGACGTGCTCGGCAGCAGTGGCGAGCCGCTGGCCAGCGGCACCCTGCTGCGTGCGGGCGACGGCCTGCTG
>DATCUT010000189.1:0-1509 GCA_036561785.1 Rhodanobacter sp.
CGGCACGCGAAAGCGCTCCCCCAGTTCGGCCGGCGTGTGGGGCAAGGTGCGGCTGATCTGGGCGGCTTCCACGATCGCCGCCGCTGCGGTTTCCGACCTGACCGAAGCCTTGAGGACTTCGGTTTCGTCCTCGGTCAGCGACGTGGTGATGGTCAGCGTGCTCCGCTCGCCGTCCCAGCTCACCTTGTCGCGCACCGGCTTGGGCACGCTCGTGAGGTCAGGTTTCTCGGTCAGCGTGATCGACACCGGCTGCACCATGTCACGTTCGGCGTGGCCCTCCCAATCCAGCCGCGCCTGCTCGGCCTTGGCGGCGGTGACGAACTCGGCCACCTCGCGCCGCTCGAAGCCGGCGCCCGTTACCAGACGGTCGCGCAGCGCACTCGCCGTCTCGGCGAAATTGCGCGACACCACGAAGGCATAGGACTGATTCAGCGCCCTGGCCTGGCGATGGCTGGCCCCCGGCTGCCGTAACACGCGCCCGAGCAGCTGTTCCACCGCCGTGGCCGACGACAGCGAGGCCATGCTGACCAGGATGTAGGCAAACGGGCAGTCCCAGCCCTCGGCCAGCGCCTTCTGCGTGATGACGAACTTCACCGGGCAGGCCGGGTCGGCAATGCCCAGTTTGTAGTCGGCCTCGATCTGCTCCAGGCCCTTTTCCTCGCCGGTGGCGACGACGATCTCATTGGCGGGAATGCCGTGGTTGGTGATCAGCTCCTGGCGCACGCGCTCGAAGTCCAGCGTGTCCACGCCGGCGCGGCGGGGCTCGGATTGAATCAGCACGATCGGCCGCAGGTAATCCGCGCCGGCGCGGCGTTCCTCATCCGCCAGCCTGTGCAGCGCATCGCGGCGGCCGATGGCGTCGGCCAGGCACTGCTGCCAGTTCGGCTCCGTTTCCAGCACCACCGGCAGCTTGATCATTTCCTCCGCCTTCAGCTCGGCGGCCGAGACGCTGTGCAGCACGTTGCTCGGCGTGCGTTCCAGGTCCGGAGTGGCGGTCAGTTCCAGCACGCCGCTGGGGCGAAAGCGCGCCAGCATGTCGAAGGCGAGTTCCGTGCGGCTGTTGTGCGCCTCGTCCACCACCACGAAGGGCCGGCGCAGGCGCAGCACGTTGGCCAGCGAGCAGGGCGTGGTGTGCTCGGCGCCGTCGCCGTCGCTCAACAACACATCGCGCTGGGTCGGCGACAGGTTGTCGAAGTGGTGCATCAGCGCGCCGCTGTTCTGGTACACCTTGCGCGATTCCTCGTCCTCCACCTGAAAGGCCTGCCGGGTGGCGACGATCACCGTGGTGGAGGTATCCAGCGTGGCGCGGGTGATGCTCTTGGCCTCGTCCAGATCCAGCACCGTGACCGGCCCGGCCTCGCGCAGCGCCGTGTGGTAGGGGTGCAGGCGGTCGCGGAGCGCCCGCAGCGTCTGTTCGCGGATCGGCTTGCTGGGCACCAGCCACAGGATCACGCTGTGCTCGCAGCGCAGCAGATGCGTGTTGGCAAGCTGAACGCTCCTGGCGGCCAG
>DATCUT010000190.1:0-4120 GCA_036561785.1 Rhodanobacter sp.
GTCGGCGTGGCGCTGTTGCGCGAACTGGTCGCCCGCGCCCGCGCGCAGGGCTGGCCGGAAGTGGCGCTGGACGCCCAGGTCAGCGCCATCGGCTTCTACGAGCGCGAGGATTTCGTCGCGTACGGCGAGGAGTTCGAGGACGCCGGCCTGCCGCACCGGGCGATGCGCCTGACCCTGCCCGCGGATACCGACGAAGCAGAGCCGCTGCGCGACATCGACGCGTTGCCCGCCGGCACGCGCGGCGAGACTGCCGAAGCGCGCCGGCAACTGCTGGGCGACGCGCGGCACCGGCTGTCCATCTACCTGCCGCTGCTGGGCAACGACGTCTACGCCAGCGCGGAAGAGCTGGCCGAACTGCGGCGCATCGCGATCTCCGGCCGCGGCGCGCAGATCCGCATCCTGCTGCACGACCCGGCCGCCGCGCTGCGCAACGACCATCGGCTGGTCGCGCTGGCGCAGCGCCTGTCCAGTGCGATCCAGATCCGCACGCCGGTGGAGGAGGCCGACCTGACCTACATCTCGGCCTACCTGCTCAACGACGCCGGCGGGTATCTGTTCCTGCCCGAGGCGGATCGCGCGCAGGGCCGTGCCGCCCGCCGCGACCGCGCCAGCCAGGCGCCGCTGCAGCAGCACTTCGACGGGGTGTGGGAGCGCGCCGAACCGGCCAGCGAGCTGCAGGCGCTGGGCATTTAGCCGGCATCAGCTGAACACCGGCTGGCCCGGCATCCACGCCACCGGACCGTCCACAAATCAGGACAAAACGCATGAAACCGCTGCCGGCGGTGGCATGCCGCTAGACCATGGTCTGATATATCGGCCGACAGGCCATTTCAGGCGGCTTGTGGGTTGCCGCGTTGCAGCAGCCAAAGGCTATAATCGTCGGGATTCTCCCCAGTCATCCGTGCAAGCGGCCTGTCGGGCTTGAAAACCGACCGGAAACCGCGACTTCAAAGGTCACACGGATGGCTGCAAGCATCCTTTCCCTGCCGGTGGTGACGTGACTACAAACCTGATCCGCGAGTTCTTCGAATCCTCCCAACTCGCTGGCGGCAACGCCGATTACGTCGAATCGCTCTACGACGCCTGGCTGGCCGATACCTCGGCGGTGCCCGCCGAATGGGCCAGCTACTTTGCAACCTTCAAGGGCCGCGAGTCGGGAGACGTCTCCCACGCCGCGGCCATTGCGCGTATCGAAGCCGCACAAAAGCAGCGCCACAACGGCGTCGCCACCGTGCCGATGAGCGACGAGCACGCGCGCAAGCAGGCCGGTGTGCTGCGCCTGCTCACCGCCTACCGTTCGCGCGGCCACCTCGCCGCTGAGCTCGACCCGCTCGGCCTGGCCGAGAAGATGCCGGCGCCGGATCTCGGCCTCGCCTTCCACGGCCTTTCCGACGCCGACCTCGATACCGAATTCGACACCGGCAACTACGCCGGCGGCGGCCAGCGCCTGAAACTGCGCGAGCTGCTGAGCCGCCTGCAGAAGACCTACGCCAGCACGATCGGCGCCGAGTTCATGCACATCAGCAACCACGAGCAGCGCAACTGGATCTACAGCCGGCTCGAGCAGGCTGCCGGCCAGAACGGCCTGGACAAGGCCGGCAAGCAGCGCGTGCTGGACGGCCTCACCGCCGCCGAGGGCCTGGAGCGCTACCTGCACACCAAGTACGTCGGCCAGAAGCGCTTCTCGCTGGAGGGCGGCGACAGCCTGATCCCAATGATCGACGACGTGGTGCGCGCCGCCGGCGACAACGGCATCAAGGAACTGGTGATCGGCATGGCCCACCGCGGCCGCCTCAACGTGCTGGTCAACATCCTGGGCAAGCCGCCGAAGACCTTGTTCGACGAGTTCGAGGGCAAGTTCGAGCACCCCGACGACCCGGCCCACTCCGGCGACGTGAAGTACCACATGGGCTTCTCCGCCGACGTCAAGACGCCCAAGGGCGGCGTGCACGTGGCGCTGGCGTTCAACCCGTCGCACCTGGAGATCGTCAACCCGGTGGTGACCGGTTCGGTGCATGCGCGCCAGACCCGCCGCCGCGACACCATGCATACGCAGTCGATGGCCGTGCTGATCCACGGCGACGCGGCGCTGGCCGGCCAGGGCGTGAACATGGAACTGTTCAACATGTCGCAGGCGCGCGGCTTCAAGATCGGCGGCAGCCTGCACATCGTGATCAACAACCAGGTCGGCTTCACCACCTCCAATCCGCAGGACGCCCGTTCCACGATGTACTGCACCGACCTGGCCAAGATGGTCAATGCGCCGGTGCTGCACGTGAACGGCGACGACCCGGAGGCGGTGATCCTGGTGACCCGGCTTGCCTATGAATTCCGCAAGACGTTCCGCAAGGACGTGGTGATCGACCTGGTCTGCTACCGCCGCCACGGCCACAACGAGGCCGACGAGCCGGCCGCCACGCAGCCGGTGATGTACCAGATCATCCGCAAGCGTCCGACCGCGCGCGACCTGTACCAGCAGCAGCTGGTGAAGGAAGGCGTGCTGGCCGACGGCGAAGCGCAGAAGCAGTTCGAGGCATACCGCGAGCGGCTGGAAGCCGGCGCGCCGATGACCGAGCTGGACACCGCACCGGTGCGCGACGGCCACGTCGACTGGGCCCGTTTCCTCGGCGGCAAGCTGTCCATGCCGACCGACACCACGGTACCGAAACAGAAGCTGCAGGAGCTCTCCAGCCAGATCCTCACCCTGCCAGCCGACATCACCTTGCAGGCGCGCGTGGCGAAGATCTACGACGACCGCCGCAAGATGGCCGCGGGCGAACTGCCGGCCGACTGGGGCTTCGCCGAGAACCTGGCCTACGCCACCCTCGTCGACGGCGGCTACGACATGCGCCTGGTCGGACAGGATTCCGGCCGCGGCACGTTCTTCCACCGCCATGCCGTGCTGCATGACCAGAAGGACGGCCATACGTACATGCCGTTGGCAAACATTCGTGACGGCGCCGATGTCGAGGTGATCGACTCGCTGCTCAGCGAAGAAGCGGTCATGGCATTCGAGTACGGCCACTCCACTACCGACCCCGACACGCTCAACATCTGGGAAGGCCAGTTCGGCGATTTCGCGAATGGTGCCCAGGTGGTGATCGACCAGTTCATCAGCTCCGGCGAAGCGAAGTGGAACCGCCTGTGCGGCCTGGTGCTGCTGTTGCCGCACGGCTACGAAGGCCAGGGTCCGGAGCACTCCTCCGCGCGCCTCGAACGCTTCCTGCAGCTGTGCGCGATGGACAACATGCAGGTCTGCGTGCCGACCACGCCGGCGCAGGATTTCCACATGATCCGCCGGCAGATGTTGCGTGCCGCGCGCAAGCCGCTGATCGTGATGACGCCGAAGTCGCTGCTGCGCCACAAGCTGGCGGTATCCACGCTGGACGAACTGGCCAGCGGCAGCTTCCAGCTGGTGATCGGCGAGCATCGCGAGCTGGCGGCGAAGAAGGTCAAGCGCATCGTGCTGTGCTCCGGCAAGGTCTATTACGACCTGCTGGAGGAAGCTGACAAGCGTGGACTGGCCGACGTGGCGATCGTGCGCGTCGAACAGTTGTATCCGTTCCCGCGTGCCGAAGTCGGCGCCGAACTGGACAAGTATCCTTCCGCGAAGGAAGTGATCTGGTGCCAGGAAGAGCCGATGAACCAGGGCGCCTGGTTCCAGATCCGTCACCACCTGCAGGCCTGCATCGGAGCCAAGCACAGTCTCTCGTACGCGGGACGCGCTCGCTCGCCGGCGCCGGCCGCCGGCCATCACAACACCCACGTCGCCGAACAGGCAGCACTCGTCGAACAGGCGCTCAGCGCGCCGGTCGGCACCGACCACTCCGCAGAATAAAGACCCCCAAGGATCGTTATGTCCATCGAACTCAAAGTCCCCGTCCTGCCCGAGTCCGTCTCCGACGCCACCATCGCCAGCTGGCACAAGAAGGCCGGCGACGCGGTGAAGCGCGACGAGAACCTGGTCGACCTCGAAACCGACAAGGTGGTGCTGGAAGTACCCTCGCCGGTCGACGGCGTGCTGAAGGAAATCCGCCACCAGGTCGGCGACACGGTGAACAGCGAGCAGATTATCGCGATCATCGAGGAAGGCGCCGTTGCCGCCGCGCCGGCCCCCGCG
>DATCUT010000191.1:0-5111 GCA_036561785.1 Rhodanobacter sp.
GGCGAGTTGGCCCAGGCCTGGCTGGCCCGGCCCGACGAGGTGCAGTTGGCCGCCGACCTGGCCTGGCTGGCCGAACCGGAGCATCGGCTGCTGCGCTGTACCGAGGCGGATTTTCCGCCGCAGCTGGAAAACATTCCGCAACCGCCGGCCGTGCTGTTCGTGGTTGGCGACGCCAGCCTGCTGCTGTATCCGCAGGTGGCGATCGTGGGCGCGCGCGGCGCCAGCGCGGCAGGCCTCGCGCATGCCCGGGCATTTGCGTTGGCGCTGGCCGACGCCGGTTTCGCGATCACCAGCGGCATGGCCGACGGCATCGACGGCGCCGCCCATATGGCCGCGCTGGACGCCGGTGCGAAAACGCTCGCGGTGGTCGGCACCGGGGCGGATAGGGTGTATCCGCGCAAGCATCATGCGCTGGCCCGGCGGATCGCCGCGCACGGCGTGCTGGTCAGCGAGTTTCCGCCCGGCACGCCCGCGCGCCCGGACCACTTCCCGCGCCGCAACCGGATCATCTCCGGCTTGGCGCTGGGCACCCTGGTGATCGAGGCGGGCCTGCGTTCCGGCTCGCTGATCACCGCCCGGCTGGCTGCCGAACAGGGCCGCGAGGTGTTCGCCCTGCCCGGCTCCATCCATAATCCGCTGGCCCGCGGCTGCCACCGATTGATCCGCGACGGCGCCCGGCTGGTCGAGGCCGCGACGGAGATTGTCGAGACATTGACGCCGGCAGCGCGCATGCTTGGCGGCGAACTGACCGCCCGGCTGGATGCGGTTGGTGGCGAGACGCTCAGGTCGGTGCAGGCCGAGGGTGACGACGATCTGGCCTGCGCGCATTCCGGAGAGTGGGGTGATTCCGAATACTGGCGACTTTTGGCCGAACTTGGCCATGAGCCAACGACGTTGGACGAACTTGTGCAGCGTACCGGACAGTCGGCTGCCGCCCTTTCCGCGATGCTGCTGATGCTGGAGCTGGAGGCCAGGGTGGAGAGCCTGCCAGGCAACCGCTACCAGCGATTGCCCGACGGTTGAGCCGCTGTCGCGCGCTGTCTGCAGCGTGGTCGGGCTTGACAGTCGTTGGCGCGGCGTGTTTTCAACTATATATATGCCCGGCACGGAAGCGCCGGTGGTTCACTTTCGGATATCCAGCTTCATGGCAAAAAACCTGCTCATCGTCGAATCGCCGGCCAAGGCCAAGACGATCAACAAATACCTCGGCAAGGACTTCCAGGTTCTCGCCTCCTACGGTCACGTGCGTGACCTGAAGCCGAAGGAGGGCGCGGTCGACACCGAGCACGGTTTCACCATGGCCTACGAGATCATCGAGCGCAACGAGAAGCACGTCGACGCGATCGCCAAGGCGGCGAAGCTGGCCGACGACATCTATCTGGCGACCGACTTGGATCGCGAAGGCGAGGCGATCAGCTGGCACATCAGCGAGATCCTGAAGGAGCGCGGCCTGACCAAGGGCAAGCAGATGCACCGGGTGGTGTTCTCCGAGATCACGCCGAAGGCGATCAAGGCCGCGGTGGCCGCGCCGCGCCAGCTGTCGCACGACCTGGTCGACGCGCAGCAGGCCCGCCGCGCGCTGGACTACCTGGTCGGCTTCAACCTGTCGCCGGTGCTGTGGCGCAAGGTGCAGCGCGGCCTCTCCGCCGGTCGCGTGCAATCGCCGGCGCTGCGCATGATCGTCGAGCGCGAAGACGAGATCGAGGCGTTCAAGGCACGCGAGTACTGGACCATCGAGGCGCAGCTCAAGCACGCCGAAGGTGACTTCACGGCACGCCTGAGCAAGCTCAACGGCAAGAAGTTCGAGCAGTTCGACCTCACCAACGAGGCCGACGCGCAGGCCGCCCGCGACGCCTTGAAGCAGGCCGCGCGCGGCCGCCTCACCGTCAGCGAGGTCGGCTCGAAGGAACGCAAGCGCCGCCCGGCCGCGCCGTTCACCACTTCCACCCTGCAGCAGGAGGCCGCGCGCAAACTCGGCTTCACCACCAGCCGCACGATGAAGGTGGCGCAGGGCCTGTACGAAGGCGTGGCGTTGGGCGATGAAGGCAACGTCGGCCTGATCACCTACATGCGTACCGACTCCACCATGCTCGGCGACGATGCCATGGCCGAGCTGCGCCAGCTGATCGCGCGCGACTACGGCGCCAAGGCGCTGCCGGACGCGCCGCAGGTGTACAAGACCAAGTCGAAGAACGCGCAGGAAGCGCACGAGGCGATCCGCCCGACTTCGGCGATGCATACGCCAAGGTCGGTGGCCGCGTTCCTCAACGACGACCAGCGCAAGCTGTACGAGCTGATCTGGAAGCGCACCGTCGCCTGCCAGATGATCCACGCCACCCTGAACACCGTCACCGTGGAATTCGCCGTGCGCGGCGTGGCCGGCGGCGACGCCGCGTTCCGCGCCAGCGGCACCACCGTGGTCGATCCGGGCTTCCTCGCCGTCTATGAAGAAGGCCGCGACCAGAAGAGTGCCGAGGACGACGACGAAGGCCGCCGCCTGCCGCGGTTGGCGGTGGACGAGCAGGTGCCGTTGCACGAGATCGTGGCCGACCAGCACTTCACCGAACCGCCGCCGCGCTATTCCGAGGCCAGCCTGGTCAAGGCGCTGGAAGAGCACGGCATCGGCCGCCCGTCGACCTACGCCAGCATCATCCAGGTGCTGCAGAATCGTGAGTACGTGTTCCTCGACAGCCGACGCTTCAAGCCCAGCGACGTCGGTCGCGCGGTCAGCAAGTTCCTCACCCAGCACTTCACCCGCTACGTCGACTACGACTTCACCGCGAAGATGGAAGACGAGCTGGACGCGGTCAGCCGCGGCGAGGAAGCCTGGGTGCCGCTGATGGAGCGCTTCTGGCTGCCGTTCAAGCAGCAGGTGGACGAGAAGACCGAGTCGGTCGACCGCAGCGAGGCGACCGGCGCGCGCGAGCTCGGCACCGATCCGAAGACCGGCAAGCCGGTCTCGGTGCGGCTGGGCCGGTTCGGGCCGTATGCGGCGATCGGCACCAAGGACGACGAGGAAAAGCCGACCTTTGCCTCATTGCGCCCCGGTCAGAGCATGCACATGATCACCCTGGCCGAGGCGCTGGAGCTGTTCAAGCTGCCGCGCCAGCTGGGCACCGCGCCGAACGGCGACGAGGTCAGCGTGGCGATCGGCCGCTTCGGTCCGTTCGTGAAGCAGGGCAGCACCTATGCCTCGCTGAAGCCCGAGGACGATCCGTACACGATCGAGCTGCCGCGCGCACTGCAGATCGTGCAGGAAAAACTCGAGATGCTGGCGAACCGGCTGATCCTCGATTTCGGCAACGGCGTGCAGGTGCTCAATGGCCGCTACGGCGCCTACATCACCGACGGCGAGAAGAACGCGCGCATCCCGAAGGAGCAGGAGCCGAAGGAGCTGACCGAGGCGCAGTGCCTGGAGCTGCTGGCGGCCGCGCCGGTGCGCAAGGGCCGTTTCGGCAAGAAGGGTGCGACCAAGAAGGCGGCCGCGAAGAAGGCGGCGCCGGCAAAAAAGACGGCGGTGAAGAAGGCCGCCAGCAAGAAGACCGCAGCGAAAAAGACCACGGCGAAGAAGACGGCGGCAAAGAAGAGCGCCACGAAGAAGGCCACTGCAAGGAAGCCCGCGACCAGCAAAGCCGGGGCCTGAGTGCTGCAGCGCTTCACTCTCGCCGAACTCGACGCCGCTGCCGCGCTGTTGCATGGCGGCGGCGTGCTGGCCTATCCCACCGAAGCGGTATTCGGCCTCGGCTGCGATCCGCATGATCGGGCCGCGTTCGAGCGGCTGTTCGCGTTGAAGCAGCGTCCGGCCAGCCAGGGCGTGCTGCTGATCGCCGCGGACTTCGCCCAGGTCGAACGCTACATCGAGTTGGCCGCGGTGCCGGGCGAGGTCCTGCAGCAGATACGTGCGAGCTGGCCCGGTCCGCATACCTGGATCTTTCCGCGCTCGGCCGACGTGCCGTCGTGGATTGCCGGCGCACACGTCGGCATCGCGTTGCGGGTCACCGCGCACGAACCCGCTGCCGCGTTGTGCCGGGCGTTCGGCGGCGCGCTGGTATCGACCAGCGCAAACCCGCACGGCCGGCCGCCGGCGCGGGCGGCGCAGGTCGTGGCGGATTATTTCGACGATGCGCTGGATGGTTTGCTGGACGCTCCATCGGGCGACCAGGCCAGTCCCACGATGATCCGCGATGCGCTGTCGGGCGCTATCATTCGCGCCTGAACGTTCGGGGGAGCGCACCGGCGCATGCGTCGGCTGAACCGCCGCAGGACGCCAGCGGCAGCCGTTCATGCCGCCGTTCATCGTGCGGCGTGATGCTGCCGGACGTGACGAATCGAAGATCAGGGAGACTGCGGCTTGGCCATCGTTTACGACACCTACCAGCGTGAGGCGCCGCCGCGACTGCCGTTGCTGGACGCGGCCGACCCCGCACGGATCGTGGCCTGGCGCCACGGCGAGCCGGTGAACGCAGCGCGCTTCCTGGCGCAGGTGCAGGCGGTGGCCGCCGGCTTGCCGACCGCCCCCGCCGCGGTCAATCTGTGCGAGGACCGTTATGCGTTCCTCGTTGCGTTCTGCGCGATCGTGTTGCGTGGCCAGACCAACCTGTTGCCGTCGTCGCGCGCACCGCAGGCGGTGGACGAGGTGATGGCGGCGCATCCGGGCTGCTACGCGCTGGGCGAGCAGGCGCTCGATCCCGCGCCATGCGGCTACCGGCAGCTGCCGCCGCTGGATGCCGCGTCACCGCTTGAACTTGATGCGGCGTGGCCATCGATTCCGGCCGGGCAGGTGGTGGCGATCGGCTATACCTCCGGTTCCACCGGCACGCCCAACGCGAACCCGAAGACCTGGGGCAGCTTCCACGCCAGCAACGCCGGCAACCTGGCGATGCTGCGCACGGTGGTCGGGCCGCGCTTCGAGATCGCCGCCACGGTGCCGCCGCAGCACATGTACGGCATGGAGATGTCGGTGCTGCTGCCGCTGCTGGGTGGGGCCGGCGTGCATGCCGGGCGGCCGTTCTTTCCGGCCGACGTGGCCGCCGCGCTGGCCGAGGTGCCGGCGCCGCGGGTGCTGGTGACCACGCCGGTGCACCTGCGCGCCTTGGTCGAGTCGGGCATCG
>DATCUT010000192.1:0-34089 GCA_036561785.1 Rhodanobacter sp.
CAGCACAAGACGTCCACACAATTCACCTGCGCACACTGTCAAAGATCGTTCGCTTGGCACCGGCTTTTCCGGTACCGCCCCAAGACGTTTCGTCCCGGGTGAGCCGCCCATTCTACATCGCTTTTCTAGACCGTCAACACCTTCAGCCAAGAAATTTTTCAGCGTGGAGTGTTGCGGAAACCTTCGCGAAAGGGCGCTTCGTCGAAGGGGCGAGAATCATAGCGCCGAGTCGTGCGTCTGGGAAGGGGGCGCCTGCATTTTTCTCGCGGAAGCGCAGCTGATCGCAGCGCTACACTGCCCGCCGCGTCTTCCCACCCGCGACGAGTACCTGCGATGAACCGATGGATTGCTCCGATGCTCTTCCTGCTGGCCGGTTGTTCCGGCAGCGCCACCGCGCAGCTCGCAAAGCTGGCGGTCGAGTTGCATGGACAGCGTTTCTCGGTGGAGCTCGCCACCGACGACGCCAGTCGACAGCACGGCCTGATGATGCGCACCGCGCTGGCGCCCGACCACGGCATGCTGTTCGTGTTTCCCTATACCGGGCCGCAGGCGTTCTGGATGAAGAACACGCTGATCCCGTTGGACATCCTGTATTTCGATGCGGATCGCCGACTGGTCTCGATGCAGCTGGATGTGCCGCCGTGCAAGGCAGATCCCTGCCCGACCTATCCCAGCGACGCGCCGGCGATCTACGTGCTGGAGCTGTCTGCCGGCACGGCGCAACGCATCGGGGCGAAGCTGGAAGACGCGTTGAAGATCGACGGTGACGTCGGGCCGGTGCGCTGAGCGGCTGCACGCGACGCGTCGAGCATGCCGACACGATAGGGAATCAGGTCCTCGGGACGCAGGTTTTCCAGTGCGTCCCAGTCGTCTTCGAACGGAATGAACTGTTGCATGGGATGTTCCCCGTATGGCGCGCCACGTGGCCGGGCGCAGGAACATCAGAACAGGCGGCCCGGCCAATGCACTGACGGGATCGGGCCATTTGCGGGCAGGAATCGGCGCTCAGTCGAGTTCGATCATCTCGAAATCGTCCTTGGTGGTGCCGCAATCCGGGCAGGTCCAGGTGTCGGGCACGTCTTCCCAGCGGGTACCGGCGGGAATCCCTTCGTCGGGCACGCCCACGGCTTCGTCGTAAATGTAGCCGCAGACGACGCACATCCATTTGCGCAAGGCGGTTTCGGTGGAACTCTGGCTCATGATCAGGCTTCTTCGGATCGCTGGGGAATGGAGCATTCTCGCAACTCGCCCGACAATACGAAAGCGCGACGATGCCACGATCCTCCCAGCCCCACCTACGAGACGATGATTTGAAGATGCCGATACTCCCACCCGGCCGCGGCCTGTACGCCATCACCGATGGACCGCGCGCCGACCTGCTCGACGTCGTCGCGCAAGCACTGGCCGGCGGCACGAGGCTGCTGCAGTACCGCGACTTGAGCGACGACACGGAGCGGCGCCGCGCCGAAGCGGCGGCGCTCGTACAGTTGTGTCATGACCATCGTGTACCGCTGGTCATCGACCACGACATCGCGCTGGCCCTGGCCGTGGGTGCCGACGGCGTGCATCTGGGCCGCGACGACGACGATCCGCGAACCGTGCGTGCGGTGCTGGGCGAGCATGCGATCGTCGGCGTGTCGTGCTACGGCTCGCTGCCGCGTGCGCAGGCCGCCGCGCGCGCCGGTGCCAGCTACGTGTCGTTCGGCGCGTTCTTTCCCTCGCCCACCAAGCCGCTGGCAGCGCGCGTCCCGATCGACTTGCTGAGGCAAAGCGCCGCGCTCGGCGTGCCGCGGGTGGCGATCGGGGGAATCACGCCGGACAATGGCGCTACGCTGGTCGAAGCAGGCGCCGACTACCTGGCGGTGATCTCCGCCGTCTTCGCCGCCGCCGACGTGCGCACCGCCGCGCAACGCTTTGCCGACCTGTATCCATCCGATCGAGAAACCGCACGATGAGCAACCACGAACTCTTCCAGCACGCCCTGAAGCTGATGCCCGGCGGCGTGAACTCGCCGGTGCGCGCGTTCAAGTCGGTCGGCGGCGAACCGTTCTTCACCGCGCGGGCGGATGCCGCGTACCTGTGGGACGTCGAAGGCACGCGCTACATCGACTACGTCGGCTCGTGGGGGCCGATGATCGTGGGCCACAACCACCCCGCCGTGCGCGAAGCGGTCGAGCGCGCGGTGAAAAACGGCCTGTCGTTCGGCACGCCCTGCCCGGCTGAGGTGACCATGGCCGGAACGATCACCCGGCTGATTCCCTCGGTCGAAATGGTGCGCATGGTCAACTCCGGCACCGAGGCGACGATGTCGGCGATCCGCCTCGCCCGCGGTGCCACCGGTCGCGCGAAGATCGTGAAATTCGAGGGCTGCTACCACGGCCACGGCGACAGCTTTCTGGTGAAAGCCGGCTCCGGCGCGCTGACCTTCGGCGTGCCGACCTCACCGGGCGTGCCGAAGGCGAATGCCGACCTCACCCTGACCCTGCCGTACAACGACCTCGATGCCGCGAAGGCATTGTTCGCCGAACAGGGCAACGAGATTGCCGGCCTGATCATCGAGCCGGTCGCCGGCAACATGAACTGCATCCCGCCGATGGACGGCTATCTGCACGGCCTGCGCGAACTGTGCACGCAGCACGGCGTACTGCTGATCTTCGACGAAGTGATGACCGGTTTCCGCGTGGCGCTCGGCGGCGCGCAGGCGCACTACGGCGTGGCGCCGGACCTCACCACGTTCGGCAAGATCATCGGCGGCGGCATGCCGGTGGGCGCTTACGGCGGCCGCCGCGAACTGATGGAACAGATCGCCCCGGCCGGCCCGATCTACCAGGCCGGCACACTGAGCGGCAATCCGGTGGCGATGGCGGCGGGCCTGGCGATGCTGGATCTGATCCAGGCGCCCGGCTTCCACGACAAACTGGCCGCCCGCACGCGCCTGCTCACCGACGGCCTGCAGTCGGTGGCCGACGGCGAAGGCATCGCGTTCAGCACCAACCGCGTCGGCGGCATGTTCGGCCTGTTCTTCAGCGCGGAAAAAGTGCGGAGCTACGCGCAGGCGACGGCGGCGGATGTCGCGTTGTTCAACCGCTTCTTCCACGGCATGCTGAAGCGCGGCGTGTACCTGGCGCCATCGGCGTTCGAAGCCGGCTTCATGTCCAGTGCGCACACCGACCAGGACATTGCCGACACGCTGGAAGCCGCGCGCGGCGCCCTGCGCGACGCAAAAGGCTGATTCACCAGTTGCCGGTATTCGGCATCGACGCCCACGGCTCGCGCGGCGGCAGATGGCCTTCCTGCAGCAGCTCGATCGAGATCAGGTCGGGCGAACGCACGAACGCCATGTGGCCGTCACGCGGCGGGCGGTGGATGGTGCAGCCCATCGCCTGCAGGCGCGCGCAGGTGGCGTAGATGTCCTCGACGCGGAACGCCAGATGGCCGAAGTTGCGCGCCGAACCGTAGTCCTCCTGCGAACCCCAGTTCCAGGTCAGCTCGACCTCGGCCTCAGGGCTGCCCGGCGCCGACAGGAACACCAGCGTGTACTTGCCTTCGGACACTTCCGTGCGACGCACTTCGCGCAGGCCGAGGCCCTCGCAGTAGAAACGCAGCGAGGCGTCGAGATCGCGCACGCGCACCATGGTGTGCAGGTATTTCATCAGGATGCTCCTTGATCGACAGGCTTCAGCCTGCCGCAAAATCGCTCAACGCCGCGTGCAGGCGCGTGAGGCCCTCGGCCAGCTCTTCATCAGTGATGGTCAGCGGCGGCACGAAACGCAGCACGTCGGGCCCGGCCTGCAACAGCAGCAAGCCATGGGCGGCGGCGTGATCGAGGACCGCTCCCGCCTCGCCCTTGTATGCATCGGCCAGCACCGCGCCGATCATCAAGCCGCGTCCGCGCACCTCGGCGAACACCGGCAATTCGCGATTGATCCGGGCCAGTCCGGCGCGCAGGTCGTTCGCCTGCCGCTCCACGTTCATCAGCACCGCCGGCGAGGCCAGCTTGGCCAGCGCGACGCGGGCCACCGCGGCCGCCATCGGGTTGCCGCCGAACGTGGTGCCGTGCGCACCGTATTGCATCACCTCGGCCACCTTCGGGCCGGCCAGCATCGCACCGATCGGAAAACCGCAGCCGAGCGCCTTGGCCAGGGTCACGATGTCCGGCGTGACGTCGTCGTGCGCGTGCGCGAACAGCGTGCCGGTGCGGCCCATGCCGCACTGGATCTCGTCCAGCACCAGCAACGCGTCATGCTGATCGCACAGTTCGCGGACGCGCTTGAGGAAGCCCGGTGCGGCCGGCAGCACGCCGCCCTCGCCCTGCACCGGCTCCAGCATCACGGCGGCAATGTCACCCGCGGCGAACGCCGCCTCCAGTGCGGCGACATCGTTGAAATCCGCGTAAGCGAAACCCGCCGGCAACGGCTCGTAGCCCGCCTGGTACTTCGGCTGCGCAGTGGCGGTGACCGTGGCCAGCGTGCGACCGTGGAACGATCCCCTGAACGTGAGGATGCTGCGCTGTTCCGGCGGGCGCCCCTTCGATGCCGCCCACTTGCGCACCAGCTTGATCGCCGCCTCGTTCGCCTCGGCGCCGGAGTTGCACAGGAACACGCGCTCGGCGAAACCCGAAGCGTGCACCAGCTCCTCGGCCAGCCGCAGCGGCGGCTCGGTGTAGAACACGTTGCTGCTGTGCCAGAGCTTGTGCGCCTGCGCGATCAGCGCGGCGAGCAGGTCCGGATCCTGGTGGCCGAGCGCGTTCACCGCGATACCCGCGCCGAAGTCCACGTAGTCGCGCCCTTCGGTATCCCACACCCGCGCGCCCTTGCCGTGGTCGAGCACCAGCTCGCGCGGCTTGTATACCGGCAGCCAGTAGCGCTTGCCGAGTTCGATCAGGGCAGAGGGTTGTTCGTGCATGGTGGCTCTCGAGGTGGCGGCGCGGGCCGCTGGGCGGACGACAGGTGTTGTGTGGCGCGCATCGTAGAGCCACGCCGCGGCCACACACAATCATGCCTGCTGTTGTAACACCTGCCGACGGACTGTATCGCCCGTGTTACAGCCCATCGCAACGCAGCTGCGGCGCGCATCGCCACGCGCATGCGGCCACCCGGCGCGGGTGGCCGTTGTATACGCGACGACACGACGACGCCACGGATCGAACCGGCCCGATCGCCGCAAACCGCACTGTGGCGGGCTTTGTCGCGAATGGCACGCGGATTGCTCATCCGGCATGGGGACCCATGCAGAGGAAGCATCCATGTATCCGTGCCATCGTCGTCGGTTCATCGACCGCACCCTGCTGATGCTGGGCACGCTGCTGCTGCCGGCCAGCGTGCTTGCCGCCGACGCCCACCAGGCCGTAAAGGCCAGGCCCGGGGATATCGTGCTTCTGCGCAACGTCTCCACGCGCCCGGCGTATCGCTCGGCACCGCCGGGGATGGCATTGATGGTCGATCCGTCGCCCCGGCATGAGATAGCCCGCGCGCTCGGCACCGAAGAACTCAGCGACGCCGACTACGCCAGTCTCGGCGCCACGCCGGTGCGGGGAAACAGCCATGGCACCGTGATCGAGCAGACGGTCGGCGGCGCCATCGGCGGCGCATTGAATGGCGGCAACGGGCGCCCCGGCATGTCCGGCGATGGCATCAGCAACGTGGTGGCCGGCCCGCTCGGCGCCGTGGGCAACGCCACGCGCGGCATAGGCGACCAGGTGCGCGGTGCGCTGTCGCAACTGCCGGGCATGACGCCGGCGGCTCCGGCCGGGCACTGAGGCAGACATGACCAGGTCATCACTCCTGCTCGCCGCCCTCGCCATGGCATCGGCATTGTCCGGTGCGCCGGCGCATGCCGGCGACGACAGCTACGCCATGATGCTGGGCTACCTCGCGAACACCCGCATCGACGGCAATGCCTTCAGCGGAGCCAACGGCGTCACCGCAGTGAACATGGCCGCCGGCGATCTCAACCAGCAGGCCAACCTGCGCGCCTTCGCCAGCGGTGGCAGCGCGACGATCCAGAGTCGGCAACTGCAGCAGGACAACCATGACGATCGCCCGTTGGCGGCGAGCGTCAGCATCGGCGGCCAGGCCTTCACGGCCGGAAACGGGCTCGCCTCGATCAATCAGGCCAGTGGCAGCAGCAACGCGCAACTCAACGCCGTCGCCGCCGTGCTGACCGCACAAGGCATACGCGAAGCGACGGACGACTCCCTGTCCACCGCCGTTTCCGCGTCGGCAGGGGAGCAGCACCCCGGGACCAGCACATCCAGCGACGGCACGCGCAGCGTGGCGGTCGAATCGTCGGCGATGCGGGGCTACCAGGGCGTGATGCAACTCAATCAGGCCGCGGGTTCGGGCAATGCCACGGGCAACCAGCTGTTGCTGTCCGTGCCGTCCACTCCGCGGTGAACACCACCCAAGCTGAACACATGAGGACACCATGAACGCAAACATGAAACGGACGATGCTTGCCTTGGCCGTGGCAACGCTTTTCGGCACTTCGATGGCTTACGCCAACGACAACGATCGCGGCCGCGACAACCACCACGTCTACAAGTCGGTGACCTACAAGTACGAGAAGGACGTCACCAAGAACACCGACATCAACAAGAACGTCAACATCGACGTACGCAAGGACAAGGATGCGCACAGCGTCGATGTTGCCTTCAAGAAGAGCCTCGGCCTCAGCACCGACGTGAACATCAGCGGCGACCCGACCGTCAGCGGCGACATCCAGGTCGACTCGGCCGCGATCGCGGTGATCGACAACCGTCAGTCGGTATCCGGCAACGTCGGCAGCAACGACAAGCTGTCGAACACCAGCTCGGTCGGCGACAACGTGGGTTCTTCGGCTTCCGGCAATATCGGCATGAACGTGGCCGCCGGCGACAACAACGCGCAGGACAATGCCGCGTCGCTGTCCGCCGCCGATGCCAGCTTCTCGTTCGGCATGGCCGACGCCGAAGTGTTCGTGAACCAGAACGGCAGCGGCAACGCCACCCTCAACCAGGGCGTGACCAACGCCGCCGGCGTCGGCGGCAATGCGTTCAACTCGGCCACCGGCAACATCGGCGTCAACGTCGCCTCCGGCAACAACAACGAGCAGAAGAACGCGCTGGCCGCCTCGGTGGCAACGACCGACTACGCGCAGTCCAGCATCAGCTCGAACCAGGTCTCCAGCGGCAACGCGGTGAGCAACGCCGGCTACGTGCAGCGCTACGACGACACCACCGAAGTCAGCCTGAGCGGCACGGTGCGCGGCTACTCGCTCGGCGTCGGCGCCGGCGGTTATGCCGGCAGTTCGAGCGGCACGTACTCGGGCACGAGTTCGTCCGACAGCCGCGGCAACGCCTACCAGGCCAACAACATCTATCCGGACATGTGGACCGGCAACACCCATACGGGCGGCAACCAGACCGGTCACTTCGACCTCGATGGCGAAGCCCAGGGCGCCGTAAACAACCCGTATCGAGGGAATGACGGGCTCGGCCAGGTCATCGGTGGCCTGGCATTCGATACGGACAGCCACAGCACGGGCAGCGAAAGCGGCAGCACGCGTTCGCGTGAATCCGGCCAGCTGGGCTTCGTCGAACTGTCCGCCAGCGACCTGTGGGCCGACCTGAGCGGCTCGGTCACCACTTCGCGCTACGTGGTGGTGGATGCGACCAACGACGCCAGCCTGTCCGGCAACGCGTTCCAGAACGCCTCGGGCAACATCGGGGTGAACGTGGCCTCCGGCACCGGCAACCTGCAGGCGAACAGCCTGGCGCTGGCCGTGGCGCAGCCGAGCGCTGCACCGCCGCCGGGTGGTGGCGAGTAGTAGTCACGAAAAAGCCGCGCAAGCGGCTAACGAGGGCGGTAACCCGGCAGTCCTGTAGCCGGGCACCAACGGAACCCCCCCGGCCCGTCCCCTGCGGGCCGGGGGGACTTCCTTCGCCAGGGAACGAATACACGGGAAATCAGCGATGCGGACTGCCTTTGCCATGGTTCTGCTTGCGGGCCTGTGTGCCGCCGTGGGCGGGAAAACACGGGCCGCCGACGTGAGCTTCAGCGGCGTACTGCCGAACGGGGCGCTTTACAGCGGCCCGGTCGTGAGCATGCAGGAAGGCCGCTACCGCAACATGGTGCGCCAGCACACCGACTACAGCTGCGGCGCCGCCGCACTGGCCACGATCCTGCGCTACGCCTACCACCTGGACGTCGACGAGACCCAGGTGATCCAGGGAATGATGGGCGTCGCCGACACGGCGCTGGTGAAGCAACGCGGCTTCTCCATGCTCGACGTCAAGCACTACGTGGAATCACTCGGCATGCGCGGCCGCGGCTACCGGGTCGACGAAGAGCGCCTGCGCACCTTGCGCGTGCCGGGACTGGTGCTGATGGACGTGCGCGGCTTCCGCCATTTCGTGGTGCTCAAGCAGGTGCGCGGCGACACCGTGGAACTGGCCGACCCGATGCTCGGCAACCGCGAGATGGCGCTGGCCGACTTCATCAAGTCGTGGCCTTCGCACGCGGTATTCGTGGTGATCGGCAACGACTTCGACCGCAACACCGCATTGCTGCAATCCACCAGGCAACCCAGTGCCCGCGCGCTGTTTGCGCGGCAGGGGCCGATTACCGATGCCGAGTTGCTCGACTTCGGCTTCACCCACGCCGACCTGTTCTAGAGGCTGCGCCATGAAACTCCACTTGCTGCCGTTCGCCATCACGGCGCTGACCCTGGGAAGCGCGCTCGTGCCGCTGCAGGCGGCGCCACTCGAGTCCATGCCGGTCAACCACCCACCCGGCAAGGGCCTGCACGACATCCCCGATCCGGAACTCAATGCCATGCGCGGCCGCTACACCGTCGGCACCAACGCGGTGGTCTGGTTCGGGGTGCAGATGATCTCGACCTGGCAAACCGGCAACGGCCAGAGCCTGCAAGGCACGCTGGCCGTCAACATGGATTTCAGCGGCCACCAGCCCCAGCCGAAGATCAGTTTCCAGCCCAGCGTCAGCATCACCCGCGCCGACGCCGCCGTTCCCATGCCCGTCACCGCCACCACGGCAGCACGCAGCGTCGATGGCAGCGGCCTGGCCAACGTCGGTGGCGTGGTGCAGAGCGTGCAGGTGGCGGGCGACAACAACCTCGCCGACAACGTGGTCCGGCTGAACGTGCACGACGGCGGCGCCACGCCTGTCGGTGCCGGCGGCCCGTCGCAAGGCACCACCACCACCCGCCAGGATGGCGCCAGCGCCAGCGCCGGCTTCGACGGACAGAACGCCAGCGTGCAGCTCGACGTCAACGGCCTCGGCTCGGTGCAGCAGTGGATCCGCAACGGCAGCCTTGGCCAGAGCGTGCAACTCGCGGCCGACAACCAGGCGGTGAGCAACCTGATGGAAATCGACCTCGTCCGCCAGTCGCTGGCCACCAACATGCAACTCACCCAGAACGTGGCCCAGTCCATCAGCCTCGCGCGCGGCATCGGCAGTCCTTGAGGAATCGCCACCGCCCGGCGCCTCTTCAAATACAGGGAATCGCAATCATGTACAGGACACTACTCGCCGCCTCGGTGGCCCTTGCCCTGCTGCTGGGCAGTACCACCGTCGCCGCCCAGGACACTTCGGCACAGAACGCGCCCAGCGAGCAGGACCAGGCCGATATGAAGGCGCTGATGGAACAGCTGCAGACGCTCAAGAGCAGCTATGCGCAGGAGGTGCGCCGGCTGCGCGAACTCGATGTCCAGGTACAGGCGTTGCAGGCACGTCTGTCCGGCAAGGCCTCGCCGACGATGTTGCCGACGGCGCGGGCGGAAGTCCCGCTGCCGGCCGTCGCATCGGCATCCGCGCAGGCACCTGCCGCAGGCAGCGAGGGCAGCCACGCCGGCACTCTCGCCGAGGCGCAGAAGGCCCAGCAAGAAGCGCCATCGCGCAGCATGCAGGACGCCCTGCTGCAAGAACACGCCGTGTTCGATCGCAAGCTGACCCTCGAGAACAGCCTCAGCTACAACCGCTACGACCGCAAGCAGCTCACCTTGAACGGCTTCCTCGCGCTGGATGCGATCTTCCTCGGCAACATCGCGATCCAGAACGTCGAATCCGACTCGCTCACCTACAATCTCGCCGCGCGTTACGGCGTCAGTCCGCGACTCACGCTGAACCTCGACGTGCCCTATCTGGGCCGCAACACGGTCTACCAGAAAGGTGGCGCCGGCGGCTCGGCCGCCGCGATCGCCGAGGAGGAAACCCGTGGCGCCGGCCTCGGCGACGTCACTCTCAGCGCGAACTACCGGCTGCTGTCGGAAACCGTTTCCCGGCCGGACACCGTGCTCACCTTCGGCGTCACCGCACCCACCGGACGCGCGCCGTACGGGATCGACTGGAACGTGCTGGAACGCGGTGACGACCAGTACATCCGCTTCGCCGTGCCGGACAAGCAGCCGACCGGCAATGGCGTGTGGCAGGCGAACATCGGCGTTTCGGCGATCAAGACGATGGATCCCGCGATCGTGTTCGCGAACCTGGGTTATATCCATTCGTTCCCGCGCAGCTTCGGCGACATCGACACCGATCCGCAGACGCGCAACCCCGGCGACGTGAAGCTGGGCAACTCCTACTACCTGGGTGCCGGCGTGGCCTTCGCGTTCAACGATCGCACCAGCCTGAGCCTGTCGTTCAGCAGCAAGCTGAGCGCCAAGGCCTCGCTGCGCTACAAGGGCGCGCCGTGGACGAAGGTCATCGGCAGCGATGCAAATGCGGCCACCTTCAACCTGGGCGTGACCTATGCGATGAGCCAGCACACCACGCTGGTGACGATGCTGGGCGTCGGGCTGACGCCGGATGCGCCGGACTACAGCGTCACCTTCAAGATTCCCTACATGTTCTGAGTCACCGGTGGCCTGGGAGCGCTCACACCTGCGGCGGGTCGTCCAGCGCGAAAGGGAAGGCCATTGCCCCGCAGGCCGTCCAGTTCCAGCCGATGCTTCTTGCACAGGCGATACACGGTGACCCGCGACACGTTGAGTCGCCGCGCGCATTCGCTGATGTTGTAGTGGCTTTCGCGCAGGCAGTTCAGCACTGCCTCGCGCTCGGCCGAAACACGCGTCAGGCCGAGGCTGGAACGGGGCGTGGCAGAGGGCTGCGCATCCTGCAGGTCGAGATCGGTCGCGCTGATCAGCGTGCCCTCGGCAACGACCGCGGCACGTTGTACGCGATTGATCAGCTCGCGTACGTTGCCGGGCCAGCTGAATCCGCGCATGGCCTGCCGCGCACTGCTGCTGAATGTGCGGGCGCGGCCGGGGTGGCGGAGTCGGAATGCGTCCAGGAAATTCTGTGCGAGCAACTCGACGTCGCCGCCGCGTTCGCGCAGCGCGGGCATGCGCAGGCGCAGCACGTTGAGCCGGTAGTACAGGTCCTCGCGAAAGCGGCCCTGCGCCACCGCCAGTTCCAGGTCCACATGGGTGGCGGCCAGCACGCGCACGTCCAATCGGATCAGCTGACTCGAACCCACACGCTCCAGCGTGCCCTCCTGCAGCAGGCGCAGCAGGCTGGTCTGGGCGTCGAACGGCAGGTCGCCAATCTCGTCGAGGAACACCGTGCCGCCGGAGGCGGCCTCGAAATGCCCGATACGCCGCGCATTCGCGCCGGTGAAGGCGCCACGCTCGTGCCCGAACAGCTCGGACTGCACCAGGTTCGGCGGCAACGCACCGCAATTGATGGCGACGAACGGCCGCTCGCGACGCGCCGACAGGGCATGCAGCGCGCGCGCCGCAACCTCCTTGCCACTGCCGGTCTCGCCGGTGACCAACACCGGCAATTCCACCGGCGCATATTTGCGCAGGCTGGCCACCGCAACGCACATCACCGGACTTTGCGCGCCCACGATGCCCGGGATATCCGTCTTTTCCGTGGCTGGCGTCCAGCCGTTGCCGAATTTCATCAAGACACCGGTCAGGCGCTTCATGTCGACCGGCACCGTGAAGAAGTCCACGCTGGCTCGCAGGATGCGTTCCACCTCCGGCGTATCGGCAGCGGTCTCCTGGGAAACCAGGGCAAGCCATGGCAGCCACGGGTGATCGGCCATCAACTGACCCATCGCCTGTACCGTATCCGCATCGCTGCGGCGCAGATCGGCCATGGCCACCACGATATCGTCGCGCCGCATGCCCACGCCGCCCCGCAATTGCGCATCGCCGACCCTGGTACGCCAGCCAGCCCGTGCCAGACAAGCGCATTCCTCATCCGTCGGCTGGCCAAACCAGACCACGCAACGCCTAGCTACCTGATTGCCCATCATGGCACTGACCCCCCTGTCCCCAAGGTCGCAGTTGCGGTTCGGGATGACGCACCTGGGCAGGCAGTCGATCCCGCTGACCCTTGCAGCCGCATCCTGCGCCCCTTCCGCTACAAAAATGTGATGCGCATCACGCAATATACCTCCAAGTAAACGAGCAATATGTGAAGAAACAAGGCCTTCTGGACGATCCACCGGCAAGGGATCGACACCTATGAACGTAGGCGGATCACCTTGACCGGTGTCGGGGTTCATCCCATCGCGAGAGGCCCGGTTTTCAGCCCAGGAACAGGTCCGGCAGCAATGGCGCGCCCGGCTGCACGGCATAGCCGTCGAAATCGGTGACTCCGGCCTCGCGCAGGACCGCTTCGTCAATCGCGAAATGGCCGGTGTAATCACGTGCCGGACGGGTCAGGATCGCGTGGGCGGCGTCGGCCACGATCTCCGGCTTGCGGCAGTGCTCGGCCTTCACGCCGTCGATCATGCCGATCGCCGCGGTGGCGATCACCGTGCGCGGCCACAGCGCGTTCACCGCGATGCCCAGCGGCGCGAATTCCGGGCTCATGCCGAGCACGCACAGGCTCATGCCGTACTTGGCGATGGTGTAGGCGGTGTGCGGCGCGAACCATTTCGGGTCGAGATTCGGCGGCGGCGACAGCATCAGCACATGCGGATTGGCCGCCTGCTTCAGGTACGGCAGGCAGGCCTGGGTGACCAGGAAGGTGCCGCGGGTATTGACCTGCTGCATCAGGTCGTAGCGTTTCATCGGCGTGTCGGCGGTACCGGCCAGCCAGATCGCGCTGGCGTTGTTCACCACGATGTCGATGCCGCCGAAGCGTTCGGCCGCCTGGGCGGCGGCAGCCACGACCTGTGCTTCCTCGCGGATATCCACCTGCAGCGCCAGCGCCTTGCCGCCGGCCGCCTCGACCGCCGCCGCCGCGGTGTGGATGGTGCCGGGCAGCTTTGGATTTGGCACACCACTCTTGGCCGCGATCACGATGTTCGCGCCGTCGCGGGCCGCGCGCAGCGCGATCGCCAGGCCGATGCCGCGCGAGGCGCCGCTGATGAACAAGGTCTTGCCGGCAAGACTGGCCATGCGCGTCACTCCGTCGCTGGTGCGGGATGAAACCCGGCCAGTGTAAAGCCCGCCGGCCGCTTCACGGCTTCTGGAAGCGCGGCAGGATGTCGCGCAGCTCGGCCAGCCGCTGCAGCGGATCATCCAGTTCGAGCATGCGCTGCTGTTCGCCGGTATCCAGCGGCAACAGCTCGGCCAGCCGGAAGCCCAGCCAGCTGGCGTCGTCGTAGGCGCTGCGCGGCGCATGCCGCCAGTGCGGCGCCATCGTCTCGATCAACCTCTCGAGGATGGTCTGCAGCAACGCAAACTCCACCGGCACCTGCTTTTCCGGCTCGTCCGGCCAGACCTCCACGTCGCCACGCAGCAGGCCATCGGAGCGCACCCGGCTGCGCGCGACACGGAAACGTGTGCCGCCTTCGGCGACGATGCCGAGCAGGCCGTCGTCGTCGCGATGGAAATCGCTGATCCGCGCGATCGTGCCGATCGCCGCCGGCAGCGCCGGTTCGCCCACTTCCTGTCCCTGCAGGATCAGGCACACGCCGAAGCCGGTGCCGTGACGCGTGCATTCGCGCACCAGGTCGAGATAGCGCGGCTCGAAGATGCGCAACTGCAGCTGGCCGCCGGGAAACAGCACGGAGGCCAGCGGAAACAGGGGCATCTCGATGAGCGGCAACTGGGACTGGGCGGCCATGCGACGAGTGTAGCCAGAGCGGACGCTGCGGTCAGCCGCGATCCGACTCAGGCTTGCCGCAGGCTTTCCACGAAGCGGCGCGGCGCGGCCTCGAAACCGCCGTTGGACATGAAGATCACCTGGTCGCCGGGTCGTGCCTGCGCACGCAAGGCGTCGATCAGCGCATCGACCGTCGGCGCCGTGGTGCCGCGCCCGCCCAGCGCCGCGGTGACGCGGCCGGCATCCCACGACAGCTCGGGGCGATGCAGGAACACCACCGCGTCGGCATCGGCCAGCGACGGCGCCAGCGCCTCGGCATGCGCACCCTGGCGCATCGAATTGGAACGCGGCTCCAGCGCCACCAGGATGCGTGCGTGGCCGACCTTCGCGCGCAACCCGGCCAGGGTGGTGGCGATCGCGGTGGGGTGATGGGCGAAATCGTCGTAGACGCGTACGCCGTTCACTTCGCCGACCAGCTCCATCCGCCGCTTCACGCTCTCGAAGCTGGCGAACGCCGGCAGCAGCGCACGCGGATTGGTACCGGCAGCCGCGGCCGCAGCGAGTGCAGCCAGCGCGTTCATCACGCTGTGATGGCCCAGCAGCGACCAGCGCACTTCGCCGACCCACTCGCCGGCGCGGTGCACGGCGAACACCGAGCCGTCCGCCTCGACCAGCGTCGCCTGCCAGTCGCCGCGGCCGATGCCGAAGGTTTCCACCGGCGTCCAGCAGCCCATCGCCAGCACCTCGGCGAGCCGTTCGTCGTGCGCGTTGACGATCAGCCGGCCATTGCCCGGCACGGTGCGCACCAAATGATGGAACTGGCGCTGGATCGCGGCCACGTCGGGGAAGATGTCCGCGTGGTCGTATTCGAGGTTGTTGAGGATCGCGATGCGCGGGCGGTAGTGCACGAACTTCGAGCGCTTGTCGAAGAACGCGGTGTCGTACTCGTCCGCCTCGATGACAAACGGCCTGCCCTGCCCGAGCCGCGCCGACACGCCGAAGTTGCCCGGCACGCCGCCGACCAGAAAGCCCGGCGCGAGGTCCGCCTGCTCTTTTGAAGCATGCTCGAGCAGGTGCGCCAGCAGGCTGGTGGTGGTGGTCTTGCCGTGGGTGCCGGCCACCGCCAGCACGTCGCGCCCGGCCAGCACGGTCTCGCCCAGCCACTGCGGGCCGGAGATGTAGCGCAGGCGCGCATCGAGCATGTATTCGACGGCCGGGTTGCCGCGGGTCATCGCGTTGCCGACCACCACCAGATCGGGCCGGACGTGATCAGGCCCGGACTGCAGGTGTTCGGCGGTGTAGCCGCTCATCAGGCCGATGCCGAGCGCCTCCAGCTGGGTGCTCATCGGCGGATAGACGTTGGCGTCGGAACCTTCGACCGCGTGACCCAGCTCGCGCGCGAGCGCGGCAACCCCGCCCATGAAGGTGCCGCAGATGCCGAGGATGTGCAGACGCATGGTGAGCGGTTCCTTGAAGCCCGCTCTGCAGGGAGCGGGACGTGTGCTCAGCCGTTCGCCGCGGCGGCTTCGTTCTGCAGTGCGCGCTCGATCCGCGCGGTGACCCCGGCCAGCTCGCCGACGCCGTCCACCACCTGCAGCTTGCCGCGGCTGGCGTAGAAGTCCGCCACCGGCGCGGTCTGCTCGGCGTAGATGCCCAGGCGCTTGCGCACGGTGTCCGGGTTGTCGTCGGCGCGGCCTTCCGCCTTGAAGCGGATTTCGCAGCGCCCGATGATCGCCTCGTTCGGCACGTCCAGCTTCACCACCGCATCCAGCGGCTGGCCAAGCTTGGCCAGCAGGTGGTCGAGCGCGGCGGCCTGGGCCAGGTTGCGCGGGTAGCCGTCGAGGATGAAACCGGCCTTCGCGTCGGCCTGGGCGAGGCGCTCTTCCAGCATGCCGAGCAGGATGTCGTCGGAAACCAGCTGGCCGGCGTCCATCACCGCCTTGGCCTTGAGCCCCATCGCAGTGCCGGCGGCAACGGCGGCGCGCAGCATGTCGCCGGTCGAGATATGCGGAACACCCAGCGCCGTCTTCAGCCGGGCCGCCTGCGTACCTTTGCCCGAGCCGGGCGCACCAAGTAGGACGAGTCGCATAATGCTCCACAAGTTCGGCGGGCCGCCGCACACTGCAACAGCCCGCCCGACGCACAGAATTGTCCGTCAAATTAGCCGCTGCACCGGGTGCCGTCAAACAGAGACCTTCGTCGCACCCAGCCAAGTGCTTGTTGCAGAAAAACATTTGCCGACAACCATCGCCACCCTTCCACCGCCTGATCGAGGATCCCATGAGCCCGAGCCGCCGTTCGCCCGCTATCACCGGCAACCTGCTGTACGCCCAGTCCGGCGGCGTCACCGCCGTGATCAACGCCACCGCCGCCGGTGTGATCGAGACCGCGCGTGCCAAAGGTATGAAGGTGTACGCCGCGCGCAACGGCATCCTCGGCGCACTGCGCGAGGAGCTGATCGACACCTCGAAAGAAGCGGCCGCCGCGATCGCCGCACTGCGCCACACCCCCGGCGGCGCGTTCGGTTCGTGCCGCTACAAGCTGAAATCGCTGGAGGACAACCGCAGCGAATACGAGCGGCTGATCGAGGTGTTCCGCGCCCACGACATCCGCTGGTTCCTCTACAACGGCGGCAACGATTCGGCCGACACCGCGCTGAAGATCTCGCAGCTGGGCAAGACGATGGGCTATGACATCCGCTGCATCGGCGTGCCGAAGACGGTGGACAACGACCTCGCCGTCACCGACTGCTGCCCCGGCTTCGGCTCGGTGGCGAAATACACCGCGATCTCCACCCTGGAGGCCAGCCTCGACGTGGCCTCGATGGCCGAAACCTCGACCAAGGTGTTCATCCTCGAGGTGATGGGCCGCCACGCCGGCTGGATCGCCGCGGCCGCCGGCCTGGCCGGCGAAGGCGCGGACGCACCACCGCACATCATCCTGTTCCCCGAGAACGCGTTCGACGAAGCGGCGTTCCTGGCGAAGGTGAAGGCCACCGTCGAACGCGTCGGCTGGTGCACCGTGGTCGCCTCCGAAGGCGTGCGCAATGCGGCCGGCCAGTTCCTCGCCGAGGCGGGCACGCGCGATGCGTTCGGCCACAGCCAGCTCGGCGGCGTGGCGCCGGTGCTGGCGGCGCTGGTGAAGGAAAAGCTCGGCTACAAGTACCACTGGGCGCTGCCCGACTACCTGCAGCGCTCGGCGCGGCATGCCGCCTCGCAGGTCGACGCCGAACAGGCTTACGCGGTCGGTAAGGCCGCGGTCGACTACGCGCTGGCCGGCATGAACGCGGTGATGCCGGTGATCGTGCGCACGGCCGACGCGCCATATCGCTGGAAGATCGCGCCGGCGCCGCTGGCGAAGATCGCCAACCGCGAAAAGAAGATGCCGAAGAACTTCATCAGCCGCGACGGTTTCGGCATCACCGCGGCGGCGCGCCGTTATCTCGCGCCGCTGATCCGCGGCGAGGCGCCACTGCCGTACGGCAAGTACGGCCTGCCGCGCTACGTGCGGCTGAAGAACGTGGCGGTGGCGAAGAAGCTGGCGGCGTTCCGGCGCTGAACCGGCCGGATTCCGTGACCGGTTCCGCAAAGCTGAGCGCCACCTGAAACCGCTTCGCCGATATCGGACTACGTTCAGCCGCAACTTCCTACGATCCACCCTGCCCGGGTCGATCGCCGCGCCGTTGCGGCCACGACACCCAAGGAGGAGCCCTGAGATGAAACTCTTCAGCCGCCTGCTCATTGCACTTGCCCTGCTCACCACCGGCAGCCTCGCGCTGGCCGGCCAGGGCGGTCACGACCGCGACCGCGACCGCCGCGGCCAGGGCCACGGCTACGCCGATCATCGCCACGATGGCCGCCACGGTGACTCCCGTCGGCACGACGATCGCCGCCACGACTACCGGCGCTACGACACCCGCCGCTACGACGACCGCCGCTACGGTTACCGCGACGGCTACCGGCGCTACGGCCACCATCCGCGCTGGGAGCGCGGCCATCACTACTACGGCCCGACCTATGTCGTGCGCGACTACGGCCATTACCGCCTGCGTCAGCCACCGCGCGGCTACCACTGGGTACGCGCGAACAATGATTACCTGCTGGTCGCGATCGCCACCGGCATCATCCTGGACATCGCGCTGCAATAAGTCCGCGCCGACGTGAATGAATCGGGGCCATGCATTCGTGCATGGCCCTTTTCTTTGCCGGACGGCGCTGCGCCGCACAACGGCCTGCGCCGCAACGTCTGCCTATACTCCCCGGGACCGCCCGTTCCGGACGGCCACTTACAACCCATGGGGAGGCTCCGATGCTGCAGCAGTATGGCTGGTGGATCGTCGTTGCGTGTGCGGTGGTGGCGGTTTTGTATGGCGCGTTCTCCGCGCGCTGGATCCTGGCGCAATCGCCGGGCAACGAACGGATGCAGGAAATTGCGGCAGCCATCCAGGAAGGCGCACGCGCCTACCTCAACCGCCAGTACACCACCATCGGCCTGGTCGGCGTGGTGTTGCTGCTGCTGATCGGATTCTTCCTGAGCTGGCCGACCGCGATCGGCTTCCTGCTCGGCGCCGTGCTGTCAGGGGCAGCCGGTTACATCGGCATGAACGTCTCGGTGCGCGCCAACGTGCGTACTGCCGAAGCGGCGCGGCGCGGCCTGAGCGCAGCGATGGACGTGGCGTTTCGCGGCGGCGCGATCACCGGCATGCTGGTGGTCGGACTGGCCCTGCTCGGCGTCGCCGGCTACTGGCTGGTGCTCGGCCACTTCGGCGTCACCGGCGAGCCGGCGCTGCACGCGCTGGTCGGCTTCGCGTTCGGCAGCTCGCTGATCTCGATCTTCGCGCGCCTGGGCGGCGGCATCTTCACCAAGGGTGCGGACGTCGGTGCGGATCTGGTCGGCAAGGTCGAAGCCGGCATTCCCGAGGATGACCCGCGCAACCCCGCGGTGATCGCCGACAACGTCGGTGACAACGTCGGCGACTGCGCGGGCATGGCGGCCGACCTGTTCGAAACCTACGCGGTGACGGTGATCGCCACCATGCTGCTGGGCGGGCTGATGTTCGCCGGCAACCCGCACGCACTGCTGTATCCGCTGGCGCTCGGCGGGGTGTCCATCATCGCCTCGATCATCGGCACGCTGTTCGTCAAGGTGAAGGACGGCGGCTCGATCATGGGTGCGTTGTACAAGGGCGTGATCGCCTCGGCCGTGCTCTCGGCGATCGCGTTCTGGTTTGTCACCGGCACGCTGCTGCCGCAGGGCCTGACCACGGCCGACGGCCAGCTGATTTCGGCCAGCCAGCTGTTCTGCTGCTCGCTGATCGGACTGGTCCTGACCGGCGTGATCGTGTGGGTCACCGAGTACTACACCGGCACCCAGTTCAAGCCGGTGCAGCACATCGCCGAGGCATCCACCACCGGTCACGGCACCAACATCATCGCCGGTCTCGGCGTGTCGATGAAATCGACCGCGCTGCCGGTGATCGCGGTCTGTGCCGCGATCTGGGGCGCCTACCATTTCGGGCAGCTGTACGGCATCGCGATCGCCGCCACCGCCATGCTGTCGATGGCCGGCATGATCGTGGCGCTGGATGCCTACGGACCGATCACCGACAACGCCGGCGGCATCGCCGAGATGGCCGACCTGCCGCCGGAAGTGCGCGGTGTCACCGACCCGCTGGATGCGGTCGGCAACACCACCAAGGCGGTGACCAAGGGCTACGCGATCGGTTCGGCGGCACTCGCCGCGCTGGTGCTGTTCGCCGACTACACGCACAACCTCGACGCGATGGGCGCAGCCAAGGCACTGGCCGCCGGGATGCCGTATACGACGCTTACCTTCGACCTGTCCGATCACATGGTGATCATCGGCCTGCTGATCGGCGGCCTGATCCCGTACCTGTTCGGCGCGATGGCGATGGAAGCGGTCGGTCGTGCCGCTGGCGCGGTGGTGGTCGAGGTGCGCCGGCAGTTCCGCGACATCCCCGGCATCATGGCCGGCACCGCCAAGCCGGAATACTCGCGCGCGGTGGACATGCTGACCAAGTCGGCGATCCGCGAGATGATCGTGCCGTCGCTGCTGCCGGTGGCGGTGCCGATCGTGGTCGGCCTGCTGCTCGGGCCGAAGGCGCTGGGCGGCGTGCTGATCGGCACCATCGTCACCGGCCTGTTCGTGGCGATCTCGATGACCACTGGCGGCGGCGCCTGGGACAACGCGAAGAAGTACATCGAGGACGGCCACCACGGCGGCAAGGGTTCCGAGGCGCACAAGGCCGCGGTCACCGGCGATACCGTGGGCGACCCGTACAAGGACACCGCCGGCCCGGCGGTGAACCCGCTGATCAAGATCATCAACATCGTGGCGCTGCTGCTGATTCCGCTGCTGTAAGCCACGCGTCCGCAACGACAGGAATCCCGCCCGCGTGGCGGGATTCCTGTTTCGCGCCGACGCGGCGCCTGTCACCTGACTTTAGTCACGGGCGGCCGCATGCTCGGCCGGTTACGCTCGGCCGACCGCGGGCCGCGCCCGTCATGTCCATTGCATTCACTCGCGCACCTGGGAGCACACGATGAAATCGGTCTGGCTGATGCTGGCACTCGGCGTCACACTGACGGGCATGAACGACATCCACGCCCGCGACACGACACCCGCTCCCGCAGCCACTCCGACCAGCGACGATCCGTTCCTGTGGCTGGAAGACATCCACGGCGCCCGCGCGCTGGACTGGGTGAGGCAGCAGAACACGGCGACCGCGAAACAGTTCGTCGACAACGCCGAATTCGCGCGCACCCGCGACAGCATCCTCGAGGTGCTCGACTCGGAGGCGCGCATCCCCTACGTCAACCGCATGGGCAGCCATCTGTACAACTTCTGGCGCGACAAGGCGCATCCGCGCGGCGTCTGGCGGCGCACCACGCTGGCCGAATACCGCAAGGCCGAGCCGGCGTGGGAGGTGCTGCTGGACATCGACGCGCTGAACAAGGCCGAGAACAAGCGCTGGGTGTTCAAGGATGTGGAATGCCTGAAGCCGGCGTACGAACGCTGTCTGGTTTCGCTGTCGCCGGACGGCGGCGACGCCACCGTGGTGCGCGAGTTCAGCATCCCGCACAAGGCATTCGTGAAGGACGGCTTCGAGTTGCCGGTGGCGAAAAGCCAGGTCGGCTGGATCGACGAAAACACCCTCTACGTCGGCACCGACTTCGGCCCCGGCTCGATGACCGAATCGAGCTACCCGCGCATCGCCAAGGCATGGAAGCGCGGCACGCCGTTGTCGGCAGCCACCACCGTGTACGAGGGCAAGCCGAGCGACCTCGCGGTCAACGCGTACCACGACCGCACGCCGGGCTACGAGCGCGATTTCGTTTCCATCGCCAGGGACTTCTATCACAGCGACCTGTACCAGCGCATCGAGGGCAGGCTGGCCCGCGTCGAAGTGCCGGCCGACGCGGAGGCCGACGCCCATCGCGAATGGCTGCTGGTGCGGACCCGTTCGCCGTGGACCGTCGCCGGCACCACCTATCCCGCCGGTGCGCTGCTGGCCACGCAGCTCGACAGCTTCATGGCCGGCAAGCGCCATTTCACCGTGCTGTTCGAGCCGGACGCGCATACCTCGCTGGACTCGTACGCGTGGACCCGGCATCACCTGATCCTCAACCTGATGGACGACGTCAAGAGCCGGCTGGAGGTGCTGACCCCGCCGCAGATGACGACACCCGACGGCGACTGGAAGCGCGCGGCGATGGCGGGCGCGCCGGCGATGAGCACGATCAACGTGATTGACACCGATCCCGACCACAGCGACGAGTACTGGCTCGACGTCACCGGCTTCCTGGCGCCGTCGTCGCTGCAGCGCGGCGTGCTGGACGGCGCGGCGGCCGAGACGATCAAGCAGGCGCCGGCGTTCTTCGACGCCGCGAAGTTCACGGTCGGCCAGCACTTCGTGAAGTCGAAGGACGGCACCCGCGTGCCGTACTTCGAGATCGCCCCGAAGGACCTCAAGCTGGACGGCGCCAACCGCACCCTGCTGTACGGCTACGGCGGCTTCGAGGTGTCGCTGCAGCCGCAATACAGCGGCAGCGTCGGTCGCGCGTGGCTCGAACGTGGCGGCGTCTACGTGATCGCGAATATCCGCGGCGGCGGCGAGTACGGCCCGCAATGGCACCAGGCCGCGCTGAAGGCGAACCGTCCGCGCGCGTACGAGGACTTCGCCGCGGTGGCCGAGGACCTGGTTCGGCGCGGCGTCACCTCGGCGAAGCACCTCGGCGCCGAAGGCGGCAGCAACGGCGGCCTGCTGATGGGCAACATGCTCACGATGTACCCGCAGCTGTTCGGCGCGATCGCCTGCGAAGTACCGCTGCTGGACATGAAGCGCTACATCCATCTGTCCGCCGGTGCCTCGTGGATGGCCGAATACGGCAACCCCGACACTACCGACTGGAACTTCATCAAGACGTTCTCGCCATACCAGAACGTGAAGAAGGACGGCCACTACCCGCCGGCGCTGTTCTACACCGCCACCAGCGACGACCGTGTCGGCCCGGTGCAGGCACGCAAGATGGCTGCGCGGATGCAGGCGCAGGGCCACCCGAACGTGTGGTTCTACGAGAACCTCGAAGGCGGTCATGGCGCCGGCGCGGACAACCAGCAGTCCGCCCACATGCACGCGATGGCCTACGACTTTTTGTGGGACCAGCTGAAGTAGGACGATCCATCGCCGTCATGCAGCATTCGCGAGCCGGCATCCGCCGGCTCGCGTCGTATGGCGGGGTGGCCTGAAGTAAGCTTTCGCGATCCGCCACCCTTCCCCATCGCCATGCACCCACGCACCACCATCAGCCCCGAACTGCGCGAATGGATCCTGGCCACGACGCGGGCCGGGCATGGTGTGCCGGAAGTGCTGCGGCTGCTGAAGGAGAACGGCTACGACCCGCGGCAGAGTCGCAGCATCGTCGCCGAGGTATTGAAGCTGCCGCTGGCGACGCTGCTTGCCAGCACCACCAGGGGATCGCCGCAGGGCCTGCGCACGAAACACCCCGAGGCACCGGAAGTCTGCATCGACGGGCACGCCGTCGGCATCTCGCTCGGCGTCGACGTACCGGCGCTGCGGGTGCTGGAGAACATCCTCAGCGGGCAGGAGTGCGACGAATTGATCGCGCTGGCACGGCCGCGCCTGCAGCGCGCGCTCACCGTCGACAGCGAGGGCCGCCACCAGGTGGATCAGCGGCGCACCAGCGAGGGGATGTTCTTCACCTTGAACGAAGTGCCGCTGGTCGGCCGCATCGAGCAGCGCCTGGCCGCCCTGCTCGGCGTGCCGGCGAGCCACGGCGAAGGCCTGCAGATCCTGCACTACCTGCCGGGCCAGGAATACGAGCCGCACTTCGACTGGTTCGACCCGGAACAACCCGGCTACGGCGCGATCACCGCGGTGGGCGGGCAGCGCATCGCCAGCGTGGTGATGTACCTGAACACGCCCGCGCAAGGCGGCGGCACGGCGTTCCCCGAACTTGGCCTCACCGTCACCGCGCGGCGTGGCGCGGCCGTGTATTTCGCCTACGAAGGTGGCGACCAGAGTTCGCTGCACGCCGGCCTGCCGGTGCTGCAGGGCGAGAAGTGGATCGCCACCAAATGGCTGCGCGAGCGGCCTTACAAGAAGCCGAAGAAGGCCTGACCAGCGCCGGGACGAGCCCGTCGTTGCTGCGTCGCAACAGCGTTTGGCGTATTCTTGCGGACCTTCTTTTCCCCTTCATCGCCAAGGACATTCCATGGGTCTGCACCTCGTCTCCGCCGGCCGCAACGTGCCGGACGAAATCAACGTCATCATCGAGATCCCCAAGGATGCCGAGCCGGTCAAGTACGAGGTGGAAAAGGAAAGCGGCGCGATCTTCGTCGACCGCATCCTGTCCACCCCGATGCGCTACCCGTGCAACTACGGCTACGTGCCGCGCACCCTGGGCGGCGACGGCGACCCGCTCGACGCGGTGGTGATCCTGCCGCTGCCGCTGGCCGTCGGCTCGGTGATCCGCTGTCACCCGGTCGGCATGCTGAAGATGACCGACGAGGCCGGCAGCGACGAGAAGCTGGTGGTGATCCCGTCGCCCAAGGTGTTCCCGGGCTATGCGCACATCAACGACATGAAGGGCGTCTCGCCGCACTGGCTGGAACGCATCGGCCACTTCTTCGAGCACTACAAGGATCTGGAGAAGGGCAAGTGGGTGAAGGTGGAGGGCTGGGTCGGCGCCGACGAGGCCAAGGCCGAGATCGTGGCCGGTTTCCAGCGTTACCAGGATGCCATCGGCGACTGAGTCCGGTGGTCGTGAACTCCGGGCGGAGCGCGCAGCTTCTCCTTGTCCATCCGGCCACCGCGTCGCAGACCCTCGCGCCATTCGCCGCGTGATGCGCCGGTGGCGGGTGAAGGCGAAACATGTCGTTGCACGACCAACCCCGCCCCGGCGGGGTTGCCGCGTCATGGACTCAGCCGCGCTTGAGCAATTCGCGCAGGTCGATCAGCGCCGCGTTGGCGCGCGACACGTAGTTCGCCATCACCAGCGAATGGTTGGCGAAGAAGCCGAACGGCGAACCGTTCAGCACCATCGGGCTGTGCAGCGGGCGCTGCGCTTCCTCCAGCTCGCGGATCACCTGCTCCAGGCTGACGTCGGCGTGCTTGCTGCGCAGGATCGGGCCGAAATCCTGCTGGAACGCCTTCAACTGTTCAAGCAGGGTCGAGGTATAGCCGCGCGCCTCGTAGAAGTTGTCGTCGATCCGGGTCCACGAGGTTTTCACCAGGCGGCTGCCGCCGGGTGCGCGTGCCGTGCCGGCTTCCGCCGGCGCGTCGGCCGAGGGGACATCGCCGAGACGGATCTGGCCCACGCTGGCCGACAGCCGCTGCGACAGCGAGCCCAGCCGCGCCGAAGCCACCTGCAGGTAATCGGCCAGATTGTCCGCGCGCGCGTAGAAGTGCGCGTTGCTGTCGTCGCTGTCGCCGAGCCGGCCGAGATAGCCGTCCAGATGCCTGATCGCCTTGCGGTACTGGCTCTCCGAGCTGGGCAGCAGCCAGCGGTCGTTCGGGCTGTTCAGCAGCGGGTCGGCCTCGGCCAGGTCCTTGTCCTCGGTCGACTGCGTCTGCGAGCGGCTGAAGTCGTTGCGCAGCGCGCGTACCAGGTCGCGCGACGCGGTCAGCGAACCGAATTCCCAATTGGGAACGTTGTCCATGAACACGCCCGGCGGCAGCTTGTCGTTGCTGAGGTAGCCGCCGCGCTTGTCGAGCAGGGTGCGCACCGAGGTGATCAGGGTGACCGTGGTGGTGGCGCCGGTGCTGACCGGCCGCTTCAGTTGCTGCAGCTGCGCCTGGGTCACCGCCACCGGATCGAACAGCGCCGGCTCGCTGTCCCACCACCACATCAGCGCCGCCACGCACAGCACCAGCAACGCAAGCAAGGCCAGGATGGCGCGGCGGATGCCGTGGCGCGGCGGGTTCGAAGTGTCCTGGGTCTGCATCGGGCGGCTCCTGTGGGGCGACGAACGAGTGGCCAAGCTTACAACGCCGCCCGTCGCCCACTGTGAGTAGACAGGCTGCCGCCGTATCCTTGTCGCTCCTGTTGGAACGAGTCATCCGCCGCGCGCCATCCGCCGCCGGCGCAAGCTTGTCGTTCTGCTGCCGGAGATACCCCATGAAAGCCGTCGCCCTCACCCGCTACCTGCCGATCGACGACCCGCAGTCACTGCTCGACATCGAACTGCCCACGCCCGTACCCGGCGCGCACGACCTGCTGGTGCGCGTCGAGGCGGTCTCGGTGAATCCGGTCGACACCAAGGTCCGCTCGCCCAAGCCGCAGGTCGAGGCGCAACCGAAGGTGCTTGGCTACGACGCTGCCGGTACTGTCGAGGCGATCGGTGAATCGGTGGGCGGCTTCCGGCCGGGCGATCGCGTGTACTACGCCGGCGACGTCACCCGCCCCGGCAGCAACGCGCAGTTCCAGCTGGTCGACGCACGCCTGGTCGGGCATGCACCGCGGTCACTGGACCTGGCCGAGGCAGCGGCGTTGCCGCTGACCGCGATCACCGCGTGGGAACTGCTGTTCCAGCGCATGCCGTTCGACAGCGAGCACGGCGGCGAAGGCAAGTCGCTGCTGGTGATCGGCGGCGCCGGCGGGGTTGGCTCGATCGCGATCCAGCTGGCGCGGCGCGCCGGCTTCAGCGTGATCGCCACCGCCTCGCGCGCCGAGACCATCGACTGGTGCCGCACGATGGGCGCGCAACATGTGATCAACCATCGCCACGCGCTGGCACCGCAGCTGGAAGCGCTGGGTTTCGGCCAGGTCGACGCGGTGCTCAATCTTGCCGATACCGATCACTACTGGGATGCGATCGGCCAGTTGCTCGCGCCGCAAGGCCACGTCGGCCTGATCGTGGAGCCGGCCGGCGCGCTGAGGATCGGCGACCCGTACAAGGCCAAATGCATCGGCATCCACTGGGAGTTCATGTTCGCCCGCGCGCGCTTCAACACCGCCGACATGGCCGAGCAGGGCCACATCCTCGAACGGGTCGCCAGCCTGATCGATGCGGGTGAATTGCGCGGCACGCGCACCGAAACGCTAGCCCCGATCCATGCGGCGAACCTGCGCGAGGCGCATCGCCGGCTGGAATCGGGCAGCACGATCGGCAAGCTGGCGCTGGCCGGCTGGTGATACGTCGCGCGGCGTGCGTGTGCGCCGCCGCGTACGATCAGCCGCGCTTGCCCGCGGCCCTCCGGGTTGGCGACGGCTTGGCCGGTTCGCCCTTCTTGCCGAGCTGTTCCAGCAGCGTGTTCATGTCCTCGGCGTGCTCTTCCTCCATCGCCAGGATGCCTTCCAGCACACGGCGGGTGGTCGGGTCGTCGGTGCCGACGTAGCTGATCATCTCGCGGTAGCTGTCGATCGCGATGCGTTCGGCAACCAGGTCTTCCTTGATCATGTCGACGATGTCCTCGCCCTCGACGTAGTCGGAATGGCTGCGGCTGAGCAGGCCTTCCGGCGACAGGTTCGGCTTGCCGTCGAGCTGGGTGATGCGCTCGGCGATCAGGTCAGCGTGGCCCTGTTCCTCGTTCGCGTGCTGCAGGAACTCCGCCTTGATCGACTGCGAATGGATGCCCGAAGCCATGTAGTAGTGGTACTTGTAGCGCAGCACGCAGACGATCTCGGTGGCCAGCGCATGGTTGAGCAGCTTGACCACCGTTCCGCGATCGGCACGGTAACCCGCCGTCATCGCGCCCTTGTCGATGTCCTGGCGCGCGCGCTTGCGGATGTTCTCGATGTCGCTGACGAACGGCTTGGTCATGGCCATGGCTGGCTCCTGCGCAGGTGGGAAAGGGGCCCGGGCAGGACATCAACATGCCAGTGCCATCGAGACCTCCCAGCGTAGAAATGCGCATGAAAAAGCCAGGTGAAGATCAGCTCGCCTGGGACGACGGAGTGCGCTGCGCAGCGAACCGTCCCGCCCGCTCGATGATCCCCTGCAAGCCTGGCAATACCGCTTCGATCTGCTCGGCATGCCGGCGCCACTTGTCGGGCGCGGGTGCGGAAAGGGTGAAACGCGACAACGGCAACGCGGCATCGAGCGGGCGATCCCAGTCGAACCCGAGCGCCGCGCACAGGCGTGCCACTTCCGTCGCCGGATCGGCGAGCAGCGCGTCATAGTGCACGACCTGGCGGCGCTCGGCCGGGAGTGCCTCGAGATCGTCCAGCAGGATGCGCGTGGTGGTGCCCCACTGCGCGGCGACGATCTCGGGCAGCGAACATCCGCTCAATTCACGCCAGCCGGGAACCAGCAGCAGCGACCATGGAGGGCCGTCCCAACCGGGCAACTGCGGATAGGTGCGAAAGCGGCCTGACTGCCACGCATCGAGCATGCTGCCCAGCGTCTGGCGTGGGTCGCGGTGCAGGTAGACGAAGTGCGCCTCCGGGAAGATCTTTGCCAGGAACGACACGCGCAGCGCGTTCTTCGGAGTCTTCTCCAGCAGGCGTACCGGCGGCGCTTCCGCCGGGCGGCCATCGCGGTCGCGCAGTTCGGCGTAAAAACGCCGGCGCAATTCCGCCACGAGCTCGGGCGTCGCCGCGGCCGCATCGAGCCGGTTGGAATCGAAGTCGCGGCTGGCGGGGTGCAACTCCTGCAGGCCCTCGATCAGCGCATGGCTCTCGTGGCCGATCGTGTACACGCCCGATGCCTGCGCCAGCGTCTCGAACAGCAGCGTGGAACCTGCGCGTGGCGGCGAAATGATGAACACCGGGCGATCGAACAGCGGATCGCGTCCGTACTGCTCGTCGCGCGCCTGAATCAGCGTCGGCGCCACCGGCAGTCGCGGCTCGCTGGCATCCGCGATCGCGGCGCGATCGGCCAGTGCCACCTGCAGGATCATCCCCCGCAACGTGTTCATGAACAGCGCGCCGTTGACCATCTGCAGTGGCACCGCGTAACGCTCCATGTCGTCCGAGAACGCATCGAGCGCTTCGCGATAGGCCGGCCAGCCGACCTGGTCGGTGCCGTACTGCGCCCACAACGCCTGCCAGACATGCAGGAAATGTATGGCGATCTGGTGGGCCGGCTGCAACTGCGGATGCGCACGCGCCTCGCCAAACAGGAAGCCCACGTGTTCACGCAGCTCCCATGGCGTCATCACCACCGGTACGTTGACGGCTTCATAACGCAGTTGGGGTTGGGCACCGTCCTGCGGCGCAATGGCCTCCGCGCGCCAACCGTCGAAGGCGCCGTGGCCGGGCGCGCGACCACGCCTGACCAGATCGGCGAACGGCTCACCACCGACCGTGTCTGCCACCAGGTGGATGCGCTCGTCGTCGGCCGCATTGATGACCTGATGCGTGCGCCAGGTGTCGAAGATCCAGCACTCGCCCGGCGCCATGTTGACCTCGGCGTCGCCACACAGGAAGCGCACGGTGGGCCGGGTCCCGATCGGCACGTGCACGCGCACGCGCTCGCGCCAGTAGTAGTTGATGTCGGCATGCGGGCTGACCTCGGCCTGGCCGGTCAGCTTCATCAGCCGCGTGCGTCCCCACACGCCGCCGATCCGCGCCAGCACCTGCGTCAGGTACGGGCATTGCGCGAGATACGGGGTCGGGCGCATCGCGCCGGCCACCGCATCGTTGTCGGGATCGCCGCCGGCCGAGATCAGCGGCAAGGCGTAATTGCCCGGGAACTTCTGCGGGTGTTCGCGCCAGTGCTCGCTGCCGAGGGCGGCGATCTCGCGCGCCAGTACATCGGCATCGAACTGCAACGGCAACTGGACGAACGGCACCTGCAGCTTCATCGGGCAACCTTTACTCGGATCGGTACATATGCGCGAAAATCGACGTACGCGTGCGCGGCGGAACTCGCCCTGGTCGAGGCATTATCGCGCACCGGGACACCGGATGGCTGTGCGGGCCGACCCGGTAAAAATGGAAGCGTACGCATCGAAGTCGCCGCCGACCGGGACGGCGGACTGTCCGCGCCGTCGAACCTCGGCGCCTGACCGAGTTCGCGCAACGGCACGCGCAGGGTCGGCCCGCATCAGACGCGCCCGGCGAAAGCCACTCAGGCCGATGGATTGCCGCGCGTCAACGCGGCCGATAGGCGCGCAGGAACATCTCGACACCGGCCCGCGCCGTGGTCTCGATTTCCTCGACGTAGCTCTCGGGGCATTCGGTGCAGCCGAACATCTGGCGCATCATCAGGTTGCCCTTGATCAGGGTGAGAAACTGCACGCTGGCGCGCGGTACGTCGTCGATGTCCAACTGGCCGGCGTCAACCGCCTGCTGCAGCAGACGTTCCATCAGTCCATGCGTACGCGCCGCGCCCTCTTCCCAGATCAGCTTGCCGTAGCGCGGATTGCCCTGGCGGCAGTCGCTGAGGATGGCGCGGAACGTACCCACGGTCTCGGCGTTGCAATCGAGGTGGGCATGGGTCAGCGCCACCCGCAGCAGCGTGTCGCGGATGTCGGCGTGCGGATCGAAGAAGTAGGTCTCCTCCGGCAACAGGTCCTGGATGCGCGAGCGGATCACTTCGCGGAACAGGTTGTCCTTGTCGCCGAAGTGGCTGTATACGGTGAGCTTGGACACTCCGGCATCCGCCGCGATTGCGTCCATGCTGGTACCGGCGAACGCATTGCGGATGAACAGGGCCTTTGCCGCCACCAGGATGGCCGCACGCTTTTCCATGTCCTTCGGGCGACCGGGACCCTGGGACCTGATTTGCGCGCTGGTATTCATGCCTCCACCTTCACCTTCCCAAACGGAAACTCTCGCTTTATTATACGTGGCGGTTCAATTATTTTCCAAGATGGCGTCGGAACCGCGGTTTCGAGGCCTTTCCGCCTGCGCGCGGCAACGGGTGACGCCCGTCAACCCCTTGCGATGACTTCCGGCACTTCGTGGTCTGCCATGCAACCGGCAGGCTTGTCACTGTCGGGGCGTGTCATTGTAGGGGCAGGCGCTAGCGCTTATCCTTTTTGACCTTTTTCCGATCCGTACGGGACACGAGCAGATGGCGATGAATATCGAGCAGGCGCGACTGAACATGGTGGAAAACCAGGTGCGCCCGTGGGAAGTGCTGGACGGCCGCGTGCTGGACGTGATCAGCCGCGTGCGCCGCGAGGATTTCGTCGCCGCCGAACACCGCCAGCTGGCGTTCGCCGACCTGTGCCTGCCGTTGGGTCATGGCGAAGTGATGATGAAGCCGGTGGTGGAAGGCCGCGTGCTGCAGGCGCTGGAGCTGCTGCCCACCGACCACGTGCTGGAAATCGGCACCGGTTCGGGCTTTCTCACTGCGTGCCTGGCCACCTTGTCCGCCCAGGTGACCAGCGTCGACATCCACGCCGATTTCACCGCGGCCGCCGCCCGGCGCCTGCGGGCCGCCGGCATCACGAACGCCAGCCTGGCCACCGGCGAAGCGGTCAACGAATGGCAGCCCGATGGCCTGTTCGACGCGCTGGTGGTGACCGGTGCGGTGCATGCGATCCCGCCACGCTGGCTGACCTGGCTCAAGCCCGGCGCACGCGCGCTGGTCGTCCGCGGCCAGTCGCCGGCGCAGCAGGCCACCTTGCTCACCCACGAAGGCGCCGGCCGCTATCGCGAGGAAACCCTGTTCGAAACCGATCTGCCCTACCTGACCCATGCCGAACCGCCGCAACGGTTCGTGTTCTGATTTCGCCCCCGAATCGATTCCCACGAGGCACCCCATGCGTTTGAAGCTGCTCACTCTTGCACTGGCCCTGGCCGCCATCTCGCTGCCCAGCCACGGCGAGGATCTGCTCGATGCCTATCGCGAAGCGCGTGCCAATGATCCGGTGCTGTCGCAGGCCGACGCCACCCGGCTGGCCACCGGCGAAGGGGTGGACCAGGCACGTGCGTCGTTGCTGCCGCAGATCGGCGCAAGCATGAGCCTCAACCAGACCAACGGCGGCAACCAGATCGGCCACAGCCGTTCGCGTTCGATCAACGGCACGCTCAGCCAGACCGTGCTCGACTTCAGCAAGTACGCCAACCTCAAGGCCGCCCATTCGGCGTCGAACGCGCAGGACGAGCTGTACCAGGCGGCGGCGCAGGACCTTTACGGGCGCGTGGCCGCGGCCTACTTCGGCGTGCTGACCAGCGAGGACGAGCTGACCTACGCCAAGGCCAACGAGGACGCCTTCCGCCAGCAGTACGAGCAGTCCGACCAGCGCTTCAAGGTCGGCCTCTCGGCGATCACCGACGTGTACCAGGCCAAGGCCTATTACGAGGCGGCCAAGTCGCAGACCATCGCCGCGCAGAATGCGCTCAACGATGCCCGTGAGGCGCTTACCCAGATCACCGGCAAGCCGACCGGCGACCTGAAGAAGCTGCGCGACGACCTGCCGATGCAGCCGCCGGCGCCGGCCGACCAGGAAAGCTGGGTCAAGCAGGCGCTGGAAACCAATCCCAACCTGCTCGCGCAGAAAAACAGCGTGGAGACGGCCCAGCACAACATCAGCGCCGCGCGTGCCGCCCATCTGCCGACGATCACCGCCGGCGTCTCCTACGGCAAGGGTGCCGGCTGGTCGGAGAGCGACGCCTCCGCCCGCTATCGCGACCCGGCCTCGACCACGATCGGGCTGACCTTGAACGTGCCGATCTTCTCGGGCGGCGCGACCCAGTCGCGCGTGCGCCAGTCGATCTACCAGCGCGATGCCGCCACCGACGCGATGGAAGTACAGCGGCGCCAGGTGGTACGCGACACGCTCAACTACTACCGCTCGGTGATCGCCGGCATCGCCCAGGTGGAATCGGCCAAGGCCTCGGTGGATTCCGGCCGCAAGGCGCTCGAGGCGACCCGCGCCGGCTTCGATGTCGGCACCCAGACGATGACCAACGTGCTGCTGGCGATCCAGACCCTGACCTCCTCGGAGAGCAGCTACTCGCAGGCCCGCCACCAGTTCATCCTGAACAAGCTGCTGCTCAAGCAGACCGCCGGCACGGCCGACCTGAAGGACGTCGAGGAAATCAACGCGCTGCTGCAGTAAACCGCCTCACGTTGCACGCGAAGACGGCCGGGCCCACGCCCGGCCGTCCTATTTTCCGCGCCGTCACTCCTGCAGCAAGGTGTCGATCAGCCGCATGACCCGCTGCACCGCGCCGCGCTCGCGCTCGAACACGCACTGCGCAGCCTGCCCCATCTGCGCGCGCTTCGTTGCATCGAGCAGCAGCTGCAGCGTGGCCGGACCCAGCCGCTCGGCATCCGCCACGCGTTCGGCGCCGCCTTCTTCGATCAGGCTGCGGGTGATCTCCTCGAAGTTGAAGGTCTGCGGACCCACCAGCACCGGCACCGACAAGGCCGCCGGCTCCAGCACGTTATGGCCACCGATCGGCACCAGGCTGCCGCCGACGAAAGCCAGGTCGGACGCCGCGAAGAACGGCATCAGCTGCCCCATGGCGTCGATCACGAAGACCTGGTGCGAGGCCGACGGCACGCCCTCGAGACTGCGCGTGGCGACCGTGAAGCCGAGGCTGCGCACCGCATGCTCGACCGCCCGGAAGCGTTCCGGGTGGCGCGGCGCGAGCAGCAGCAGCGCATCGGGCAATCGCTTCAACACCTGCAAGTGCGCTTCCAGTACCGCCAGCTCCTCGCCCTCGTGGGTGCTGGCCGCCATCCACACCGGTCGCCGCGCCCCCCAGTGCCCGCGCATCGACGCGCCTTCGGCCACCGCGCCGTCCGGGATCGGCATGTCGAACTTCATGTTGCCGGTAACCAGCACCTGCTCCGGATCGGCGCCGAGCAGGCGATAGCGCGCGGCGTCGGTGCGCGACTGCGCGGCGATCAGGCGCACACAGCGCAGCGCCGAACGCAGCAACCCGCGCAGCGGCTTGTAGCCGCGCAGCGAGCGTTCCGATAATCGCGCGTTGACGATCATCAGCGGGATGCCGCGCCGGCGGCAGGCGAAATACAGGTTCGGCCAGATCTCGGTTTCGACGATCAGCGCCAGCCGCGGCCGGATCTTCTTCAGGAAGCGGCCCACCGCGTACGGCAGGTCATACGGCAGGTAGACGTGGAACACGCTGTCGCCGAACAGCTGGTGCACGCGCGCGGTGCCGGTCGGCGTGACCGTGGTGATCACCAGCGGCGCGTTCGGATAGTCGCGCCGCAACGCCTTGATCAGCGGCTCGGCCGCGTTCACCTCGCCCACCGACACCGCATGCACCCACAGGCTGCCGCTGAAGCCGGGCGGATCGAAGAAGCCGAACCGTTCCGGCCAGCGCCGGTGGTAAGGCCGCGAGCGCACCCCGCGCGCCAGCAGCCGCAGCACCAGCAGCGGCGTCACCAGGAACATCGCGAGGGTGTAGAGATAGCGCAACGTCAATGCCCGTCAGTCCAACGCGGCAGTATACGAGAGCGGATGAGCGGGAACGGCTCACGGAGCCGAAGCATGCGACACGCTGCCACCCGCCGTTCCCGCTTCCCCGCCTCCACTACAATGCGCACGATGCCCGGCATGCCCCGCCCCACCTTCACCCGTTCGCTGCTCGCGCCGCGCCACTGGCCGGCGTGGCTGGGCGTGGGCGCGATCTGGCTGATCGCGCGGCTGCCGCAGCGCGCGCTGATGTGGCTGGGC
>DATCUT010000193.1:0-4021 GCA_036561785.1 Rhodanobacter sp.
TGCTTTGTGCCGAGAGAATGTTTCTGAGCTAGAGCACGAATTTCCTCAGCCTTATTGCGATCTCTTTCGAGACGTTGCTCGCGCGCCTGCACCCCTACGCCTTTCTTGTTCTTGCTCACAGACTGCCCCTGCAATCTAACGACTGAGATGTGCGGCTGGCGTAGCCAGTCCGCACGAGCGAATTGTTATACGGCTGTGTGAAGGAGGCGAGATGACGAACTGTACAGAATGCGAAATGGACTCCGCTGGGAACCACGCCAGTAATTGCCCGTTTTACAGACACCCAGGACAACAATCACCGTGTGCACCATACGGATGGATTTGCCCAAAATGCGGCAGAGGAAACGCACCGGCCTGCATGACTTGCCCGTGCGTCCCGATGGAATACAAAGTGACGTGTGACGTATAACGCTAAGTAGACCCCAAAAGTGGGGTGTTGCGCCGAGTATGCAGTCCTGCTCCTGACCGTTCAAGTGGCGAATTCCTACAGCAGATCATGTGCTTGCACTGCAGCGTCGCCGCGGGTGTGGGAGCAGGCTGCCGGTGTTATCCGACACTTTTGAGGGTGTATGAGTTACGCAGGCGAAAGTGAGGGTGTAACGGGGGCGAAAACGCCGCGGTTGCTGGATCAGGTGCGGGCGCGTTTGCGTTTGAAGCATTACAGCCTGCGCACGGAACAGGCGTATGTCGGCTGGGTTCGACGTTTCATTCTGGCGAATGACAAGCGGCACCCGCGTGACATGGGGGTAGCGGAGGTAGAGGGTTTTCTCAGTACGTTGGCGACCCAGGGGCAGGTTGCGGCGGGTACCCAGAACCAGGCGCTGTCGGCCTTGCTGTTTCTGTATCGGGAAGTCTTGTCGATCGAACTGCCGTGGATGGAGACGGTCGTGCGGGCCAAGCGGCCGCAGCGGGTGCCGGTGGTGCTGTCGCGTGACGAGGTGACCCGGTTGCTGGCCATGCTGGACGGCTGCTTCGCGTTGATGGCGTCGTTGTTGTACGGGTCGGGCCTGCGTCTGATGGAGTGCGTGCGTTTGCGCGTCAAGGATGTGGACTTCGGGCTCAATCAGATCTGCGTTCGAGATGGCAAGGGCGGCAAGGATCGACATGTGCCTCTGCCACGGCGGTTGTGCGATCCGCTGCGGGCACAGTTGGAACGGGTGACCGTGATCCATCGACAGGATCTGGCTGAAGGTTGCGGTGCGGTCTGGTTGCCGTATGCGCTGGCACGCAAGTATCCGTCGGCGGCGCGGGAGCTAGGTTGGCAATATGTGTTTCCCTCGGGTCAGCTTTCGCGTGATCCGCGCGGCGGCGAGCTGCGACGTCATCATCTCGACGAGGCGGGGTTGCAGCGCGCGGTACGCGCAGCACGGCTCAAGGCTGGCATCACGAAGCCCGCCACCTGTCACACCTTGCGGCATTCCTTTGCCACCCACTTGCTGGAGGCCGGCCAGGACATCCGCACCATCCAGGAGCTGCTCGGCCACAAAGACGTAGCGACCACCCAGATTTATACCCACGTTCTAAATCGCGGCGGCCACGGCGTGTTGAGCCCACTGGACCGCTGAGCGCAGGGGTGCGCAGCCGCGCCCGGTTTCATGCACGACGCGGCCAGTTCAGCTCCACGCTGTGCTCCGCTCCGTCGTCGGCCAGCGGAATGCAGCCATCGACTTGCGCCACGCCGTCCAGCCACACGGTGCTCATCGTGCCGGCGTCGCTCTGGCGCAGGTGGATCCGGTATGGCGTGTCGCGGTGGCGGTAGTCGATGGAGAAGCCTTCCCACTCGGGCGGCAGCACCGGCGCGAAGCGCAGCTTGCCGGCTTCCAGGCGCAGGCCGAGCAAGGACTCCACGATCAGCCGGTACATCCAGCCGGCGGAACCGGTGTACCAGCTCCAGCCGCCGCGGCCGACGTGCGGTTCGACCGCATAGACGTCGGCGCTGACCACGTAGGGCTCCACTTTATAGACGTCCATCTGCGCGGCGTCGATGCCGTGGCTGACCGGGTTGATCATGCGCAGCAGTTCCCACGCGCGCGCGCTGTCGCCGAGTTCGGCGAACGCCATCGTGGCCCAGATCGCCGCGTGCGTGTACTGGCCGCCGTTCTCGCGCACGCCGGGCACGTAGCCCTTGATGTAGCCGGGGTCGAGTGCGGACTTGTCGAACGGCGGGTTCAACAGTTGCACCAGGCCGGCGTCGCGGCGCACCAGGTGGGAATCCAGCGAGTCCATCGCCTGCTGCTGGCGTTCCGGGGCGCCGATGCCGGACAGCACCGACCAGCTCTGCGCGATCGAGTCGATCCGGCATTCGTCGTTGCCGCTGGAACCCAGCGGCGTACCGTCGTCGAAGTACGCGCGGCGATACCAGGCGCCGTCCCAGCCGTGCTGTTCCAGCGCGATGCGCAATTGGGCGACTTCGCTCTCGCAGCGCAGCGCGAAGGCCTCGTCCTGCTGCAGCCGGGCCACCTCGGCGAAGCGGGCCAGCACCTCGCCACTGAAGAAGCCCAGCCATACGCTTTCGCCGCGGCCCTTTTCGCCGACCCGGTTCATGCCGTCGTTCCAGTCGCCGCCGCCGATCAGCGGCAGGCCGTGCGCGCCGCGCTGCGCGAGGCTGCGCTCGATCGCGCGCACGCAGTGCTGGTACAGCGTCTCGTGCAGGGCCGAGGGTTGTGGCAGGTCGTAGTACGACTCCTCGCCGGGGTGCAGCTCGCGGCCCTCGATGTAACCGATCCGTTCGTCCAGCACGCCGCGGTCGATGCCGGCCAGCACATAGCGGCTGGTGGCCAGCGGCAGCCACAGGTAGTCGTCGGAACAGGTGGTGCGCACGCCGCGGTCCAGCGGCGGATGCCACCAGTGCTGCACGTCGCCCTCGGCGAACTGGTGCGCGGCGCACAGCAGCAGCTGCGCGCGCGACAGTTCGGGCGCCGCATGCAGCAGCGCCATCGAATCCTGCAGCTGGTCGCGGAAACCGAACGCGCCGCCGGACTGGTAGTAGCCGCTGCGCGCCCACAGGCGGCAGGCGATGGTCTGGTACAGCAGCCAGCCGTTGGCGAGCACGTCGAGCGCCGGCTCCGGCGTGTGCACCTGCACCGCGCCCAGCGTGAGCACCCAGTGCGCGCGGACTTTTTCCAGCGCGTCGGCGGCGCTGCCGTTGCCGCGGAAGCGCTGTACCAGCGCGCTGGCGTCGGCGGCGTCGCGGCCCAGGCCGAGGCGGAAGATCAGCTGGCGCTGTTCGCCGTCATCCAGGTTCACGCTGGATTGCAGCGCCGCGCAGGGGTCCAGTCCCGCACCGAGCCGGCCGGAGAGGTGCGTGCGGCCCAGTCCGGCCGGTGCGCGCATGCTGCCGTTGCGGCCCAGGAATTCGCTGCGGTCGCCGTCGATGCCGCGGGCGGGGTCGTCGATGTCGAAGAACGCCACCCGGTTCGGGAACTCGCTGTTGTAGGCGTTGCGCGCGAACAGCGCGCCGCTGGCCGGGTCCGACTCGGTGACCACGTGCATCGCGGTCTTCGCGCGCAGGTCGCCGAGCAGCCATTCGACGTAGCCGGTGACGCTGAGCCGGCGCGCCTGGCCGGATTCGTTGCGCAACTTCAGCACCGAGAATTTCACCGACGCATCCAGCGCCACGTAGACCCACAGCTCGGAGCGGATGCCGTCCTCGTGGTGCTCGAACACGCTGTAGCCGAAGCCGTGGCGGGTCACGTACGTGCCGCTGCCGCGGCACGGCAGCGGGGTCGGCGACCACACCTGGCCGGTGTCCTCGTCGCGCAGGTACAGCGCCTCGCCGCCATCGTCGCCGACCGGGTCGTTGTGCCACGGGCTGAGCCGGAATTCGTGCGCGTTCTCGCCCCAGGTGTAGGCGCTGCCGCTGTCGGAGATCACCGTGCCGAAGTACGGGTTGGCCAGCACGTTCGACCACGGCGCCGGCGTGCTGTCGCCGGCGGCCTGGGTGATCACGTACTCGCGGCCGTCGGTGCTGAAGCCGCCGTGCGGGTTGGCCAGCTGCAGCGTCGCCGGGGCGCGGGCGCTG
>DATCUT010000194.1:0-5646 GCA_036561785.1 Rhodanobacter sp.
CTGGCCGCCAGCGAGGCCAGCGCGGTGGGCCGGCTCAGCAGCAGGCGCAGGTCGTCGATCGCCTGCGCCTGCGCGCGCTTCAACTCGGCCGCGCTGAAATCCGGCTGGCGCACCACCTCGGCCAGCAGGCCCAGCGCCTGCGGCAACTTCGGCGTGGTCACGGTGATGCCGACCGCGCTTTCGTCCCAGCCGGCATCGGCATCCAGCGAACCACCCAGCGCCTCGGCCGCGGCGGCAATCTGTGGCGCGGTCTTGCCGGCGGCGCCCTTGGTCAGCAGGCTCGCCGTGAGGTCGGCCAGGCCGGCCAGCGACGGCGGGTCCATCTCGCCGCCGCTGCGCAACACCAGCTGCGCGGTGACCAGCGGCAGGCCGGCGCGGCGTACGCTGATCACCTGCAAGCCGTTCGCCAGGGTCTGCGTCGACGGCGTTGGCACGCTCAGTGTCGGCGCAGCGCCGGGCGCGGGCGGCGTGGCCGGAAAGTCAGCTGCCGCGGCGATGCCGGCAGCGATAAAGGTGGCCGTAAAGACGGCCAAACGACAGGTATGCATCCGGCGGCTCATTTCGCTTCTCCCTTGGCGGCCTGCGGCAGGTAGTCGATGGTGACGCTGCGCGCACCGGTCACATATTTCTGCAGCACGCGGTGCACGTCCTGTTCGGTGACTTTCTGCAACGCGGCCAGGTCGGTGTTGACGTGTTCCGGGTTGCCGTCGATCAGCGCTGCCTGGCCCAGCGCGAACGCCAGGCCCTGCGCAGTCTGCCGCTGCTTCAGTTCGCCGGTCAGCAACTGGGTCTTCACCTTGTCCAGCTCGGCGGCGGGAATCGGCTGGGTCGCCAGCCAGATGATTTCCTCGTGCAGCAGCTTCTCCGCTTCGGCCGGCTGGTGGCCGCTGGCGAGGATCGCGTAGGCGGTGAACAGGCCCGGCCCGACCCGGCCGTCGGCATCGGCGCCGGCCTGCTGGGCGACTTGGTGGCGATACACCAGCGACTGGTACAGCCGCGAGGAATCGCCCTGCGACAGCAGTGCGGCGGCGACCTGCAGCGGGATGCTGTCAGCCGTGTCGGACGCCGGCGGCAGCAGCCAGGTGATCGCCACCGCGGGCAGCGGCGCGGTCTCGCTGGTGACGGTGTAGCGCAGGTTCTTCTTGCGCTTCGGCTCCTGCGCGGTGACCTGCGGGATCGGCGTGGCCGGTTTCGGGATCCAGCCGAAATACTGGTCGACCCAGGCGTCGAGCTGCTTCGGATCGAAATCGCCGGCGACGATCAACGTGGCATTGTCCGGCCGGTAGAACGTGTTGTGGAACGCGATCACGTCCGGCAGCGTGGCCGCCTCCAGGTCCTCGATGCTGCCGATGGTCGGGCGCTTGTATGGATGCACGGCGTACGACTTCGGGTCGATCGCGTTGAACAGCTTGCCGTATGGGTTGGCCAGCACGCTCTGGCGGTACTCCTCCTCCACCACCGCGTGCTCGGACTTGAAGTTCGCCTCGTCCACGTTGAGGTTGGACAGTCGCTCGGCTTCGGCCCACAACAGGGTCCGCAGGTGGTTGCTGGGCACCACCTCGAAATAGTTGGTGACGTCGTCGCCGGTGGAGGCGTTGTTGGCGCCGCCGACGTCCTCGGTCAGCCGGTCGAACTGCTCGGCGTGCATGTGCTTCGTGCTCTTGAACATCAGATGCTCGAACAGATGCGCGAAGCCGGAGCGCCCCTGCGGGTCGTCCTTCGAGCCGACGTGATACCACACCTGCACCGCCACGTTCGGGCTGGCGTGATCCTCCACGCTGAGCACCTGCAAGCCGTTCGGCAGGGTGCGCTGGTGGTACGGGATCGGCGGAATGGTCAGCTCGGCCGCGGCCAGCGGCGGCGAAGCCACCGCAGCCAACAGGGCGAGTGAAGCGAGCAAGGCAGCCGGGCGCAGCAGCATGGGCGTTCCCTTCGTCGGAGAGGGGTCAACCTTAGCAATTCCGGCGCAGCTGCACAGCTCGGGGTCGGGTTCATCGGCCAGGAGGCACGATAAACCCGGACCGTTGGATCACGCCGTCTGGAGCTTGCCCAGCGCCTTGAGCCGCCTCTTCTCCGCCCGCCGCTCCTTCCGCGCCGCCTTGCGGATCTTGCGGTCGTAATTCCACAGATAAATCGCCGGCGTGCTCAGCAAGGTCAGCAGCTGCGACACCAGCAGGCCGCCGACGATGGCGATGCCGAGCGGCTGGCGCATTTCCGAGCCGATGCCGAAGCCGATCGCCAGCGGCAGCGCCGCGCCCATCGCGACCAGGGTGGTCATGGTGATCGGGCGGAAGCGCACCAGGGCGGCTTCGCGGATCGCCTCGGGCGCGGACAACCCCCGCTCGCGTTCGGCGACGAGGGCGAAGTCGACCATCAGGATCGCGTTCTTCTTGACGATGCCGATCAGCATCAGGATCGCGATGATCGCCATCATCGAGATCTGCGTCTGCGTCACCAGCATCGCCAGGAACGCACCGGCGCCGGCGGCCGGCAAGGTGGACAGGATGGTCAGCGGATGGCCGAGGCTTTCGTACAGGATGCCCAGCACGATGTACATCGCCAGGATCGAGCCGAGCAGCAGCACCATGCCGTTGGACTGCGCCTGCTTCAGGCGCTGGTTGGCGCCGGTGAAATCCACCCGCATGCCGGCCGGCAGCCCGGCCGCGTAGGCGGCCTGCTCGACCAGCTTCACGCCGCGGTCCTGCGGCACGTCCTTGGCCAGGTTGTAGCTGATCGTGGCCGCTTCGAGCTGGTTGTGGTGGCGCACGCGCAGCGGGCTGATGTCCGGCTCGATCGTCGCCAGCGCGGACAGCGGGATCATCCGGCCCTGCTCGTTGCGCACGCGCACGTTGAGCAGCGACTCCGGACTCACGCTCTGCGCCGCGCCGGTGCTGAGCACCACCGAGTACTGGTTGATGTCGGAATAGATCTGCGACACCTGGCGCTGGCCGAACGAGTTGTACAGCGCCGAGTCGATCGTGCCGATACCCACGTGTAGGCGCCCGGCCGCCTCGCGGTCGATCTTCAGCAGCTGCTGCTTGCCGACCTGGTCGAAGTTGCTGCCGACGTCGCGGAATTCCTTGATCGTGCGCAGCTGCCGCACCATCTTCAGCACCCACGGCTGCAGGTCGTCGCCGTTGGTGCTGATCAGCTGGAATTCGTACTGGCCGCCGCCGTCGCCGCTGCCGCCACCACCGAGGAACTGCGCGGCGCTCACCGACACCTTCACGTTGGGCAGCTTGTCGTACTGCTTCGACAGCCGCTCGACCACCTGCTTGATGCCTTCGTCGCGCTGGCCCGGCCCGCTGCCGCGCGGCTTCAGGTCGACGAACATCTGCGCATTGTTGCCCACCGCGCCACCGCCGCCGCCATCGCGGCCGAGCATGGTCAGCTGGTCGAGCACGGCCGGATCGGCCTGCATGATCTTCGCCACGGCCAGCGCGCGCGCGGTGAGCTCGGCCGGCGAGATGTTCGCGTCGGCGCGGATGTCGACCTGCAGCTGACCGGTGTCCTCGTCCGGCATGAAGGTGCCGCCGGCGGTCTTCGCCACCGCGAAGCCGAGCAGGCCGGTGAGGATCAGCAGGGTCAGCGGCTGCCAGCGCATGAGCCGGCGATGGTGCATCGCCCAGTCCAGCGCGCGCTCATAGGTGCGCAGCAGCTTGTGGTCGAAGTTCTCCACCGCCCGCTCGATCCGCCCCGGCGGCTTGCTGTGCTCCGGCTCATGCGTCAGCAGGTAGGCGCACAGCGCCGGCGTCAGCGTCAGCGAGACCAGCGCGGAAATCACCACCGCCGCGGTCAGGGTCACCGAAAACTCGCGCAGAAGCATCACCAGCATGTTGTTGCCGAACAGCAGCGGCGCGAACACCGCCACCAGCGACAAGGTGATCGAGATCACCGTGAAGCCGATCTCGCGCACGCCGGTCAGCGCCGCCTGCATCGGCGGCTCGCCGCGTTCCATGTGGCGCACGATGTTCTCGATCACCACGATCGCATCGTCCACCACGAAGCCGATGCACAGCACCAGCGCCACCAGCGACAGCGTGTTGAGCGTGTAGCCGAGCGTCCACATCACCACGAACGCGCCGGCCAGCGACAGCGGCACGCTCAGCGTGGCGATCAGGGTCGGGCGCAGCCGGCGCAGGAACACCAGCATCACCAGCACCACCATCGCGATCGAGATCAGCAGCGCCACCTGCACTTCGTGCAGCGCCGACTTGGTGGTCTGGGTGAGGTCGAACACCGGCGTCATCGTCACGTTTTGCGGCAGCGAGGCGCGCAGCTGCGGCAGCTTGGCGCGGATCGCCTCCACCGTGGCCACCGCGTTCGCTTCCGGCCGCTTGCTGATCTGCATGCCGACCGCGCGCGCGTCGTTGAACCACGCCGCCTGGTATTCATCCTGCTGGCCGCCGTAGACCTTCGCCACGTCGGACAGCCGCACCGGCGTACCGTTCTTCACCGAGACCAGCAGGCGGGCGAACTCGGCCGGCGTCTGCAGGCCGTCGCTGGCGCTCACCGTCATCTGCGTGCGGCCATTGCTCAGGATGCCCTGCGGCGAGGTGACGTTGGCCGCGCGCAGCGCGTTGGCCACGTCGTTCGCGGTGAGGTTCTTGGCCGCCAGCGCGGCGGTGTCCAGCTCGATCCGCACTGCGTGCGGGGTGCCGCCGAACACCTGCACCTGGGCCACGCCGTCGATCTGCGCCACCGCCGGCTTGAGCAAGGTGTCGGTGAGGTCGAACAGCTGGTCCTGCGGCAGCCCGGTCGAGGTCAGGGTGAGGAACAGGATCGGAATCTGCGAGGTGTCGAACTTGAAGTACTGCGGCGGCGACGGCATGCCCGGCGGCAGGTCGACCGCGGCCGCGTTGATCGCCGCCTGCACGTCGCGCGCGGCGCTGTCGGCGGTGCGGTCCATGGTGAAGCGCACCATCACCGAGGCGGAACCCTCGTTCGCGTTGCCGTACATCTCGTCGACGCCGGGGATGCGGCCCAGGTGCCGCTCCAGCGGCGCCAGCACGGTGTTCGCCATGGTCTGCGCACTGGCGCCGGGCTGGCTGGCCACCACGTAGACGCCGGGAAAATCCAGCGACGGCAGCGCGGCCACGCCGAGCAGCAGGTACGCCCACAGGCCGGCCAGCATCAGGCCGAGAGCGAGCAGCGAGGTGCCGACCGGGCGGCGGATCAGCGGGGCGAAGATGTTCATGGTGCTTCCGTCCACCGGTGCGGACGCAGGCTGGAGCCGCGCAGGGATGGCGAGGATAGGGCAAGAGTTCCGTTCATGCCCACTTTATGCCCTTTGGCACGCCCCGACGTATGTGCCTGAAGTCCACACCCTGCCGGAAGGCAGGGGTGACCCGCCACGGTGAAGCGGAAGCTCAGCGCATGGCCGGGCTGTAGCGCAGAGTCAGGAACGCGCTGCGGCCGGGCTGGTTGAAGTACCACACGGTCTCGTAGTGGCGGTCGAACACGTTCGCCAGGCGGGCCTCGACCTGCCAGTCCGGCGCAAAGTGCCAGCTGGCACGCAGGTCGGCAGTGGCGTAGCCGGCCAGCGGATGGCGGTTGGCCGCATCGTCGTAGCTGCGCCCGGCAGCGTTGACGGTGGCGCCGACGCCGAACGCGCCGAAGCGCCGGTCCAGATCCACCCGCGCGGTG
>DATCUT010000195.1:0-10347 GCA_036561785.1 Rhodanobacter sp.
CAGCACAAGACGTCCACACAATTCACCTGCGCACACTGTCAAAGATCGTTCGCTTGGCACCGGCTTTTCCGGTACCGCCCCAAGACGTTTCGTCCCGGGTGAGCCGCCCATTCTACATCGCTTTTCTAGACCGTCAACACCCTCAATGAAGCTTCTTCGAGGGTCCCGGCAGTCCGTCTTGCGACGTTGGGCGACTGCGGGCCGCGAATAATACGGGCTGCGCTTTATTTGGCAAGCGTTTCTTGAGAGAAATTTTACGGAATCTTCGCAAGCGACTGTAGCGTCGACGAATTTTCTTTTCTCAGACACGCCCGCACACCGCCATCCCTGCCGGCGCAGACGCACCGAGATCAGGCGAGCACGAGCCTCACGCGGGCAAAGTTGCGCTTGCCCACCTGCAGCACGCCCTCGAAGCCGGCACTGAAGACGTGCTGCGCATCCTCCACCACTTCGGCGTCGATGCGCACGGCGCGCTCCTTCAACTTGCGATTCGCCTCGGAATTGCTGGCAGTAAGCCCGGCCGCGGTCAACAGGGCCGCCAGGCGCACGCCTTCAGCCGGTACCACGACATCGGCCTGCGGCAGCAATGAGGTATCACCCTCGCCGCGTACGACGGCATGCCAGCCGGCGATCGCCTGTTCCGCAGCAGCTGCGCCGTGGAAGCGCGTGGCCAGTTCGCGCGCGAGGCGCAACTTGGCATCGCGCGGGTTGAGCGCGCCGCTGGCAATGTCCTTCTTCATCCGGGCCAACTCGTCCAGCGACACATCGAAGCTGAGCAGCTCGAACCAGCGCCACATCAGCTCATCGCCGATCTTCATGGTCTTGGTGACGATGTCGATCGCCGGCTCGTTGATGCCGATATAGTTGCCCAGCGACTTGGACATCTTGTTGACGCCATCCAGGCCTTCCAGCAACGGCATGGTCAACACGATCTGCGGCGGCTGGCCGTGGTGTTCCTGCAGCGCGCGGCCCATCAGCAGGTTGAACTTCTGGTCGGTGCCGCCCAATTCCACATCCGCCTTCAACGCCACCGAGTCGTAGCCCTGCACCAGCGGATACAGGAATTCGTGGATCGCGATCGGCTGCTGCGCCGCGTAGCGCTTGGTGAAGTCGTCGCGCTCAAGCATGCGCGCCACGGTGTGCTGGGCAGCCAGCCTGATCATGTCGGCCGCCGACATCTGGCCAAACCATTCGGAATTGAAACGCAGCTCGGTCTTCTCACGGTCGAGCACCTTGTAGACCTGCTCGGCGTAAGTCTCGGCGTTGGCCAGCACGTCTTCGCGGCTGAGCGGCTTGCGGGTGACGTTCTTGCCGGTAGGGTCGCCGATCATGCCGGTGAAGTCGCCGATCAGGAAGATCACTTGGTGACCCAGGTCCTGGAACTGGCGCATCTTGTTCAGCAACACGGTGTGGCCCAGATGCAGATCCGGCGCCGTCGGGTCGAAGCCGGCCTTGATCCGCAACGGGCGACCGCTTTTCAGGCGCTCGGCCAGATCCTCCCGCTTGATGATTTCGTCGGCGCCGCGCGCAATCGTGACCAGCGCCTGCTCAAGCTCGCTCATTGGTTTCTCTCTGATGAAGTGGGCAGCGGCCCGCAATGTGACCGTGCCGTCAACGTTAATTGTGCGTTAACCAGAAATGCGTTGCAAACCCTTGATGCGAAAGGCGTTGACGCCCTTTGCACATGGCCGTTATGGTACGCGCAGTTTGTTACTTTGTAGCGCGGGCGTGTACAGCATGGCAGAAGAAAAGCAGGGGGCGCGGCAAACCCGCAAGCAGGCAATCTGCCGCAAGGCGCAGCGTCGGCACTCCCACTTCTACGAGCGCCGTGCACACTGGTCGTTCAATCGCTCGGGCGAGATCGAGCCGATCCGCTGGAACCGCGAGCGTCTGGTGCTCGCCGGCACCGCACTGCTGATCACCCTGTTGTCCGGTTTCATCATGCCCGCCTGGGCCAGCGCGATGCGTCCCGCGCCCACGCCGGAAGTGCACTCGTTGCTGCCGCTGGCGCTGCCCAAGATCGCGCCAGCCAGCACCACGTCCACCACCGTGGACGACTGGCAGGTGGTGCGGGTGCAGCCGGGGCAGACGCTGTCGGACATCTTCGGCGCCCGCGGCCTCGGCATGACCGACCTGCAGAAAGTGATGGACGTCGCCGGTGGCGCGAAATCCGCCCTGCACAGCATTCGTCCGGGCCAGGAATTCGACTTCCTGCTCGGCAGCGACGGCAGCCTCAAGGGCTTCCGCTTCGATCGTGACCAGGCCAGCCGCGCCACCGTCCGTCTCGACGGCGCGCAGCCCACCGTCGCCATCCAGCAGCGCGACATGGACCTGCGCGAACAGGTGGCGCATGGCGTCATCCGCAGCAGCCTGTATGCCGCCGGCGACCAGGCCGGCATGGACGCGGCGATGGTGGGCAAGCTTGCCGACCTGTTCAAGTACGACATCGACTTCGTGCAGGACATCCGCGTCGGCGACAGCTTCACGGTGATCTACGACGACATCTATCGCGACGGCGTGCGCTACGGCCAAGGCAACATCATCGCGGCCGAGTTCATCAACCAGGGCAAGCGCTACACCGCCTACCGCTTCAAGAAGGCCGACGGCAACTACGGCTGGTACAGCGAGGACGGCCGGCCGATCCAGAAATCGTTCCTGCGCATCCCGGTCGACTTCACCCGGATCTCCTCGACCTTCAGCTCGGCCCGCATGCACCCCGTGCTCGGCCGCATGCGTGCACACAAGGGTGTCGACTACGCCGCACCCAGCGGCACCCCGATCCACGCGGCCGGCGATGGTGTGATCAAGTACCACGGCTGGGAGCGCGGCTACGGCAACTTCGTGGTGATCCAGCACGACAAAACCATCAGCACCGCCTACGGCCACATGTCGCGCTTCGTGAAGGGCCAACACGTGGGCGAACGCGTGCGCCAGGGCGAAGTGATCGGCTACGTCGGCATGACCGGCCTCGCCACCGGTCCGCACCTGCACTACGAATTCCGCGTCAACGGCGCACAGCGCAACCCGCAGACGGTGACGCTGCCGAAGCCCGAGCCGCTGCCGGCCGTGCAGATGGCGCGTTTCAAGGCCGAAGTGGTGAAACCCCAGCTGGCACGCCTGACCGAACTGGACTCCCGCATCAAGCTGGCGCGTGCCAACGCCCCCGCCAACCACGACAACTGAGCGTCCGCCGCGCGTGGACGACGACGCCTCGGCGCTCTACCTCGGACTGATCTCCGGCACCAGCGCGGACAGCATCGACAGCGTGCTGGTCAGCTTCAGCCGTGGCGGACCACAGTTGCTGGCCAGCCATGCGCATCCCTGGCCCACGACGCTGCGTGAACGCATGCTGGGCCTGGCCCAAGGCGAAACCGCGCTGGACCTGGACGCGTTTGGACGGCTGGACGTCCAGATCGGCCACTGCTTCGCCGACGCCGCGCTGCAGCTGCTCGAACGCAGCGGTACGTCCGCATCGGCCGTCCGCGCGATCGGCTCGCACGGCCAGACCCTGCGCCACCGCCCCACCGGAACGTACCCGTTCACCTTGCAGCTGGGCGATCCCAGCGTGATCGCCGAACGCTGCGGCATCGACGTGGTGGCGGACTTCCGCCGCGCCGACATCGCCGCGGGCGGGCAGGGCGCGCCGTTGCTGCCGGCACTGCACGCGATGCTGCTGGGCCGGCCGGGACACACCCGGGTGGTACTCAACCTCGGCGGCATCGCGAACATCACCGTGCTCGACGCCGACGGCCGCGTGCTCGGCTTCGACACCGGCCCGGCCAACGGCCTGCTCGATGCCTGGTGCCTGCGCCAGCGCGGCGAGCCGTTCGACCGCGATGGCGCGTACGCCGCCAGCGGCCACCTCGACGCCGGCTTGCTCGATGCCTTGCTGGCCGACCCCTACTTCGCGCTGCCGCCGCCGAAAAGCACCGGCCGCGAGCATTTCCACCTGGCGTGGCTGGCCACGCACGCGCCCTCCGCTGCGCTGGACCCGGCCGACGTGCAGGCAACCCTGCTGGAACTCACCGCGCGCAGCATCGCCATGGCGATCGCGCAGCACGCGCCGAATGCGGACGAAGTGCTGGCCTGCGGCGGCGGTGTGCACAACGGCGCGCTGATGCGACGGCTGGGCGAACTGCTGGCACCCCGCGTACTGCTGAGCACATCGCGCTACGGCATCGACCCGGACTTCCTCGAAGCCACCGCGTTTGCCTGGCTGGCCCGACAGCGCCTGCTCGGCCTGCCCGGCAACCTGCCGGCGGTCACCGGCGCGCGCGGACCGCGGGTGCTGGGCGCGATCTACTCCGCGCCCGCCGCCGGTTCGCCGTAACGGATGCGCTCCGGCGCGAGCTGGGTCGGACGGGTCTGTGCCAGCGCGCGCAACGCTTCCTGGAACACCCCCTGCTCCGCAGCTTCCCACTGACCTTCGAGCACGGTCAGCGCCTCCGGGTCGCGCAGGCTTTCGCTGAAATGCTGGGCGGCCGAGATGCCCAGGCCATTGCGCAAGGCGTGCAGCATCACCTCATTGATCGAACACTGGCGCTCTCTGGCCAGCGCCCTGATGCGCTCGGTGAGCAGGCTGTCGACGTGCTGCAAGATCATGTCCGGCACAAGCGTCACTCCCTGTTACACGTGCCCCTGTCGTGCCGGATGTTTGCACAGCCACGGCGAAGCCAGGCGCCGCGACCGCTGTTTCGTGGATGATTTGGCAGTTTCACTGTGAGCGCCGCCACGCTGCCCGACTGGTCGTCTACGCAGCCGCTTCCGCCGCCACGCGCGCGCGTTCGACGCCACGGAAGTAGCGCCACAGGCAGGCGAACAGCAGCATCGACGGCAGCACCGCCAGCACCGTGATGACGAAATAGCCGCCGTAGCCGGTCGTCGCGGCAATGCCGCCGGCGAAGAAGCCGAGCAGCTTGCCGGGCAGGTTCACCAGCGAGCTCAGCAGCGCGTACTGGGTTGCGGTGTGCTGGCGGTTGACCAGCGAGGACAGGAACGCCACCGTCGGCGGCCCCAGCATGCCCAGGGTCAGGTTTTCGCCGGAGATCACCAGGGTCAGCACCAGCAGGTTGCCCGGATGGGCGATCAGCAGCAGATACAGCAGGTTGCTGCAGCCGCACAGCACGATGGTGACGCCGAGCGGACGCCATGCGCCCCAGCGCGCCACCGCGGCGCCGCCGATGAACACGCCGACGATACCGATCCAGATGCCGTAGATCTTGGTGATCGTGCCGATCTCGGTCTTGGAGAAACCCATGTCGCGGTAGAACGGGCTCATGATGCCGCCGATCGTGGCCTGCTCGGGCATCTTGAACAGCAGCAGGAACAGCAGGGTCACCCCGGCCAGCACCCAGCCGTAGCGACGGAAGAAATCGGCGAACGGATCGATCACGCTCTCGCGCATTGCGTCGCGCCAGCGCACGGCCCGTATCCGCAGCACGTCCGGCTCGCGTGCCATCAGCGTGGTCGCCAGCGGCACCGCCATCGCGATCGCCATCAGCGCGTAGACCAGTCGCCACGGCAGGTGGTCGGCCAGGATCAGCGCCACCGCACCGGCCAGCAGCAGGCCGATCCGATAGCCCAGTGAATAGGTGGCAACCAGCGCGCCCTGCGCCTCGATCGGCGCGATCTCGATGCGGTAGGCATCCACCGCGATGTCCTGGGTTGCGCCAAAGAACGCCACCACCAGCGTGGCCGCCACGAACGGAACCAGCTGCACCGGCGTCAGCAACGCCATCGCCAGCAACCCGACCACCACGCCCAGCTGCGCGAACAGCAGCCAGCCGCGGCGCTGGCCGAGCCGGGCGAAGCCGGGGATTCGCCAATGGTCGAGCAGTGGCGCCCACACGAACTTGAACGCATAGGCCATGCCGGCGCTGGCGATCATCGTGATGTCTTTCAGATCGGTGCCGTTTTCCTTCAGCCAGTACGCCAGCGTGCCGGCCACCAGCAGGAACGGCAGGCCGGAGGAAAAGCCGAACAGGAACATCGTCCACGCCGCCGGCTGGGCGAACGCCCGCCATACCGACGGCTTCGCTGGCTTTCGCGCCAACGGCTCAGTCGGCATAGTCGACGGTGTACGGCGCGTGGTCGGAGAAACGCTGCTCGCGGTAGATCGAGCAGTCGCGCAGGCGCTCGCGCAGCGACGGCGTGACGACCTGGTAGTCGATGCGCCAACCCACGTTGTTCGCGCGCGCCTGGCCACGATTCGACCACCACGTGTACTCGACTGCGTCGGGCTTGATCGCACGGAAGCTGTCGACCCAGCCGCGCTGCCGGAACAGCAGGTCCAGCCACGCGCGCTCTTCCGGCAGGCAGCCGGAGTTCTTCTGGTTGGACGACCAGTTCTTGATGTCGTTCTTCGTGTGCACGATGTTCCAGTCGCCGCAGATCACGTAGTCGCGGCCGCTCTTCAGCCACGCATCGAAGATCGGCGTGATCCACTCCATCGCCTTGAACTTGAACTGCTGGCGCTCGTCGCCGGAGGAACCGGACGGGAAGTACAGCGAGACCACGCTGAGGTTGCCGAAGCGCGCCTCGATGTAGCGGCCTTCATTGTCGAATTCGTCCCAGCCCAGCTCGGTCAGCACCTGGTCGGGCTCGCGCTTCGCGTAGATCGCCACGCCGCTGTAGCCCTTCTTGCTGCTGGCGTCGCGGTAGAAGCAGTGGTGGCCGTCGGGACGGAACATCGCGTCGGTCAGCTGGCCTTCCTGCGCCTTGGTTTCCTGCAGGCAGACCACGTCGGCATCCTGCTTGCGCAGCCAGTCGAACACGCCCTTGGTCGCGGCCGAGCGGATGCCGTTGGCGTTGAGGCTGATGATGCGCATGGGCTCTCCCGATCTCGTGATGGGTGATCATAACAACCACGGCACCCCGCTACCGCCATGGAGGCGAACATGCCAGCCACTGCCGCCATCCGCGTCGTTCCGGTCGACGATGCACTGCGTCCGGAGCTGCTGGGCCTGCACGTGCTGCCGGCCCAGCGCGGCTGGGTCGGCGCGATCGCCGACCTGCTGGCCGACGTGGCGCTGTGCCCCGACAGCGAAGCGATGGCGATCCTGCACGACGACCGGCCGATCGGCTACTACCGCATCGAAGCCACGTCGCGCAGCGTGACCGGGTGCGATCTCGAACTGCCGTCGCTGGGCCTGCGCGGGTTCTTCATCGATGCCGCCTGGCAAGGCCAGGGCCTGGGCCGGCTGGCGTTGCAGGCGATGTTCGCCGACCTCGCCCGGCATCACCCGTGGGCGCGCCAGCTGGCGCTGATGGTCGACCGCAACAACTACGCGGCCCTGCGGCTGTACCTGCGCGCCGGCTTCGACGACCGCGACGAGCTGTACCATGGCAGGCGTTCCGGCCCGCAGCGCCTGCTGCTGCGGCCGCTGCCCTGACCCCACCGTTTGCGAGAGATCCGTGCACGACTACCAGCGCGACTTCATCGAACTCACCCTGCAGCGCGAAGTGCTGCGCTTCGGCGATTTCACCCTGAAATCCGGCCGCCACAGCCCGTACTTCTTCAACATGGGGCGGATCGACTCCGGCGCCGCGCTGGCCCAGCTCGGCCGTGCCTATGCCGCTGCCATGGTGAGCTCCGGCATCGACGTCGACATGCTGTTCGGCCCCGCCTACAAGGGCATCGCGCTGGCCGCCGCCACCGCGATCGCGCTGGCCGATGGTCACGGCCGCGACCTGCCGTGGGCCTACAACCGCAAGGAGGCGAAGGACCACGGCGAGGGCGGGGTGCTGGTCGGCGCCCCGCTCAAGGGCCGCGTGCTGATCGTCGACGACGTGATGACCGCCGGCACCGCCGTGCGCGAATCGCTGGCGCTGATCCGCGCGCACGGTGCCAAACCGGCCGGCGTGCTGATCGCGCTGGACCGGCAGGAGCGCGGCCAGGGCGAACGCTCCGCCGCGCAGGAAGTGGCCGCCGACTACGGCATCCCGGTGATCGCGATCACCGGCCTCGACGACGTGCTGGCCTACGCCGGCGAGCGCCCGCAACTGGCCGCCGAGCATGCCCGCCTGCTGGCCTACCGCGAGCGCTACGGGGTTCAGCGTTGAGAACCTGTTCGGCCGATAGATCCAGGCGAACCCGGTCACACTGGCAGCCGCTGCCGTCGGTGCGGCGCTAGGCAGCACGGCGGCGGTCGCTATACTGGGCAACGAGAGAGGAATCCATGCGCAAACCATTGCTCGTCATTGCTGCTGTCGTACTGGTCGCGAGCCTGTCGGCGCACGCCCAGAACACCGGCAACATCCGTTACAAGTGGTACGACGGGCAAGGCCTGATGCACTTCAGCGACAGCCTGACCGCCGAAGCGATGAAGTACGGCTACGACCTGGTCAACGACCGTGGCCTGGTGGTGCAACACGTACCGCGCCAGCTGACCGCCGCAGAACGCGCCGCCGCCAACAAGCTGGCCGCCGAACAGGCGGCCAAACAGCGCGCCGCGCAGGAGCGCGCGAACGCCGACACGCAGATGCTGGCAGCCTATCCGGACGAGGAGTCCTACCAGATCTCGCTGCAGCAGACGCTGGACACCGTCGACCAGCAGATCCACACCACCCAGATCAACCTGCGCAGCCAGGAAAAGGCACTGACCGACCTGCTCGGCCGCGCGGCCGATCTCGAGAACGCCAAGAGTCCGGTGCCGAAATTCCTGGCTGACAGCATCGCGCAGCAGCGCAACGTGGTCGCTGCCCTGCGCAACACGCTGCGCCGCCAGCAGGCCCTGCACGCACAGACCGTGCAACAGCAGGTCGGGCAGCTGGCGCACTATCGCGAACTCAAGGCGGCGCAGGAACAGCCGGCGGAGTAGGGCGACTCTCCGGCGGCATGAGCTCCCTCATCTGCCCTCGGATCGAGTCCGGGGCGGGCTCGGCGGACATTTTCTCCCGTAGGAAAAGCTATCTGGATCGGGTTTTCAGAAGGGCAGCTTCAGCCCGGGATCCACCGCCAGCAGCTGCTGGCGGAAGATTTGCTGGATCCGCTTCAGCGCGACCGGGTTGTCCGCCTCGAAACGCAGCACCAGCACCGGCGTGGTGTTCGACGCGCGCACCAGTCCCCAGCCGTCCGGCCAGTCCGCGCGCAGGCCGTCGATGGTGACGAGGGTGGCGTCCTCGAAGTTGGCCTGCTGGCGCAGCTTGTCCATGAAGCGGTAGTGCTCGCCCTCGGCCAGTTCGACCTTCAGTTCCGGCGTGGAGACGCTCTTCGGCAACGTCGCGAAGATATCCTCCGGGCTGCGCCCCTGCAGGTCGCCGGCGAGGATCTCCAGCAGCCGCGCGGCGGCGTAGACACCATCGTCGAAGCCGTACCAGCGCTCCTTGAAGAAGAAGTGCCCGCTCATCTCGCCGGCCAGCTCGGCACCGGTCTCGCGCATCTTCGCCTTGATCAGCGAATGCCCGGTGCGCCACATCAGCGGACTGCCGCCGGCATCCAGGATTTGTCCCTTCAGGTGGCTGGTGCACTTCACGTCGTAGATGACCGTGGCGCCGGGCTGGCGCGACAGCACGTCGCGCGCGAACAGCATCAGCAGGCGGTCCGGATAGATGATCTCGCCGGCCCGGGTGACCACGCCGAGGCGGTCGCCGTCGCCGTCGAACGCCATGCCCAGGTCGGCGCCGGTCTGCCGCACCGCGAGGATCAGGTCTTCCAGGTTGGCCGGATCGGACGGATCCGGATGATGGTTCGGGAACGTGCCGTCGACGTCGCAGTACAGCGGGATCACCTCGCAGCCGACGCCTTCCAGCACCTGCGGCGCGATCGCCCCGGGAATGCCGTTGCCGCAATCGACCACGACCTTCAGGCGGCGCTCGGCCAGCACGTCGGCGACGATTTTCTCAATGTAGTCCGGCGCCACATCGACCCGACGCAGGCCACCACCGCCGCCACTGGCCAGCGCGCCGCTGGCGATGCGCTGGTACAGGTCCTGGATCGCGCCCTCGGACAGGGTCTCGCCGCCGACCACGATCTTGAAGCCGTTGTAGTCCGGCGGGTTGTGGCTACCGGTGACAGCCACGCCGCAGCCGGTGTTGAAGCGGTAGGTGGCGTAGTACACCACCGGCGTCGGCACCGCACCGATGTCGATCACGTCCACGCCGGCTTCGCGCAGGCCTTCGGCCAGCGCCCCGGCCAGTTCCGGCCCGGACAGCCGGCCATCGCGGCCAACCACGATCTCGCGCAGGCCTTTCTCGCCCATCAGCGTGCCGATCGACTGGCCAAGCGCGCGCGCCACGTCCTCGTTCAGGGTCTTGCCGACCACGCCGCGCACGTCGTACGCGCGAAAGATGCTCGGGTCCACGCCGACCGCCGCGGCAACCGGCGGCTCCGGCGGCCTGGCCCGGACC
>DATCUT010000196.1:0-2889 GCA_036561785.1 Rhodanobacter sp.
ACGCCGGGCAACACCTGCCGATCGTGGCGGTGACCGCGCGCCAGGGCAGCGGGGACGAGGCGAAGGCGCGCGCGGTGGGGATGGACGGTTTCCTGCGCAAGCCGCTCAGCGGCGAACAACTGGCCGATGCGCTGGCGCGGGTGGTACCCGCCACGCCGCTGACCGACGCGGCCGTCTGAACCGCACGCGTCTGTGGGCGCATGCTCGCGCCGGCATGAGGGTTTTGGCATCATGGCGGCACGGGACAGGAGCCGGTACGACGCCTCGTTCGCGGACGACAGGTTCGTGCACGGCATGGCGCAGGCGGGATGGGAAGCCCAAAGGGGACAACCTTATGCTTTCAGCAGTCTTGCTGACCCTGGCCCTGGGCCTGGCCACGCCCGCGTCGAGCGTGCCGACGCTCCCGGCTGCTGCGCTTCAAGCCGATCCGCTGCCGACCCCGCAGTTCCGTCGCTACGACACCTCGGACGGGTTGCCGAGTACCAATGTCTACGCCGTGGCGCAGGATCGCGACGGCGCGATCTGGTTCGGCACCAAGGGCGGCCTGGCGCGTTTTGACGGCGTCCGCTTCGAGGTGTTCCGGCATGCCGAGAATGATCCGGGCTCGCTGTACAACAACGGCATCGCCACGCTGGCGGTCGACCGGCAGGGTCGCCTGTGGGCCGCCGGCCTGAATGCGGGATTGAACCGCTACGACGATGCCAGCGGTACGTTCCGGCACTGGGGGCACGACCCGGCCGATCCCGCCAGCCTGGCCAGCGACCGGGTCTGGGCGGTCGCGCAGACCGCCGACGGCGCGTTGTGGGTGGGCAGCGCGGGCGGGCTCGACCGGATGCGCCCGGACGAGAGCGGCTTCGAGCATGTGGTCGATCCGCTGCTCGGCGCGACGCCGGCCGCAGTCGGTACCGTCGCCGCCCTGTACGTGGATGGGTGCGGGCGGATGTGGATCGGCAGCAGCCACGGCGTGTTCGTGCGCGAGGCGGATGGCACGATCCGCCGCGTGCCATCGGCCGAGCCGCAGCGAACCATCGATGCGTGGCGGATCGACGGCGACGGCGACGAGGTGCGTATCGCCGGCACGGACGGCCTGTGGATCGTCGACAGGGATGGCGCGTCGCTTCGGCATCGGCGTGATCCCCGCGACCAACGTGATGAGCAGCGTGCGGGACACCGCCGGCCGATTGTGGACCGGCACGCAGAAGGGGCTGTTCCTGCAGGCGCGGGCAGGCGGGCCGGTGACCGCGGTGACCGACCAGCCGGTGCTTTACGGCAACCTGCCGGGCACCTGGGTGTGGCAGCTGATGGTCGATCGCGAAGGCGGGTTGTGGGCCGTGCTGTTCGACGGCGGCGTGGCGTATCTGGCGCCGGGCTGGAGCCGGTTCAGCCGCTTCACGCACATGCCGGACGATCCGTCCAGCTTGCGCGACGCGATCGCGACCACGATGGCGCGCGGCAAGGACGGCCGCCATGTATGGGTCGGTCAGCGCGGCGGCCGGGTCGACCGGCTCGACCCGGTGACCGGCACGGTCGAGCACGTGCTGTCGGGACTGCGCGGCGACGTGGTCGGCATGACTGAAGACGCGAAGCAGCGCTTGTGGGTGGTGGTGCAGGGCGCGCTGTATCGCAATACCGACGGCCGGCTCGACCGGGTCGATCCGGCCGGCGCGATGATGCAGCGCCCGCTGGAGGTGGAGCCCGGTCCGGACGGCCAGATGTATGCGCGCACCTTCGGCCAGGGCCTGTTCCGCATCGACCCGGAGACGCTGGCGACCCATCCGCTGCCAATGGACGGCTCCAGCGACAAGGTGCGCTGGGGCAGCCAGATGACGCTGCGCGACGGCATCTTCTGGTACGCCAGCGACGGCGGCATGATGTGGCTGGATACGGTGCAGGACCGTTTCGTGATGGTGCCGGGCGGACCGGCCGGGCAATCCGTCGATGCCTTCGATTTCACCGGCGCCGGACTGTGGATGGCCAACGCTGACGGACTGACCCACTACCGCCGACACGGTGACGGCATCGTGGCCGATCGCCGGGTCGGCGCGTCGCATGGCTGGCCGTCGGTCAACGTCACCGACTTGCGCGTCGATGCCGCGGGCCGCGTCTGGGTGTTCGGCCACGACGGCCTGTGGCGTTTCGATCCGGACACCGGCGCGTTCCGTTCGTTCGGCCTGCAGGATGGCCTGACCAACGGCGAGTTCTTCCGCGGCTATGCGCGGATGCCGAACGGCTATATCTACGCTGCCACGCTGGGCGGCGTGGTGGCGTTCAATCCGGACCGGAGCAATCGGCAAACCAGCGTGCCGCAGATGGCGCTCACCCAGGCCCGGGTACACCGCCGCAGCGCCACGCAGGTGCTGCCGATCGGCACGCAACCGCTGCAAGTCGGCTGGCGCGACAGCCAGCTCGCGGTCGATGCGCGGGTGTTCTCCTATATCGCCCCGTCCGCCAACCATTACCGTTTCCTGCTGCATGGCTTCGACAGCGACTGGGTGGACACCGGCAATCGTGGCGAGCGCGACTTCACAGGGCTCGGTGCCGGCGACTACGTGCTCGACGCGATGGCCGCGGGCGCCGACGGTCTGTGGGTGCACCTGGCCACGCCGCTGCGCATCCATGTGGAAGCGCCGCCGTGGCTGCGCTGGTGGGCGTGGGTGATCTATGCACTGCTGCTGGTGTCGGTGGCCGGCCTGGCCTTGCACAGCTGGCGCCGGCGCCTGGCGCAGCGGCATCACGTGCAACTGGTCGAGCAGCAGCGGCAGATGGCGGAGGCGGCGAGCGCGGCGAAGACCCAGTTCCTGGCCACGCTGAGCCACGAGATCCGCACCCCGATGACCGGCGTGATGGGCATGGCCGAACTGCTGCTGAGCACGCCGCTCGATCCGCAGC
>DATCUT010000197.1:0-25222 GCA_036561785.1 Rhodanobacter sp.
GTCGATGCCGGCGGCATCGCGGCGGCGCTTGAGTCCCACCGCACGGGCGGCGGCGAACCGCTGCGCGGCTTCCTGCGAGCTGTGCCGTTCGTCGACCAGCATGACCGGCAGGCTGTAGCGCTGCCGCAATTGGGCCGCAAACTGGCGGGCGCGGCGGCTGGCGGGCTGCTCGGCGCCGTCCAGGGTCAGCGGCAGGCCGACCACCAAGGTGTCCGGCTGCCATTCCTGGCGCAGCGAGTCGAGGCGTTGCCAGTCCGGGTTGCCGTCATGGACCGTGATCGTGGTCAGCGCGCGCGCGCTGGCGGTGAAGGTATTGCCGATCGCCACACCGGTGAGCCGGCTGCCGACGTCGAAGCCGAACACACAGCTCATGCGTGACCCGCGTAGCCGGACAACTGCCGCGGGTCGACCCCGACCAGTCCGGCGGCGGCGCTCCAGCGTTCCTCCAGCGGGGTGTCGAACACGACCCGGCCGCAGGCTTCGGCGGTGAGCCACGTGTTCGCCATCAGTTCCTGTTCGAGCTGGCCGGCGTCCCAGCCGGCGTAGCCGAGCACCATGATCGCCTGGCGCGGGCCTTCGCCGGCGGCCATCGCGACCAGGATGTCGCGCGAGGTGGTGACCGACCAGTGGTCGTTGATGCGGTAGCTGGAATCCCAGCCGCCGGGCTCGCGATGCAGCACGAAGCCGCGCTCCTGCTGCACCGGGCCGCCGATCAGCACCGGCGCGTCGGCCAGTTCGCTGTCCACGCACTCCAGTTTCATCTGTGCCAGCACGTCGCCCAGGCGGTATTCGGACAGCTGGTTCACCAGCAGGCCGACCGCGCCGTCCTCGTCGTGCTGGCACAGCAGCGCCACGCCGCGCGAGAACGGTGGATCGGCCAGGTTCGGCATGGCGATCAGGAAATGCCCGGTGAGGGTCGAGGGCTGCACGGCGGTCATGCGCGCATTGTAAGCGCAGTGCGCGTCGTGCGCGGAAGGTCGGCGCCCCCGTTCAGCGAGTCTGCAGCACGTTGTTCGGCTGGAAGCGCCAGGTGCGGGTGATGTTGAGCTCGTCGATGCGTTCCGCGCTTCTGGGCGCCGGCGGGAACGGTGCGGCCAGGCGCACGATGCGCTCGGCGGCGGCGTCCAGCACCTTCTGGCCGGAGCTCTGGATCACCTCGATGCTCTTGATGCTGCCGTCGAGGTCGAGCACCACCGTGAGCAGCACGTCGCCATGCAGGCCGCGGCGGCGCGCTTCTTCCGGGTAGTTGAGATTGCCGACCCGCTCCACGCGGTCGGACCAGCCGCGCATGTAGGCGGCGTACGCGTACTCCCGGGTGCTGGCGGTGAGGTACTTGACCTTCGGCCGCTTGGCGTAATCCACCTTCTTCTGGCGCAGCTCGGCGGCGAGCTGGGCGATCGCCTGCTGGCGCTTCAGTGTTTCGGCGGTCGGGGACTGCTCGTGCGGATCGACCCGGGTGCGTGCGGTATCGCTGGTCACGCGGAAATCGGTGACGCCGCTGGTGGTGACCATGCGCGTCGGGGTGGCCTCGCGCGGCCGCGGCGTGGTGGCTTCGACCGGTTGCGCCGCGATGCCGGGATCGGGCTTCGGGATCGCGCCGGAGAACAGCTCCGACGGCCGCGCGACGCGATCGCTCTGGCCGCCGCCGGTGTTGTTGGCCTGGGCCAGGAAATCCGCCTTGTCCGGCGCCTGCTGGTTGGCCACGTTGACCAGGGTCACGTCCAGCGTGGGCAGGCTCGGCGTGGGCTTCACGAAATGGAACGTGATGCCCAGCAGCAGCACGCCGTGCAGCAGCAGCGAGAACAGCAGGGTGGCACCGATCGGATCGGGTGGGGAGTTGACGGTTGCGGTGGCGCTCACGCTTTGCGGTTTCCGGTGGCGTGCTGCTCGATGACGTCGAACAGCTGGCCGGCAATGTTAAGCCCGAACTGCGCGTCGAGTTCACGCACGCAGGTCGGGGATGTGACGTTGATCTCGGTCAGGTAGTCGCCGATCACGTCCAGCCCCACGAACAGCAGGCCGCGCCGGCGAAGTTCGGGTGCCACCTGGCTCACGATCCAGCGGTCGCGCTCGGACAACGGGACGCCGACGCCACGGCCGCCGGCGGCCAGGTTGCCGCGGAATTCGTCGCCTTGCGGGATGCGCGCGAGCGCGTACGGCACCGGTTCGCCATCGACCACCAGGATGCGCTTGTCGCCTGCGCTGATTTCCGGGATGTATTTCTGCGCGATCGCGAATTGCCGCCCCGCGCCGTGGGCATCGCCGCCGAGCAGGGTTTCCAGCATGGAGTTGAGGTTGCTGTCGCCGGCCTTGACCCGGAAGATACCGCGCCCACCCATGCCGTCCAGCGGTTTCAGCACCACCTCGCCATGTTCGGCGGTGAACCGGCGCAGTTCGCCGGCATCGCGCGCGACCAGGGTCGGTGCGATGCACTGCGGAAACGCCAGCGCGAACAGTTTCTCGTTGCAGTCGCGCAGCGAACGCGGGTCGTTGATCACCGCCACGCCGCCGCGCTGGGCCGCTTCCAGCACCATCGTGTCGTAGATGAACTGGGCGTCGACCGGCGGATCCTTGCGCATCAGCACCACGTCGAGTTCGCGCAGGTCGCGCCACTGCGCCGGGCCCAGCGTGTACCAGCGCTGCGGGTCCTCGCGCACGTCGAGCGGCGTGATCCGTCCCCACGGCTCGCCATCGCGCAGCGCCAGGTCGCCCTGTTCGAAGTAGTGCAGCGAGTGGCCGCGGCGGCGGGCTTCCAGCAGCATCGCGAAGCTGGTGTCCTTGGCCATCTTGATCGCGCCGATGGGGTCCATCAGCACGCCGACCGAAAGGGTCATCGTGGTTCTCCGTGGGTGGCTTGCCCGTGGGGGCGTGCAGCATCAGCCCGCTATACTAAGGCGGATGGCTGCCGAGGCCATCGAATTGCGACAAAGCCGACATCCCTGCCGCTGTCGCCGGTGGCCAGATGGTGCCAATATGGGTCACCTTGTGCGTCGGTGGGTGGTGCGGGCGATTATTGCTTGACAGTCTCGGCGGGCAGGCAGTAAACAACAAAGCCATTGGATTCACCGCCATAGAGCGGCTGCCGGTCGTACGTTTTCGACATTTTTACATGCGCACCATCCGGCATGGCTGTTGCATGTCTTGGTGCCTATCCTGAGCTCGGGGCGGGCCGCAGGGGGAGTAAGTGAATTTGAACATGAGTGCTAATGACTTGGCTGGTCTCAAGGTCATGGTGATCGATGACTCGAAGACCATCCGCCGCACCGCGGAAACCCTGCTGAAAAAAGAGGGTTGCGAGGTATTGACCGCCGTCGACGGCTTCGAGGCATTGGCCAAGATCTCCGACCAGAAGCCTGCGATCATCTTCGTCGACATCATGATGCCGCGGCTGGATGGCTATCAGACCTGTGCGCTGATCAAGAACAATCCGCAGTTTCGCGCCACGCCGGTGATCATGCTGTCCTCCAAGGATGGCCTGTTCGACAAGGCGCGTGGCCGCATCGTCGGTGCCGAGCAGTATCTGACCAAGCCGTTCACGCGGGACGAGCTGCTTGGTGCCATCCATCGCCACGTCAGTACGGTATCGAGCCACTGACTGCAGATTCTGAGGGGGACCTGTGGCCACTATTCTCATCATCGACGACTCGCCGACCGACGTGCGCGTGTTCACCACGCTGCTTGAACGGGCCGGGCACCAGGTCGTCGCCGTCAGCACGGCCGAGGAGGGCATCGAGCGCGTGCGCGCCGACATGCCCGACCTGGTCATCATGGACGTGATCATGCCCGGCATGAACGGTTTCCAGGCCACGCGCACGCTCACGCGCGATCCGAAGACCCAGAGCGTGCCGATCGTGATGATCACCACCAAGTCGATGGAAACCGACCGCGTGTGGGGGTTGCGCCAGGGCGCCCGTGCGTTCATCACCAAGCCGGTGAACGAAAAAGAGCTGCTGGCCTGCATCAACGAATTGTTGCCGAGCGAGAAATGAACCAGTCCGTCAACCGTACTCCCTTCGAGATCCTGGCCCATTACGAGCGGATGTCGCTCGGGCATGCGTCGGATACGCAGGACAAGTTCGAGGCGCCCGGGTTGTGGCGCGGGATCGGTTTCCGGGTCGGTTCGCGCCTGCTGGTCAGCGGCATCGACGAGATCAACGAGCTGCTGGCGGTACCGGTGCTGACGCCGGTGCCGGGCACCCAGCCGTGGTTGCTCGGCGTGGCCAACGTGCGTGGCAACCTGGTGCCGGTGATCGATTTCGGCCGCTTCCTGTTCGGCGATCGCACGCAGCACACCGAGCGCGCCCGCCTGCTGGTGGTGCGCCAGGGCGGCGGCAACGTGGCGCTGCTGGTGGACGAGGTATTCGGCCAGCGCACGGTGGATGAAGAGCAGCGACGAGAGGCGGGGCGCGAAGACGATCCGCGACTCGCCCGCTTCGTCGACAGCCGGGTGGGCGAGCAGCAGTTGGCCATTTTCAGCATGAACCGGCTGGTGCGCGCACCGGATTTCCGGCAGGCCGCGGCCTGACACCGGCAGGCTGCAGTGACATGAAGGGCCGGCGCCCGCGTGGGCCGGAGACTCGGGACAAGCATTCCCTGGCCGGTACCCGTTTCACGGGGCCGGCAGCGTAATCAGTTAGACGGATGAGGTGAACATGAGCACTACAGGGGGCGTCAGCAGGGAACGCGGTTACACCGCACTTATTGTCCTGCTGCTGATTGCGATCGGTTTCGCGGCGCTGGACTTCTTCCTGCTCAACCAGAAGAACGGCGAGGATCGCCAGGCGATCGCGCTGACCACGCAGATCCAGGTGCTGTCACAGCAGACGGCGAAATTCGCGCTGGAATCGGCGGACGGCAACACCGACTCCTTCAAGGAGCTCGAATCCACCCGCAACGCGATCGACTCGGCCGTGCAGCGACTGGACAAGGGCGACCCCAAGAGCGGCATGCAGCCCTATGCAGACAACAACGCCACGCCTGCCGGTCGCGCCGTAAGCGCACTCGACGCTTCCTGGAAGCAGCTCGACGCGGATATCGGCAAGATCCTGTCCAACAGGGCGGTAGTGCTCGATTCCGGGCAGCGCGCGGGTACCCTTTCGCAGCAGATGCCGTTGCTCAACTCGAGCATGGAGCAGGTGGTCAATATCCTGCAGCAGCGCAACGGCAGCTCCGAACAGATGCTGGGCACCTCGCGCCAGATGCTGTCCGCTGACCGCATCATCCGCCGCGTGCAGGAAGTGTTGCAGGGCGGCGACAGCGCCCAGTCGGCGGCCGACGGCCTGTCCCGCGATGCGCAGCTGTACGGCAACGTGCTGAAGGGCCTGATCGAGGGCAACCCCGACAGCGGCGTGCGACCGATCAACGACGCCAATGCGCGCAAGATCCTCACCGACATGGACGCCAGCTGGGCCCAGTTGGCCGACCCGGTGGCCAAGCTGGTCGCCGCCGCCGGCAACATCGCCGACGTGAAGCGCGCGGGCAACCAGGCCTCGCTGGATTCGCAGACCGTGCTGTTGCGCGCGAACGACCTGTCCGAGCAGATCGGCAAACTGCCGCTGCGCCGGCTGTTCCCGAACGTGTGGTGGGGCCTGCTCGGTGCGATCGCCGCGGTGGCGTTCGCCCTGTTGCTGGTCATCACCCTGGTGCGCGACCAGCGCCGCCGGTTCGCCCAGAGTACCGAGCTGAACCAGCGCAACCAGGAGGCGATCATGCGTCTGCTGGACGAGATGGGCTCACTGGCGGAAGGCGACCTGACCGTGAAGACCACGGTGTCGGAGGACATCACCGGCGCGATCGCCGACTCGGTGAACTACGCCATCGACGAGTTGCGATCCCTGGTGACCACCATCAACGAGACCTCCGAGCAGGTGTCGTCCTCGGCGCAGGAAACGCAGACCACCGCCCGCCACCTGGCCAACGCGGCCGAGCAGCAGGCGCAGCAGATCAGCACCGCGACCTCGGCGATCAACCAGATCGCCAGCTCGATGGACGATGTGTCGAAGAATTCCGCCGAGTCGGCCGACGTGGCCGAGCGCTCGGTGAAGATCGCCTCGCACGGCGCCGAGGTGGTGCGCGAGACGATCTCCGGCATGGACTCGATCCGCGACCAGATCCAGGAGACCTCCAAGCGCATCAAGCGGCTGGGCGAATCCTCGCAGGAGATCGGCTCGATCGTGGAGCTGATCAACGACATCGCCGAGCAGACCAACATCCTGGCGTTGAACGCGGCGATCCAGGCGGCTTCGGCCGGCGAGGCGGGCCGAGGCTTCGCGGTGGTGGCGGACGAAGTGCAGCGACTGGCGGAACGCTCGACCAGCGCGACCAAGCGCATCGAGACGCTGGTGCAGACGATTCAGTCCGATACCAACGAGGCGGTGAACTCGATGGAGCAGACCACCGCCGAGGTGGTCGCCGGTGCACGCCTGGCGGAGGACGCCGGCAGCGCGCTGGGCGATATCGAGCGCGTGTCGCACGATCTGTCCGCACTGATTCAGAACATCTCCACCGCGGCGCGCGAGCAGTCCGCGGCGGCGACCGATATTTCGGTGTCAATGAACGCGATTCAGGAGATCACCTCGCAGACCTCGCAGGGCGCGAGCCAGACGGCCGACTCCATCGGTACGCTGGCGCAACTGGCGAGCGACCTGCGGCGGTCGGTGGCGCACTTCAAGCTGCCGGGTTGACATCGGCCGTGCCGGTTTTCGGTTCGATTGAGAAAAGCACAAGACAGGGGGCAGTCTCGCTGGTTGCAGGATGCTTGCGTTGTGCAACCGTTGAGAGAGGCGCATGAGACTTCAAGACCACATCGATTTCACCACGCTGCAGTGGGTCAAGCCGGAGCTCGACGACACCTTGTCGATTGCCCGCGAGGCACTGGAGTCGTACGTCGACAATCCGGGCAAGCGCGACTACATGCGCACCTGTGCGGACCACCTGCATCAGGTGCAAGGCACCCTGCAGATGGTCGAGCTGTACGGTGCGGCGATGGTGACGGCGGAGATGGAGACGCTCGCCATCGCCCTGCTCGAGGATCACGTCACCTATCGCGAGGAAGCCTACGCCGCGCTGATGCGCGGCCTGATGCAGCTGCCCGATTACCTGGAACGGCTGTCCAGCGGCCATCGCGACGTGCCGGTGGTGCTGCTGCCGTTGCTCAACGACCTACGCGCCAGCCGCGAACAGGAACCGTTGCCTGAGTCGGCGATGTTCCATCCCAACCTCGACGCGTTCCTGCCGGAGCAGGCGCCCGCGGCGATGAGCGAAGCGTATGCCGAAGCGCACCGCGGCGAGCTGGTGGACCTGCGCCTGCGCTTCCAGCAGCAGTTGCTCGGCTGGTTCCGCGGGCAGAATGCCGCGCAGCAGCTGGTCAACATGCGCAAGACCCTGCTGGCGATCACCGCGCGCTGCCATCACGTGCATGGCCGGCGCCTGTGGTGGATCGCCGCCGGCGTGCTGGAAGGCCTGGAACAGGGTGTGCTGAAAGGTTATGCCGGCGAGATCCGCCAGCTGATCGGCAAGGTCGATCGCAACATTCGCCTGCTGATCGAGCAGGGCGAAGACAGCCTGCGCGGCGGCGATGCGGACGACGTGGCCTGCAAGCTGCTCTACATCGTGGCCCAGGCCAAGCAGCGTAGCCCGCAGATGGAGCTGTTGCGCAGTACCTACGCGCTGGACGGCCTGTTGCCCGATGCCGGCGAACTGGAACACGCGCGCGGCTCGATGGCCGGGCACAACCGCGCGCTGCTCGATTCGGTGTCGCGCGCGCTGAAGGACGACCTGCTGCGCGTCAAGGAGGCGCTGGACCTGTTCCTGCGCCAGCAGAACGGCGATCCGGCACAGCTGGCCGCGCAGGGCGAAGTGCTCGAGCGCGTCGGCGACACGCTGGGCATGCTGGCGCTGGCGGTGCCGCGCCGGGTGGTGACCGAGCAGCGGCGGGTACTCGACGAGATCGCCAACCGCATGCGCGCGGCCGACGAGGAGACCCTGCTCGATGTGGCCGGTGCATTGCTGTACGTCGAGGCATCGCTGGACGACCACATCGAGAGCCTGGGTTCCGAGGACGAGGCGGGTGCCGGCGAAACGATGCACGCGCTCCCGCGCAGCGAGGCGCTGGGTGTCGTCACCACGCTGATGCAGGAAGCGATTGCGAATACCGGCAAGGTCAAGGACGCGATCGTTGCGTTCGTCGAATCCGGTTGGGAGCACGACCGACTGGCCGGTGCGCCGGTCCTGATGGACGAGGTCGCCGGCGCGATGCGCATGCTGTCGTCGCCGCGTCCGGCCGAACTGGCCCAGGGCGTGGGCCGTTTCATCGGCTATGAACTGCTGGAAGACCGGCGCGTGCCGAGCGGTGCGCAGATGGACCAACTGGCCGATGCGCTGGCGGCGCTGGAGTATTACCTGGAGGCCGCGCGCGAGCATCGCGGTGGCCTGGAACACATTCTCGACGTGGCCGAACACAGCCTCGGCCTGCTCGGCTACTGGCCCGTGCCGTCGGCGCGCGCGGCGTCCATGGCGGCCTTCGCGCCGGAAGCGGCGGCACCTGCCGAGTACGCTAGCGGGGACGAGCAGCATCCGGAGCTGTCCGAGTCCGTCAGCCTGTTGTCGGGCGACGACCTGGGCCACCTCTTCGTCGGCGACAGCCAGACGCCTGCGGCACCCGTGCATGACCTGGACGGGCTGCGCCTGGCGCAGACCGAAGCGACCGCGCCGGCCGCACCGGATCATGCCGGGTCCGACGAGCCGGGCGACGACTGGATCGAAGTCGAGGAAGAAGTGGTCGAGCAGGTGCCGGTGCGCGACGCGCTGGCGGCGAACACCAGTTTCAACATCAACGCCGAGGGCATCGACGACGATATCCGCGAGATCTTCCTGGAGGAGATGCAGGAGGAGATCGACAACCTGCGCAGCGCCGAGAAGGTCTGGCTGGCCGATCCCGCGCAGACTTCGTCGCTGGTCGGCATTCGCCGTTCGTTCCACACGCTGAAGGGTTCGGGCCGGCTGGTCGGCGCCGGCGTGCTCGGCGAGTTCGCGTGGAAAGTGGAGGACATGCTCAACCGTGTGCTGGACAACACCATCGAGCCGGGCACCAACGTGCAGGCGCTGGTGCGGCACGCGATCGATGCCTTGCCGCCGCTGCTGGCCGCGCTCAAGGGCGAAGGCGCGCCGAACGTGCCGCTCGGCGCGATCATGCACACCGCCGAGCAGCTCGCCGCCGGCAACCCGGCGCGCCTGGAAGACCATGCGCCGCAGGCCATGGAAACCGTGCGACGTATCGTGCGCCGGCGCGTGCCGCGTGCCGACGTGGCGGCAGAAGCGGCCGAGGCCGTACCCACCGCGAGCCTGACGGATGCGGGTGCCGTATCCGCCACGCCGGAGCCGGCTGAACCCGCGCAGGCCATGGCGATGCCGGTGATGCCGCCGGTGGATCCGGTGCTGCTGGAGATCCTGCGCAGCGAAGTGGCGCAGTACCTGCAGACCATCCGCGCCGCGGTCCAGCGTTGCGACGACGAATTGCCGATCGGCGAAGAACTGCTGCGGGCCGTGCATACGCTGCATGGTGCGATCGCGATGGTCGACATCCCGTTGCTGACACAACTGCTGTCGCCGCTGGAAGGCCTGTTCAAGCGCCTGCGCGCCGCCAACCTGCCGCTGTCGTCCGATGGCGTGCGTCTGCTGAGCCAGTCGGTCGACGTGGTCGATCACGTGATGGGCCAGTTCGACGTGGCCGAGCCGCAGCTGCCGAACGCCGACGCGCTCACCGCGCAGATCACCAGCATGCGCGACTACTACCCCGAATCGAAGGTGGCGCACGTCGTGTTCGAGCCACAGGCCGACGAAGTCGAGCCGGCGGATACCGTTACCCCGGCAGATCATGCCGACGTCGACCAGGCGATCATGGCAGCCTCGCTGGAGGCCGGCATGTCCGAGGCCATGGCAGCGCAGGCCGAGACAGCTGCCGGGGCTTCGGCCGATACCGGCGGAGCGCAGGAAATCCATCCCGACGAAGCACGCCATGCCGAGCTGACTGCCGAATTGGTGGCAGCACTCGATGCCTTCGAACCCGAGCAGGCGGCTGCCGAACTGGCAGCTGCCGAAAAGCTGGCGGCGGAGCAGGCCGCGGCAGCGCAAGCTGCGGCGGAAAAGCTGGCAGCCGAGCAGGCGGCCGCAGAAAAGTTGGCGGCGGAGCAGGCCGCAGAACAGGCTGCAGCCGAGCAGGCCGCCGCCGACAAGCTGGCAGCCGAGCAAGCGGCGGCCGAACGAGTCCGGGCGGAGAAGCTGGCTGCCGAAAAGGCTGCCGCCGAAAAGCTGGCCGAGGAACGGGCTGCGGCCGAGCGGGCAGCAGCCCGCCGGGTCGCGGAAGAGGTGACCGATGCCGCGGCGCAGGAGCCCGCCTACGCCCTGGCCGGGTCCGGCCAGATCGACGCCGATCTGCTGGAAGTCTTCATCGACGAGGCGCGCGAGATCCTCGACCACGCCGATGACGTGCTGGCGCAGTGGCATGCCGAGCCGACCGAGCTGGCGCATGTGTCGGAGCTGCAACGCGACCTGCACACGCTCAAGGGCGGTGCGCGTATCGCTGGCCTGGTGCCGGTGGGCGATCTCACTCACGCGACCGAGACCCTGCTCGAGAAGCCGATCCGCGATGCGTCGAAGACCGGTCCGCTGATCGCCGCGCTGGAGGCCAGCTTCGACCAGTTGCACGCCTTGGTGCAGCAGGTGGCGCAAGGCCACGCGACCGATTACCCGCAGGCCATGATCGACCATCTGCTGGCGCTGGCCGGCGAAACGGCGCTGGCCGACGACATGGTGCAGGCGGCGTCGCCGATGCCGGCGCCCATGCCGGTTCCGGCCGCACCGTCGCCGACGGTTTCCGTGGCGGGCGATCTCGACCTGCCCGAACTGATGCCGGAGGCAGAGGAGGAAGTCCGCTCCTCGCAGGAACAGATCCGCGTCCGCGCCGACCTGCTCGACAGCCTGGTCAACCATGCCGGCGAAGTGGCGATCTACCGGTCGCGACTGGAGCAGCAGGTCGCCGGCTACCGCTTCAACCTGGTCGAACTGGAACAGACCGTCGCGCGCCTGCGCAGCCAGCTGCGCATGCTGGAGATCGAGACCGAGGCGCAGATCATCGCGCGCTTCCAGCGCGAGCATCGCGAAGCGGGCCTGACCGCGTTCGATCCGCTCGAGCTCGATCGCTACTCGCAGCTGCAGCAGTACTCGCGTGCGCTGGCCGAGTCGGTATCCGACCTTGTGTCGATCCAGAACATGCTGGACGAGCTGACCCGCCAGGCCGAGACCCTGCTGATCCAGCAGTCGCGAGTCAGCACCGAGCTGCAGGACGGTCTGCTGCGCACGCGCATGCTGCCGTTCGACACGATGGTGCCGAACCTGCGCCGCACGTTGCGCCAGGCCGCCCAGGAGCAGGGCAAGCACGCCCAGCTCCACGTGGACGGTGCTCATGGCGAAATGGATCGCAACCTGCTCGACCGCATCAAGGCGCCGTTCGAACACATGCTGCGCAACGCGATCGCGCACGGCATCGAAACCCCCGCCGAACGCCGCAAGCTCGGCAAGCCGGCCGAGGGCGCGGTGCACATCACGGTCGCGCGCGAGGCCACCGAGGTGGTGGTACGGGTCAGCGACGACGGCCGCGGCCTGAATCGCGAGGCGATCCGCAAACGCGGCATCGAACGCGGGCTGCTGCGCGCCGAGACCCGGCCCACCGACAACCAGTTGCTCTCGCTGATCACCCAGACCGGCTTCTCCACCGCCAGCCAGGTCACCCAGCTGGCCGGCCGCGGCGTCGGCATGGACGTGGTGGCGAACGAGATCAAGCAGCTCGGCGGTTCGCTGTCGATCGAGTCCGAGGAAGGCAAGGGCAGCACCTTTATCCTGCGCCTGCCGTTCACCCTCGCGGTGACCCAGGCGATTCTGGTGCGCATCGGCGAGGCGACGTTCGCGATCCCGATGACATCGGTGCAGGGCGTGGCACGGGTCAATCCGGACGACCTGGCCGAGTTGATGGCCGAGGACGAGCCGTCGTTCCGGTACGGCAACGAGGCCTACGGCATCCATGACCTGGCCGACTTGCTGGGTCTGCCGCCGGGCCTGCCGACCGAGGAAGAGCAGCAGCCGCTGCTGCTGACCCGCGCAGGCGACTTGCGCGCGGCGATCCGCATCGATGCGGTGCTCGGCTCGCGCGAGATCGTGGTGAAGTCGGTCGGTCCGCAGATCAGCTCGGTACCGGGTCTGCTCGGTGCGACCATCATGGGCGACGGTTCGGTGCTGATCATTCTCGATCTGGCGCCGCTGGTGCGTCACGGCATCATCCGCCGCGAGCAGCGCCTGGCCGAAGGCCTCAGCGCGGTCCAGACGCCGGTGGTCGAGGAAGTGCAGGTGCGGCCGCTGGTGATGGTGGTGGACGATTCGATCACCATGCGCAAGGTCACCAGCCGCGTGCTGGAGCGTCACGAGTACGAAGTCAGCACGGCGAAGGACGGCGTCGATGCGCTGGAGAAACTGCACGAGCGCGTACCCGACCTGATGCTGCTGGACATCGAGATGCCGCGCATGGACGGCTACGAGCTGGCCACCCACATGAAGGCGGACCCGCGACTGCGCGACGTGCCGATCATCATGATCACCTCGCGCAGTGGCGACAAACACCGCCAACGTGCGTTCGACATCGGAGTGGACCGCTACCTCGGCAAGCCATATCAGGAGGCCGAGTTGCTGGTGCAGATCGGGGAGGTGCTGGAGCAGCGTGCGGTGGAGCCGATTCATGATTGACACGGTTCCTGCGGTTGCCCTGCTGTTTGACGACACCGAGCTGGGCGGCCAGCTGCGCGAGGCGCTGTGCGAACGTGGCGCGCGGATCGTGCATGAAGGCGGAGTAGCCAGCCTCAGCCGCGAATTGCTGCAGCGGGTGGGCGCCGACGTGCTGGTGGTCAACCTGGACGACAGCGCCGACGATGCGCTCGACCGCCTCTATGAGGTGATCGACGACGACCGTCCGCGCGTGGTCTTCAACGACGCGCAGGCCAGTCGCGCGCTGGCCGGCTGGGATCGCGCCCGCTGGGCGCGCCATCTGGCGGTCAAGGTGATGGCGGAGGGCGATATCGATCCGCCGCGGCCGGGCGGTGCTCCCGGCGTCGAAGCGCCAGCAGTCGCACCGGCGGAGGTGGCGGCGGTCGAGGCCGCCCCGGTCGCGCAGCCGATGGTCGCCGAGGCAGCGATGGAGCCGTTGACCGAAATGGCGGTCGGTCCGGTCGCGGATTCCGAACTGGAACCCGATTTCCTGGTGCACGACGACCTCGATGGCCAGCGTGGGCAGATTGCGGCGGCGGAATCGGAGAGCCTGGCGGCAGAACTGGAAGCCTTGCTGGCTTCCGGCGACATGCCGGCGGATGACGACGCGGAATCCGGTCCGGGCCTGCGCTTTGTCGACGACGAGGAACTGCCGCCCCTGCACGATGGAAACTTCGGGGCGCCGGCGGCGGATCCGGCCGCAGCGGCGCCGGTCGAGCCAGCCTCCGCTACGGCGTCCGCGGTACCGTCGGGCGTGACGCTACCGGCGTTCCAGGTGGATCACCTGCAATTGTCATCATTGACGGACGCCTCGGTTGCCACGATACCGGCTTCGGCGGCGCAGCCGGCGGTGGCCGACGGCGCGCCGCGCGTGCGTGCGCCCGAAGGCTGGGCGCTGGTGGACGACGATGCTGCGCAGGCCGCCCCGGAAGCTCCCGAAAGGTTTGATGCCGCGGTGTTCGGGGTCGAGAAGCTGAGCGCTGCCGATTTCCTCGCGCCCGACGTCGAGGCAGTCGCCGCCGATCTCGAACCGAGGATGAGCCTCGAGCTGGTGTCGATGGAGGAGGCGATCGCGCCACAGGCATACGTGCACGAACACAAACACGAGATGGTGCTCGACGACCTCGGCGGCGCGTTGAGCCGGATCGTGTTGCTGGGTTCCGCGATTGATGGCATCGACGCGGTATGCACGTTCCTGGCGGTGCTGCCGGCATCGACGCGGTTGACCTTCCTGCTCACCCAGCACCTGGGCGGGCAGTCGGATGCGTCGCTGGTGGCGGAATTTGCCGCGAACTGCGCGTTGCCGGTGCGGTTGGCCAAGGGTGGCCGGGCCAAGCCTGGCGAGGTGCTGCTGGTGCCGGCGGAGCAGCAGGTACGGTTGCGCCGCGACGGCAGCATCGACCTGCAGGCTAACAACGCCGAGGCGGTGCAGGAGCCGTCGATCGATGCCAGCCTGACCATGGCGGCGAATGCGTTCGGCCGCGATGCGCTGGCGATCGTGTTCGCCGGGCGCGGCAACGATGCCGTGGCTGGCGCACAGGCGATCCATGATCGCGGCGGCCAGGTCTGGGTAGAGTCGTCGTCCGGTGAGCATTTTGCCGACATGGTCAGCGGAATCTTCGCCGAACGACTGGTCAGTTTCTCCGGTACGCCGTCCGAATTGGCGGCGCACCTGCTTGAGGTGTTTCCATGAGTGATCCGCTGCCGCGTGAAATCCGCTGCGTCCTGGTGCCGGTGGGCAACCTGCGCCTGTTGCTGCCCAACGCCACCATCGCCGAGGTGATCACCCAGAGCGCGTCCGAGCCGGTCGCCGGTGCACCCGGGTGGCTGCTTGGCCGGATCGCCTGGCGCGGCTGGCGCGTGCCGCTGGTGTCGTTCACCGAACTGGCCGGCACCGAGGAAGGCGATGCCGAGCTGAGCGTGCGCGTGGCCGTGTTGAAGGCGCTCGGCGGCAATCCGAAACTGCCGTTCATCGCCGTGCTGACCCAGGGCTTCCCGCGCCTGACCACGCTGAACGCGGAGCTGATCATTCCCACCCACGACGGCAAGCCGCTGCCGCCAGGCGTGCGTGCGCACGTGCTGGTGCGCGACGACGTGGCGATGATCCCCGACCTGGAATGGATCGAGGCCACCTTGCTGGACCTGCTCGCCGCCGCCGAGCCGGCGGAGTCCATGGAATCGTCCGACTCGGACGACTGAGGCCAGCCGGCAGGCGGCGGGCTAGCCGTCGCCGTGCAAGGCCTGCAGCGCCGCCAGCGCGGCCAGCCCGGCGGTTTCCGTGCGCAGGATGCGCGGCCCCAGCCGCAGGCCGTCGAAACCGGCGGCCGTCAGTGCACCGATATCGCGTTCGCCCAGCCCGCCCTCCGGCCCCACCACCAGTAGGCCGCCGGCGGCGGTGAATCGCAGCTCGCGGGACGAGCGGTTGGCATCAGGCAGCAGCGCCAGGCGCAGCGCGCCGTCGTCGGCAAGGCCACCCAGCCACGCCGCCAGCGGCAGCGCCGGGACGATCTCGGGCAAGCACGCTCGACCGCTCTGCTCGCAGGCGCTGGCCACCACCGCGCGCCAGTGCGCCAGCCGTTTTTCCGCGCGGGCGGCGTCCAGCTTCACCTCCGAACGTTCGGTCAGCAGTGGCACGATGCGCGCCACGCCCAGTTCGGTCGCCTTCTGCACGATCAGGTCCATCTTCTCGCCGCGCGCCACGCCTTGGGCCAGGGTCAGCGGCAGCGGCGACTCGTTCTGCAAAGCCTGCTTCGACTCGACCCGCACGGTCACCTCACGCTTGCCCACCGCGACGATGACCGCGGCGTAGTCGTGGCCGTCGCCGTTGAACAGGGTGAGCGGGTCGCCGGGATTCATGCGCAGCACGCGTGCCACGTGTTCGGCGGCTTGTGGCGGCAGGTTCGGTTCGCCGGAGACGGCGAGCGGCTGGTCGACGTGGATACGGATCGTGCGCATTGGAACGGGCTGGGCGGGAACGGCCGCCCAGCATAGCGCGGCGTGCGCCCAGCATGCCGGGATGGATGCATGCGCGCGAGACGACCGCGCGTCGCGACTTGCGCCCGCTGGCGTGCCGTATCAGCATGGGCCGCAATCCCCATGCGTGCTCGCCGCATCCTCCACTGCGAGCCGGAGGTCACATGTCCAGGTTCGTTTTCGTTTCCGCCATGCTGCTGGCAGGCTGCGGCGCAAGCACCATGCTGCTGGCACAGGATTCCCCGACTTCGCCGCCGTCCGCCGGACCGTCCAGCCAGCAGCCGACGCAGCAGGCCGCACGGCCGGACGAGCACAACTGCATCCGCGAAACCGGCAGCCATATTCCGGCGAAGAAGGGACAATGCCTGCCGGTGAGCGGGCGCAGCTACAGCCAGCAGGACCTGCAGCGCACAGGCGAGCCCGAGCTGGGCCGGGCGCTGCAGAAACTCGACCCCAGCGTCACCGTCCGCGGACACTGAGCCGGCTGCGCTTCAGCTTGCCACGGCGCGTTCGATCCCGGCGATCGCCGTATCGACCAGCAGGTCGATCTCCGACGCGTCGACCACGTAGGGCGGCATGAAATACACCACGTTGCCCAGCGGACGCAGCAGCACGCCGTGCTGCAGGCCGTGCAGGTAGACGCGCAGGCCGCGCCGCTCCTCCGCGGGATACGGTCGGCGGCTGGCCTTGTCGGCGACCAGTTCGATCGCCGCGATCATGCCGGTCTGGCGCACGTCGGCAACGTGCGGATGCGCGCGCAGCGGTTCCAGTCGTCGGGCGAGGTGGGCGGCCAGCTGGCGGTTGCGTTCCAGTACCGGCTCGTCGCGGAAGATCGCCAACGTCTCCAGTGCGACCCGGCAGGCCAGCGGGTTGCCGGTATAGCTGTGCGAATGCAGGAACGCCTTGCCGGCGCTGTACTCGGCGTAGAACGCCTGGTAGATCCGCTCGCTGGTGAGCACCGCCGACAGCGGCAGGAAGCCGCCGGTGAGCCCCTTCGACAGGCACATGAAATCGGGTGACACCATTGCCTGTTCGCAGGCGAACAGCGTGCCGGTGCGGCCGAAGCCCACCGCGATCTCGTCGGCGATGAAGTGCACCGCAAATTCGTCGCACAGCACACGCAGGCCGCTGAGGTAACTCGGGTGATACATGCGCATGCCGCCGGCGCACTGCACCAGCGGCTCGACGATCACCGCGCAGGTTTCGCGTGCGTGGCGTTCCAGCAGCGTGCGCAGTTCGCCAAGGCGGCGTTTGGCCGTCTGTTCCGGTGGCTCGCCGGGCTCGCCTTCATAGGCGTCCGGCGACGGCGCCAGGAACGGGGTCAGCAGCAACGGCGCATAGGTCTTGCGATACAGCGCGACGTCGCTGACCGACAGCGCGCCCAGCGTCTCGCCGTGATAGCTGCCGGTCAGCGCGATGAAGCGGGTCTTCTCGCCATGGCCCTGGTTGAGCCAGTAGTGGAAGCTCATCTTCAGCGCCACCTCGATCGCCGCCGAACCGTTGTCGGCGTAGAACACCCGATCCAGCCCGGGCGGCGTGATCCGCACCAGTTCCTCGGCCAGTTCGATGGCCGGTTCGTGGGTGAAGCCGGCGAAGATCACGTGTTCGAGCGTGCGCGCCTGCTCGGCCAGCGCGGCGGCAATGCGCGGATTGGCGTGGCCGAACAGGTTGGTCCACCACGAGCTGATGCCGTCCAGGTAGCGCCGGCCGTCGGCGTCGAGCAGCCATGCGCCTTCGCCGCGCACGATCGGCACCATCGGTACGCTCTCGTGGTCGTGCATCTGCGTGCAGGGATGCCAGACGTGGCGCAGGTCGCGCGCGGCGAGCGCGGCGTTGCCGCTTGCGGGGTTGTTCATCCGGCTATCATCGACGCTGCGCGACGGGCGCTCAAGTCCGCGCATGGACCATCCCGGGAATCGATGCTTGAAGTCACTGCGAAAATGCCTGATCGGTTTCGGCGTGCTGGCGCTGGCCGCAGCCGTGCTGCTGTGGTTCCTGCCGGCACGCTGGGCGATGCCGTGGATCGAGCCGCAGCTGCACGGGCTGCACCTGCAGCAGGTGCAGGGCACGTTGTGGCATGGCCGGGCCGACGAGGTGGTGGCTGCCGACGGGCAGGCGCTGGGGCAACTGCAGTGGCAGTTGTCGCGACGGGCCTTGCTCGGGCAGATGCGACTGCAGTTGCAGTTCGAGGGGCCTCAACTCGCGTTTTCTGGCGGAGTCCGGCGGTTGCAGGACGGCCAAGTCGAAGTGAGCGGCGCGAGTGTGCACGCGGAGCTCTCGGCATGGGCCCATGGCGCGATATCGCCGTGGGGGCAGCCACGCGGCGAACTGCAAGTGACGGTCGAGCACGCCGTGCTGCAGGGCGGCTGGCCCATGCAACTGCGGGCGCAGGCGCAATGGCCGCAGGCGCTCATGCGCACGCGCGACGGCGACGTGGCACTGGGCACGCTGCAGGCACAGGCGAGCGCGCAGGGCGGGGTGATCAGGGCGCAACTGCGCGATGACGGGCGCGGCCCGCTGCACGTCGATGGCGAACTGCAACTGAGCCCGCTTGGCTGGCGACTGGACGCGACGCTGCGCGCCCGACAGACTGACCCGGCATTGCGCCGCTGGTTGGCCAGGCTGGGTCCGCCGTCGGCCGACGGCAGTGTGCACATCCAGCGCAGCGGCGGACTGGCCGGCAGCGCGCCGGCACCCTCCACGAAATGACGGACGCGAGACGAGCATGAACCCGGATATCGCCACAACGGCCCTGGCGGCCGCACGCGAGGCCGCTGCGGCCGCGGCCGACGTGATCAGGCACTACTGGCGGCGCGGCGTCGAGGTGGAGCTGAAGTCCGACACGACACCGGTGACGATCGCCGACCGCGAGGCCGAGCAGGCGATCCGGCGGATCCTGCGCGCGGCGCTGCCGCAGGCGTCGATCTATGGCGAGGAGTTCGGTCTGGACGGCGAACGCGGCGGCCTGCTGTGGCTGGTCGATCCGCTCGACGGCACCAAGAGCTTCGTGCGCCGCACGCCGTTCTTCTCCACCCAGATCGCGCTGATGGACGGCGACGAGCTGGTGCTCGGCGTGTCCTGCGCGCCGGTCTATGGCGAGACGATGTGGGCCAGTGCCGGCAACGGTGCGTGGCTCGATGGCGAGCACGTGCGCGTGGCGGACACCGCCGGGATGGCGCAGGCCTCGATCTCCATCGGCAACGTGAAGAGCCTCACCAGCGACGCTCGTTGGGATGCGCTGGGCGCGCTGATCCGCGACAGCAACCGGATCCGCGGCTACGGCGATTTCTGCCACTACCACCTGCTGGCGCGCGGCAGCCTGGATCTGGTGGTCGAGTCGGACGTGAACATCCTCGACATCGCCGCCCTGGCGGTGATCGTGCGCGAAGCCGGTGGCGTGTTCACCGACCTGGATGGCGCGCCGTTGACGCTGGACACGCGCAGCGTGCTGGCCGGCACGCCGGCGATCCACGCGCAGGCCCTGCAGCGCCTGCGGCGCTGAACGACGCGAGCTAGAATGCCCCGATGCGCAAACTACCAATCATCCACGCCACGCGCGACGTCAGCGACAGCCACTTCCTGCACGTCGAGCAGCTCGACCTGGAGTTCTCCAATGGCGTGCGCCGCACCTACGAACGCCTGAAAGGCGGCGGCCTGGGCGCGGTGATCATCGTGCCGATGCTGGACGACGACACCGTCCTGCTGGTGCGCGAATACGCCGGCGGACTCGGCCGCTACGAACTGGGCCTGCCGAAGGGCCGGCTGGACCAGGACGAGACCGCCGAGCAGGGCGCCGAGCGCGAGCTGAAGGAAGAAATCGGCTATGGCGCGCGCAAGCTGAAGATCCTGCACAACCTGTCGTTGTCACCGTCATACATGACGCACATGGCGCATGTGGTGCTGGCGCAGGATCTGTATCCCGAGAAGCTGGTCGGCGACGAGCCGGAAGAACTCGAAGTGGTGCCGTGGAAGATGTCCGAACTGCACACTCTGCTTGGTCGCGACGACGTGACCGAAGGGCGTTCGATCGCCGCGCTGTTCATGGCCCGCGAGTATCTCGCCGGGCGCTTCCAGCGCACATGAGCACGCCGCCCGGAAGTACTCCACCCGAGCTGGCCCGGCAGGTTGGCGCGATCGCCCGTGCCGCCGGCGCGGCCATCCTCGATGTCTACTGCAGCGATTTCGCGGTGCAGACCAAGGCGGACGCGTCGCCGCTGACCGCCGCCGACCTGGCCGCCCAGCAGGTCATCATGGCCGGCCTGGCCCGGCTCGAACCGGTACTGCCGGTGCTGTCGGAAGAAGCGAAGGCCCTGCCGTGGTCCGAGCGCCGGCACTGGTCGCGCTACTGGCTGGTCGATCCGCTCGACGGCACCCGCGAGTTCGTCAAGCGCAACGGCGAATTCACCGTCAACATCGCCTTGATCGACGATCGTCGCAGCGTGCTCGGCGTGGTGCTGGCGCCGGTCAGCGGCGAGCTGTATGTCGCCGCGCTGGGGCAGGGCGCCTGGCTGCAGGCGCAGGCCGATGGCCCCTGGCAGCGCATCCGCACGCGTCCGCTGGGGCAACCGCCGCTGGTGGCCGGCAGCCGTTCGCATGGCGGCGCGCAGGGCAGTGTGCTGGAGCGGTTGATCGGCAGCGACTACGAGCTGATACCGCTGGGCTCGTCGCTGAAGTTCTGCCTGATCGCGCGCGGTGCGGCGGACGTCTATCTGCGCCACGGCCTCACCAGCGAATGGGACACCGCCGCCGCGCAATGCGTGCTGGACGAGGCCGGCGGCGCGGTGCTCGACCTGGCCGGCCAGCCGTTCCGCTACAACCGCGGCGAGTCGCTGCTGAATCCCGAATTCATCGCCGTCGGCGACGGCACGATCGACTGGGCCGCGCGGTTGCAGGCGCCATGAGCGAGCCGGCCCGGCACAGTCTGGACGACCTGCTTGCGATCATGGCGCGCCTGCGCGATCCCGAGCGGGGCTGCCCGTGGGACGTGCAGCAGGATTTCGCCTCGATCGCGGCGTACACGATCGAGGAAGCCTACGAGGTCGCCGACGCGATCGACCGCCGCGACTGGCACGACCTGCGCGACGAGCTGGGCGACCTGCTGCTGCAGGTGGTGTTCCATTCGCAGATGGCGACCGAGCAGGGCCTGTTCGATTTTGCCGACGTCGCCCACGCGATCAGCACCAAGATGCTGCGGCGCCATCCCCATGTTTTCGGCGACGTGCGCTATGCCGACCTGGCGGCGCAGATGCAGGCATGGGAGGAGATCAAGACGGCCGAACGCGCGGACAAGGGCGAGCCGGCCGACGCCAGCGCGCTGGCGGGCATCTCGGCCGGGCTGCCGGAATGGAAGCGTGCGCAGAAGCTGCAGCAGCGCGCCGCGGCCACCGGTTTCGCCTGGCCCGATCCCGCGCCGGTGCTGGCCAAGCTGGTCGAGGAAGTGGACGAGGTGCGCGCGGAGTTTGCCAACGGCGCCGACCCGGCGCGGTTGCAGGACGAGATCGGCGACGTGCTGTTCGTGATGGTGAACCTGGCACGTCACGCCGGCGTCGATTTCTCGCAGGCGTTGCGGCATGCCAATGCGAAATTCGAACGGCGCTTCCGGCAGATGGAGCAGCTGGCTGCCGGCGACGGCGCGGCGTTCGGCGAACGCACGCTGGGCGAGCAGGAACAGCTGTGGCGGCGCGCCAAGCAGGCGGAACGCAAGCCCTGAACCTGCGCGATGGCGTCAGGCCATCGCGCAGGTCGTGGCGGACTTTCGTGGAAGTTACTTGGCCGCCGGTGCCGTCTTGTCGGCACGGTGCTGCTGCCAGGCGGCACGCATCTTCTCGCGCTCGGCACGCATCTTCGCCTCGTTGGCCAGGTTTTCGTCCAGGCCCTTGCGCAGCGTGGCGATCGCCTGGTCGACGTTGGCCGGCTGCGCCTGCAGGCGGGCCAGGCGCTTGTAGACGTAGTCGCGCACGTGCGGATCCTGCGACCTGGCCAGCACGTCGTTGTAGACCGACACCATTTCCTTGCTGCGGCCGGCCTGCATGTACAGCCGCTCCAGGCCGTGCAGATCGCCGATCACGCCGCCGCGCTGGTGGTCGAAGCGGTGCATGCGCATGCCGTGGTCACGGTCGCCGTGATGCGCGCGCATGTCCTTGCCGGCCATCGCGGACGGGGTCGGCGACGGCGGGGGCGGCGTATTCTGGGCCATCACGAACGAGGTCGATCCGGCGATCAGCACGGCCAGCGCAGAAGCAAGCAGGGTTTTGCGGTGCATGGTGTATCTCCTTGGTAGGTAGACTGGAGAACGCGGTCGGCTTCGGCGCGTTGACCGGGGCGTTCATGCTTCCGTCAGGCTCTTGCAACCCTTTAGCCGCCGGCCGCATCTCAGGCAGGTCGACAACAACCCCAGGAGAGTTCCATGCGCCGTCTTCTCACCGCAGCCCTGCTGCTCGCTCCGATCGCCGCCTTCGCCGCCAGCCCGTGCAAGTACGAGGCGCCGCGCAACCTGCAGCTCGATCTCGCCGGCGTGCGCAGCGTGCAGATCGACGTGAACAGCCAGGACCTGCACCTGACCGGCAGCGACAGCGCCAGGGGCCTCACCCTCACCGGCCGCGCCTGTGCCTCCGAGCAGGCGATGCTGGACAAGCTGCAGGTCACCCAGCGGCGCGAAGGCGACCAGCTGCTGATCGATATCGGCAGCACCGGCAGTTTCAGTTTCAGCCTGTTCGGCGGCAGTTCCTATTCGAGTCTCGACGTCACCGTGCAACTGCCGGCCAACCTGCCGGTCACCGTGCGCGTGGGCTCCGGCGACGCCGACGTCAGTGGCGTGCAGCAGCTGCAGACCAATGTGGGCTCGGGCGACCTGCACGTGCGCCAGGTGTCCGGCAAGTTCGGCACCAGCGTGGGTTCGGGCGACGTCAGCGCCACCGATATCGGCAGCCTGGACCTGGGCTCGGTGGGCTCCGGCGACTTCAAGGCCGAAGGCATCAAGGGCGACGCCCGCATCGGCAGCATCGGCTCCGGCGATGTCACGCTGCGCAACGTCGGCGGCAGCGTGCGTGCCGATACGCTGGGTTCCGGCGACCTCGATGTGAGCGATGTCGGCGGTGATTTCAACCTCGGTGCCAAGGGCAGCGGCGACGTCAGCCACTCCGGCGTGAAGGGCAAGGTCAGCGTGCCGCACGACGACGATTGATCCCGCGGTCCCGGCCGGCAATCTTGTAGGGCGGGCACTGCCCGCCGTGCTTTTCGGCGATGCACACAATGCAAGAGCGGCGGGCAGTGCCCGCCCTACGAAGCTGATCGTGGCTTTTGTAGGAGCGCACCCTGTGCGCGATGCTTTTCCGTAACGTGACGAAGAGCCATCGCGCACAGGGTGCGCTCCTACAAACCTAGCCACCGCCAGGCCAGGTACACCAGCGGCGCGCACACCAGCAGGAACGGAATCGACACCAGGTGCAGCAGCCGCAGCCCATGCGGCTGCTTCGCCAGGCGCAGCGCGATCAGGTTCGCCAGCGAACCGATCGCCACGCCGAAGCCGCCCACGTTCACCGCCACCGCCAGCGCGATCGCGTCGGGCGTGCGTTCGAGCAGCAGCACTGTCGCCGGCACGTTGCTGATCAGCTGCGAGGCGACGATGCCGCTGGCATACAGCGTCAGCGGCTGGTCGAAGTCGAGCCGGTCCAGCGCCTGCTGCACCAGGGGCAAGTTCGCGAAATGGCCCAGGCCCAGGAAGATCGCGGCGAACGTGAGCAGCAGCAACCAGTCGATTCGCGCCAGGCTCGACCGCGCCAGCAACGCGAACAGCACCAGCAACAGCAGCGCGCCCAGCGGCGCCTGGCCGTATTCCATCATCAGCACCATGCCGACCAGCGCGGCCATCGAGCACGCGCCGAGGCGGGTCGAAGCCACGGTGCCGTCGATCCGCTCCGGGCTCAGCGCCACGCGATCGCGCGGCAGCCACAACCAGGTGAACGCCGCCACCAGCACGAACATCACCGCCGCGGCCGGCAGCATGGCCGCCGCGAAGTGCAGGAACGGCAGCTGCGAGTGCTGCCACAACAACAGATTCTGCGGGTTGCCGATCGGGCTCAGGGTGGAACCCGCGTTCACCGCCAGCGCCTCCAGCACCACCATGCGCAGCACCGGCAGGTTCGAGATGGCGCCGATCGCCAGCGTCAGCGGCACGATCAGGAACAGGCTCACGTCGTTGGTCAGCACCATCGACAGCAGCGCCGTCGCGGACACCAGCAGCAGGCCAAGGCTGCGCAGCGAATGCGCGCGCGCCACCACGGCCACCGCCGCATGCTGCACCAGGCCGCTGTCGCGGATGCCCTGGATCGCGATCAGCAGACCCGTCAGGCCGGCCAGCGTGGGCAGCTGCAGCCAATGCCGGTAGTCGCTCGCGGGACGGGGATCAAGCACGGCCAGCGCCAGCGCCAGCAGCGCGAACACCAGCAGCAGCCATTCGTTCTGCAGATGCCGGGTCCAGCCGGGTGGCTTTTGCGTGGATGGATTCATGGTTTCAACGCGGGCCTGGAAACCACGTCATCATCGTGCATGTCCTGCGTCGGGATGCTTTTCAGTGACCGGGACGGTCGGGCATCACCAGCGCGCCAGCAGCATCAGCATGCCGGGTATCCAGCAGGTGACGATACCCACGAACACCGCGTAAGGCGCGAGGAAGCGCTTCACCTGCACGCGGGTGCACAGGTCGATGAAGAACAGCAGCCACAGGCTCGACCAGATCAGCCAGATGCCGGCCATGCGCAGCTCGCCGAGGGTGTACGCGTCCCAGCTCAGGGGCAGCGCGGTGACCGCGACGAACAGGCAGTACCAGCCCAGCCCGGTGCCGCTCAGCTTGAACCAGTGCACGCCGGCCACGTACAGATAAGTGAACGCAAACAGCAGGCCCGAACCCACGGCGAGAAAATCCGCCGGCGTGGAAGCCTGGATGGCGCCCAGTACCGCGGCGAATGCCGAGAGGCTGCCGACCAGCAGGTTGAGCACGGCGGCTTCCTTCGCCTCGATGCGTCCGGCGAGGGTCAGGCCGTTGACGATCAGGATGACACCGACAAAAAGCAGTACGACGCCGAGCATGGCGGACTCTCATGGCTGAAATTGGGAATGGAAGGATGACCGGGCGAAACCGCGGTGCGTGCGCCGCGGCTGCCAGTCTCGCATGGCTTCCTCGTGGTGGCGATGGCCGTCCGGACGGGATATTTCGACGGCCGGTGCCGGCCTTCAACCCTCGCGCAGCAACCGCATTGGCGGCGTGCGGCTGACCTTGCGGGTGCCGGCCAGGCCCAGCAGCATCACCACCAGTGCCGCACCCACGGCGCCTCCGACCAGTGGCCACAGCGGTGGCACGAAGCCCTCGATGTGGAACACCGCCTGGCCCAGCCACAGTCCGGCGCCAGCGGCGCCGAGCGCGGCGGTGAGGCCGGCGACC
>DATCUT010000198.1:0-7350 GCA_036561785.1 Rhodanobacter sp.
CGAGCTGGCGCGCGTGGCCGCACCCGGCGCCAGCGTGCTGCTGTCGGTGCCGCTGCATCCGGCGGCATGGACCGCGTTCGACGACTTCGTCGGCCACTGCCGCCGCTACGAGCCGGCACAGATCGCGGTCCGGCTCGCCCGGCACGGTTTCATCATCGAAAGCAGTGCGGTGTACGGCATGCAACCGAAGTCCTCGCGCCTGCTCGAACTCGGCCAGTGGTACCTCACCCACCGGCGCGAGCGCGCGATGTGGTGGTACAACCGGGTGTTCATGCCGCTCGGCCTGCGCTTCCAGAAACCGCTGCGATGGCGCGAGGGTCTGGGCGACACGGACGGGGTCGACGAACTGCTGCTGCGCTGCCGTTACCGTCCGGCGGCAACGCCAAGTCACTGATTGGACTGGGCGCCGCGATTGCGGCATCGCAACACGCGGGGACCAAACGGCGCTAAGATGATCCTTTCGTCTGCGGCTCACCCACCTCCGATGCTTTATCAGATCCATGAATGGCAACGCGCGTTCCTCGGCCCGTTGAGCCACTTCGCGCAGGCCAGCGCGCGCATGCTCAACGACACCAGCAGTCCGTTCGCGCAGACGCCCGGCGCACAGCGAATGGCCGCCGGCTACGAGCTGGTCCATCGCCTGGGCAAGGATTACGAGAAGCCCGCGTTCGGCATCCACACCGCCACCGCGCACGAGCACGAGATCGCGGTGATCGAGCGGGTCGCGCTGGCCAAGCCGTTCTGCCAGTTGAAGCGCTTCAAGCGTTTCAGCGACGACCCGTCCACCATCGAGAAGATGAAGAGCGATCCGGTGGTGCTGGTGGTGGCGCCGCTGTCCGGCCATCACGCCACGCTGCTGCGCGACACCGTGCGCACGCTGCTGCGCGACCACAAGGTCTACATCACCGACTGGGTCGACGCGCGCATGGTGCCGGCCGCGGCCGGCCCGTTCGGGCTGGACGACTACATCGCCTACGTCGAGGAATGCATCCGCCATATCGGCGCGTCGACCCTGCACGTGATCTCGGTGTGCCAGCCGACCGTGCCGGTGCTGGCGGCGGTGTCGCTGATGGCCGCGCGCGGCGAAGACACGCCGCGCAGCCTGACCATGATGGGCGGCCCGATCGACCCGCGGCGCAGCCCCACCAGCGTCGACAACCTGGCCACCCACCAGCCGCTGTCGTGGTTCAGGGGCAACGTGATCCACACCGTGCCGTCGAACTATCCCGGCCGTGGCCGCGAAGTCTACCCGGGCTTCCTGCAGCACGCCGGCTTCATCGCGATGAACCCCGGCCGGCACCTCAGCTCGCATTGGGACTTCTACCAGGACCTGTTGCGCGGCGACCTCGACGACGCCGAATCGCACCGCAAGTTCTACGACGAGTACAACGCCGTGCTGGACATGCCGGCCGAGTTCTATCTCGACACGATCGAGAAGGTGTTCCAGCAATTCCTGCTGCCGCGCGGCCTGTGGGACGTGGCGGGCGAGCGGGTGAATCCCGCCGCGATCAGGCGCAGCGCCCTGCTTACCGTCGAGGGCGAACTGGACGACATCTCCGGCCTCGGCCAGACCGAAGCCGCGCACGACCTGTGCAGCAACATCCCGGCCAAACGCCGCGCGCACAAGGTGATCGAAGGCGCCGGCCACTACGGCATCTTCAGCGGCCGCCGCTGGCGCGAAACGGTCTACCCGCAGGTACGCGACTTCATCCGCCAATTCGACGCCGCCCCGGCAGACACGCGCGGCGCGGCGAAGGTCAGCCGCGCGCGAAAAACGCGCTGAACGCCGCGACGACGCGCTCGATGCCGTCGTCATCGATGTCCAGATGCGTCACCAGGCGCAGCGTGGGCAGGTAGCCGATGCTGATGCGGATGCCCGCCTCGCGCAGATGGACGTCCAGTTCGCGCAGGCGTGCGGCAGGCACGTCGACGAACACCATGTTGGTGTACTGGCCGAGCAGATCGATGCCGGCGATCTCGCGCAGGCGGCCGGCAAGGTAGGCCGCGCGGCGGTGATCGTCGGCCAGCCGTGCCACATGGTGATCCAGCGCATGCAGTCCCGCCGCGGCGAGGATGCCGGCCTGGCGCCAGCCGCCGCCGGTGACCTTGCGCCAGCGCCGCGCCTTGTCGACCAGCGCATGCGAACCGAGCAGCACCGAGCCGACCGGCGCACCGAGCCCCTTGGACAGACACACCGACACCGTGTCGAAATGCCGTGCGATCTCGCGCGCCGGCACGCCAGCGGCGACAGCGGCGTTGAACAGGCGCGCGCCGTCCAGATGCAGGCCGAGTCCGTGCGCGCGTACCACGTCGTGGGCAGCCTGGAGGTAATCCAGCGGCAGCGTGCGGCCGTGCCAGGTGTTCTCCAGCGCCAGCACGCGGGTGCGCGCGAAGTGCGGATCGACCGGCTTGATCGCCGCCTCGATGCTCGCCAGCGGCAACGTGCCGTCGGCCGCCTGCACGATCGGCTGCGGCTGGATCGAGCCGAGCACCGCGGCGCCGCCGCCTTCGAACTTGTAGGTATGCGCATCCATGCCGACCAGGTATTCGTCGCCACGTTCGCAGTGCGCCAGCAACGCCAGCAGGTTGGACTGGGTGCCACTGGGCACGAACAGCCCGGCGTCGAAACCGAGCTCGTCGGCCAGCCGCTGCTGCAGCGCGTTGACCGTGGGGTCCTCGCCGTAGACGTCGTCGCCGACTTCAGCCGCCAGCATCGCCGCACGCATCGCGTCGGTCGGACGCGTCACCGTATCGCTGCGCAGATCAATCCATTCCACGGCCCACCCCTTGCTGTCGGCAAAGAGGATCAGCTTGGCCGCATCGGGCGTTCCGGGCAAGTGCGCGCGTCGTCGGCGATGCGGTCAGACGCGCCTTCGGAAATACAGCCAGGCCGCCACCACCAGGATCGATGCCGGCAGCAGGTTCGCCAGCAGCGGCGGCATGCCGTACACCGTGCCGAAATTCACCATCGCCTGCTGCAGGAAATACCAGCCGAGCGCGAGCAGGATGCCGATGAACATGCGCTTGCCCAGGCCGCCGGAACGCAGCGAACCGAACGCGAACGGCATCGCGCACAACACCAGCACCAGCACGTTGAGCGGATACAGCGCACGCCCCCAGAACGCCACCGCATAAGTGCCGGGGCTCTGCCCGTTGCCTTCCAGGTAAGCCATGTTGCGGCGCAGGTCGCGCATGGAAAGGTACTGCGGCTGGATCACCGACTGCGCCAGTACCTGCGGGTTGAGGCTGGACTTCCACGGCAACGCGGCCGCGGTACCGGTGTGGGTGCCCTGCGCATCGAGCGTGGTGACGCGCACGTCGTGCAGCACCCATTGCCGGCCGTTGTGTTCGGCGGTCTTCGCCCAGACGAGGCGGTTGAGCTTGCCGTCGGCAGTGAAGGTGAACACACGCACGTCGCTGAGCTGTACCGCGCCGACGCCGTCGCGCTGTTTCAGCGAGGTGCCGCGGGCGTTGATCACGTCGTCGCCGTCGCGCGCCCACAGGCCGCTGCTGGTACCCATGCCAAGGTTGCCGGGCTTCGCCCGTGTCTGCATCACCTGCGCCTGCTGGTCGCCCCACGGCGCCAGCGTCTCGCCCATGATCACCACGCCGACGATCAGCACCGCGACCACGCCGACCGCGGAACCGGCAATGCGCAGGCGCGACATGCCGGCCGCGCGCAACGCGGTGAGCTCGCCGGTGCCGGCCAGTCCGCCCAGGCCGAGCAGGCCGCCGATCAGCGCGGCGTTGCCGAACATCTCGTAGGCGCGGCGCGGGAACGTCACCAGCACGTAGGCCACCGCATTGCTCAGCGTGTAACCGTGCTTGCCGACGTTGCCGAGCTGGCGCAGCAACTGGGTGACTGCATCGAAGCCGGTCAGCACCAACCACACCATCAGCATCGAGCCGAGCACGCTCATCGCCACCAGCCGGTCGACCCGCTTGACGTTGAACACCGTCATGCCGGCACACCCGGCGGCGGCGCACGCAGGCTGCGCGGGGAATACTGCTTCCACAGCATCCAGCCGGCCAGCGCCAGCACCAGCGCATGCAGCGCCCACAGCGGCGCCTCGTTGTGCCAGTGGCCCTTGCCGATCTGCGCGCGGCCCAGCGCCAGCAGCGTGTAGTAGAGATAGAACGTGACCACTGCCAGCAGCAGCCGGCCGTACTTCGGTTCGCGCGGACTCTGCCGCGACAGCGGCAACGCCAGCAGCAGCAGCACCAGGGTCAACGGCGGCGCGTTGGCGCGCCAGGCGAACTCGGCGCGATCGTCGGGGTCGTCGGACCGGAACAACGCCCAACTGCTCTTCGAGTGCGCCGGATCGTCGTCTTCGTCGGCCTGCACGTTGGACAATGAAGTGTCGTTGCGCTGGTACTGCATCTGCCGCCAGTTGTTCACGCCGAGCGGAATGTCGTACTGCCAGCCGTCCTTGAACGCGATGAAGCGGCCGTCGCCGTTGCTCTCCTGGTACAGCTCGCCGCTGGTCGCACTGACCACCTTCAGGTGCGGCGGACCGTCCTTGCTGTCGCTCTGGGTCGCCACGAACGTGCGCCCCAGCTTGCTGCCGTCGCGGCTGAGGCTGTCGACGAAGATGATGCCGCCCTTGCCCGGCAGTTCGGTGAAGCGTCCCGCATCCAGGCCGGCCGCGATCACCGAACGGTTCGCCGCGGCCACCATCGCATCGCTGGTGCGCACCGCCCACGGCCCCAGCCACAGCGAGACCAGCGCGGTGATCGCCACCAGTACCGCGCCGAGGATCAGCACCGGCCGCAGCAGTCCGCGCGGCCCCATCCCGGAAGAGGACAGTACGTGCATCTCGCTCTCGCGGTACATCCGCCCCAAGCCCAGCAGCACGCCGACGAAACTGGCCAGCGGCAGCATGTTGGTGAGGCCGTCGAGCGTGCGCAGGCCCAGCACCTGAAACATCACGCTGGCCGGGAAGCTGCCGCCGGCGACCTGCTGCAGCACCTTGGCGAACGCGCTGCCAGCCACGACCACCAGCAGCACCACCACGGTGGCGGCCACGGTCTGCGCCAGCTCGCGCAGGAAATAGCGGTCGAGGATGCTCAGCATGCGATAAACTTGTCCGCTTTAACGGTTCGGCCGATCGGCCGGCAAACCGCAAGTCTAGCCTGTCCGGCCGCTGCCGGGCCCATGCAGGAACCACCCCGATGACACTTCAGTTCAGCCTCGGCACTGCCGCCCCCGCCACCGTCGACAGCGCCTGCGTGCTGGTCGGCGTGTACGAACAGGGTGTGCTGACCAGCGCGGCCGCCCAGGTGGACAGCGCCGCCGGCGGAGTGATCAAGCGCCAGGTGGAGAGCGGCGACATCAGCGGCAAGGCCGGCAGCACCACGCTGCTGTTCGCGCCCACCGGCGTCGCCGCGCAACGCGTGCTGGTGGTCGGCCTGGGCACGCAGAAATCGTTCGATGCCGCGCGCTATCAGAAGGTGAGCATCGAGGCGGCTCGTGCGCTCGGCCGCCTGCCGGTGGCGAATGCGGTGTCCTACCTGACCGAGGTGGACGTGCCCGGCCGCGACAGCGCCTGGCGTGTACGCATCGCCGCGCTGGCCAGCGACCACGCCGCCTACCGCTACACCGCCACGTTCAAACCGCGCGACAAGAGCCGCCAGCCGGAACTCACCACGCTCACCTTCGCTGCCGGCGCCGACGCGCAAGGCGGACTCGACCAGGCCGTGGCGATCGCCGCCGGCGTGCGCTTCGCCCGCGAGCTGGCCAACCTGCCGCCGAACATCTGCAACCCGGCGTACATCGCGGCGCAGGCGCAAACCTTCGCCGACACGCAGGACAAGGTCAGCTGCAGCGTGCTCGATGACGTCGCGATGGAGAAGCTCGGCTTCGGCTCGCTGCTCGCGGTGGCGCGCGGCTCGGTCAACAAGCCGCGCCTGATCGCACTCGAGTACAAAGGCGGCAACGACGGCGACAAGCCGTATGCGTTCGTCGGCAAGGGCGTCACCTTCGACTCCGGCGGCATCAGCCTGAAGCCCGGCGCCGGCATGGAGGAGATGAAGTTCGACATGGGCGGCGCCGCCGGCGTGCTCGGCGCGTTCGTGGCCGCGGTGAAGATGAGCCTCAAGCTCAACCTGGTCTGCGTGGTGCCCAGCGTGGAGAACATGCCCGACGGCGACAGCTACCGCCCCAGCGACGTGCTGACCAGCCTGTCCGGGCTCACCATCGAAGTGCTCAACACCGACGCCGAAGGCCGGCTGATCCTGTGCGACGCGCTGACCTGGACCGCGCAGACCTACCAGCCGCAGGCGCTGATCGACGCCGCCACGCTCACCGGCGCCTGCGTGGTCGCACTGGGCAAACACGCCAGCGGCCTGATGAGCAAGCACGACGACCTCGCTGCCGAACTGCTCGCTGCCGGCGAGGAGACGCTCGACCGCGCCTGGCGCCTGCCGCTGTGGGACGACTACCAGGCCCAGCTCGATTCCGGCTTCGCCGACGTCGCCAACATCGGCGGCAAGACTGCCGGTGCGATCACCGCCGGCTGCTTCCTGTCACGCTTCACCGACGGCCAGCGCTGGGCCCACCTGGACATCGCCGGCACCGCCTGGGACGAAGGCCGCAAGGGCCTGGCCACCGGCCGCCCGGTGGCGCTGCTGGCGCAGTGGCTTATTGACCGGGAGTAGGGAATCGGGAATGGGGAATCGGAAAAGCGGGCGGCTGTCATCGCGCCGGCTTTGCTCTTACCATTCCCGTTTCCCAACTCCCGATTCCCGGCTTCCATGCGTGCCGACTTCTACCTGATCGACAAGCCGCGCTTTCGCGAACAGCCGCTGCTGCTCGTCTGCGAACTGGCGAAGAAGGCGTTTGCGGGGCAGCAGCCGACGCTGATCCTGACCCGCGACCACGACCAGGCGCATGCGCTGGACGAACTGCTGTGGGAGTTCGACGACGACGCGATGATTCCGCACCAGCTGGCCGGCGACGACGATGACGATGAGGTCGCGGTGCTGATCGTGCCGCCCGGCGTCGACAGCGCCGACCGGCCGTTGCTGATCAACCTGCGCGAAACCTGCCCCGCCGGCCGCTACCAGCGCGTACTGGAAGTGGTGGCCGCCGACCCCGCCGAGCGCGACGGCTCGCGTACGCGCTGGCGCGAATACCAGCGGCTGGGTTTCGAGCTGCACAAGTACGACATGTGATTTACACCGGCACCGACGTCGGCGCGCCGTTCACCGCCCGCGCCAGCGCATCGGCCAGTTGTTCGCCGCTGAGCGGCTTGCGCAGGAAACCGTCCATCCCCACCGCGCGCGCCTTCGCCTCGTCCCCGCTGCCCTGGCGCGCGGTCACCGCCACGATCGGCAGGTGTTGCCCGGCGT
>DATCUT010000199.1:0-13090 GCA_036561785.1 Rhodanobacter sp.
CGGGCGGGCGCACCTGGGCCAACCCGGTCGACCTCGACTATCGCTACAACTACGAGCAGATGAACGAGGGCGTCTCGTACCGCACCGGTGCGGACCCCGCGATCGTGCGCTACGGCGATGGCTATTACCTGTTCCTTACGCTGGCCGATGGCTACTGGCATTCGAACGACCTCGTGCACTGGCAGTTCGTTCGGCCGGATAGATGGCCATTTGACGGTCCGGTGGCGCCGGCTACCCTGGTCGCCGACGGCAAGCTGTTCCTGATGCAGGCGGCGATGGAGCCGAAGCCGCTGCTGTTCTCCACCGATCCGGCACACGGCCACTGGCAGTTCTGGACGCGCCTGCTGCCGGCGGTGCCGGGCGCGGTGTGGTCCGGCCACGAGAGCGCGATGAAGCCAGGCAACCTGCCACCGGGGCCGTGGGATCCGGGCCTGTTCCGCGACGAGGACGGCAAGACCTATTTGTACTGGGACTCATCCAACGTCTTTCCGTTGTACGGCGCGCAGATCGACCTGGCGCTGACCCACGCCGACGAAGGCGAAGGCAAGCGAACGACCTTCGTCACGAAGCCGGTCGCACTGCTCAAGGCCGATCCGGCCGCGCACGGCTGGGAACGCTTTGGCCAGGACCACACCGACACCAGCATCCCGCCCTACGTCGAAGGCGCCTGGATGAACCGGCATGACGACCGCTACTACCTGCAGTACGGCGCACCCGGCACCGAGTACAACGTGTATGCCACCGGCGTGTATGTCGGCAGCAAGCCGCTCGGACCGTTCACCTATGCGCCGTACAATCCGGTCGGCTACAAGCCCGGCGGCTTCGCCGTCGGCGCCGGCCACGGTTCCACTTTCGAGGACGCGCATGGCAACTGGTGGAACAGCGGCACCATGTGGGTGGGGCTGAACTGGAGATTCGAGCGGCGCATCGACTTGTTCCCCGCCGGCTTCCATGCGGACGGCCAGATGTGGGTCGACACCCGCTTCGGCGATTTCCCGCAGCGCATGCCCGATCATCCGCTGCATGAAGGCGAGAGCACGTTCACCGGCTGGATGCTGTTGTCGTATCGCAAGGCCGCGCAGGCCTCGTCGCAACAGCCGGAGCATCCACCGTCCGAAGTGACCGACGAGAATCCGCGCACATTCTGGGTCGCCGCGAACAACACCGCCGGACAGACGCTCACGCTCGACCTCGGCGGCCTGCGCACGGTGCGCGCGGTGCAGGTGAACTACGCCGACTACCAGTCCGGCCGCTACGGCGACGCGCCCGACATCGTCACCCGGTTCCGCCTCGATGGCTCGGTCGACGGCCGGCAGTGGCGCACGCTGGCCGACCTCTCGCACGAAACGCGCGACCGACCGAACGCCTATCTCGAACTCGACCATCCGGCGCGCATCCGCTACGTGCGCTACGTGCACGGCCACGTCGGCGCGCACACGCTGGCGATCTCCGACCTGCGTGTGTTCGGCAACGCCGACGGCCCGCCGCCGCCCGCGCCGGTACTGGTCTCCGCGCGCCGCCTGGCCGATACCCGCGATGCCGAGATCGTGTGGAAGCCGGTTCCCGGCGCGGTGGGCTACAACGTGCGCTGGGGACTTGCCGCCGACCGCCTGCACGAGACCTACCAGCGCTTCGCCGACCAGCCGACGCGACTGACCCTGCGCGCGTTGAACAAGGGCGTGAAATACGTCGTGGCGGTCGAGGCGTTCGACGAACGCGGCATATCGACACTGTCGCGGGCATCGACACTCGAACCATAGACCGAGCGATCACTCCCCGCCCGTAGGAGCGCACCCTGTGCGCGATGCTCTTGCGTAACGTGACGAAGAGCATCGCGCACAGGGTGCGCTCCTACCGGTCGATCGCGGTTTTGCAGGGCGGGCACTGCCCGCCGGATCTTCGACGATGCGCCACGGCCAAGGGCGGCGGGCAGTGTCCGCCCTACGAAGCGGAAGCAAGAGCCATCGCGCACAGAATCTGCCCCGGACTTGATCCGGGCGCGCGCTCCTACAGGTGCTTGCAGGCGAGCGGGCGATCCGTTCTGATGGCCGGATGATCATCGTCCACCATCTCGACAACTCGCGCTCGCAGCGCATCCTGTGGTTGCTGGAAGAACTTGGCGTGCCATACGAGATCAAGCGCTACCGGCGTGATCCGAAGACCATGCTGGCGCCACCGGAGCTGCGCGCGGTGCATCCGCTGGGCAAGTCGCCGGTGATCAGCGATGGCGAACTCACCCTGGCCGAGTCCGGTGCGATCGTCGAGTACCTCGCCGACCGCTACGCCGCCGGCACGTTGATTCCCGCGCCCGGCACACCGGCACGACTGCGCTGCAGCTACTGGCTGCACTACGCCGAAGGCTCGGCGATGCCGCCGCTGCTGCTGAAACTGGTGTTCCGGCGGGTCGAGACGGCGCCGATGCCGTTCTTCGTGAAGCCGGTCGCGAAGGGCATCGCACGCAAGGTGCAACGCGGTTTCGTCGATCCGCAGCTGAAGCTGCACCTGGACTACCTGGAAAGCGAGCTGGGCGACGCCGAGTGGTTCGCCGGCGCTGCGTTCAGCGTCGCCGACATCCAGCTGAGCTTTCCGCTGGAAGCGTTCGCCGCCCGCGGCGGGCTGGATGCGGGTTACCCGCGCCTGTCGGCGTTCCTGCAGCGCATCCATGCCCGGCCGGCGTACCGGCGCGCGCTGGAGCGGAGCGGCGAGTACCGGCTGGGCTGAACGGAACCGCGCGCGGGCGGCCACTGTTTACGCCTCACTCACGACGCGGCTGGCAGCCTGCAAGACCTGACGCGAAGGAGAAGCCCCATGCGCAAACACGATATCGAGCGCCAGTTCCACGACACCGCCGAACGTGCCGGCGAACGCGCACGCTATTACGCCGACGGCGCCAGCAGCAGCGCCAGGGACCTGCTCGAGCGCGGCCGCCGCCGCATCCGTGAGCACTTCGGCAAGCGTGCCGTCTACGGTCAACAGCTGAGCCGGGCCGCCGAGGACCTTGCCGACGAGGCGAACTACCACTACCGCCGGCTGCGCCGCCAGGTGAGCCGTCATCCGGCCGCCACGCTGGCGATCGTCGCCGGCACGATCGGTGCGTTCCTGCTGCTGCGCCGCGCGTTCCGCAGCGACGACGACTGACCTGGTCCCAGCGACAAGCGGCGCCTGCACACCAACAGGACCCGCCATCGGCGGGTTTTTGTTCGGCCGTCCAAACGGCCTGCGGCATGACCGCGTCCCGGCCGTCCCGCCGGCGCACGCCAGGATGGCCGCTGCTAAGATGGCCACCTGCACGTCAATCCGGCCGATCCATGCGTTCGAAAGACCTCACCTTCCACCACCCGGTGGCGTTCTGGCTTGGCTGTGCCGCGGTGATCGCCGGCGTGCTGGCGCACCTGCCGATGCTGGCCATGGCCGCGCCGATGCACTATCGCCTCGTCGGCATGCCGATGGACCATCTGATGCTGGCCGGCATGGCGCTGGTGCCGCTCGGCGTGCTGCTCGCCGGCTATGGCCTGATGCCGCGGATGGAGCAGATGCGACGCACCCTGCATCCCGACCGCAGCCCGCTGCCGTTCCACGCCGCCGACCACGTGCCGCTCAATCGCGAGCACTGGAAGCTGGTGACCGTGCTGACCGTCGCGCTGGCGGTGGACGTGATGAAGCCGGCCACGATTGGTTTTGCGATGCCGGGGATGTCGGCCGAATACGGGATCAGCGGCCCGACTGCCGGATTCCTGGCGCTGTCGGCGCTGACCGGTACCGTGGTCGGCTCGATCGTGTGGGGCCGGCTTGGCGACCTGTTCGGCCGGCGCGCCACCATCCTGCTGTCGGCGCTGATGTTCATGGGCACCGCGATCTGCGGTGCGATGCCGTCGTTCGGCTGGAACCTGGTGATGTGCTTCATGATGGGCGCCGCCGCCGGCGGCATGCTGCCGATCACCTTCACCCTGATGGCCGAGACCATCCCGACCCGGCACCGCGGCTGGCTGCTGGTGGCGCTGGGCGGCGTCGGCACCTCGGCCGGCTACCTGCTCGCCTCGGGCGCGGCCACGCTGTTCGAACCGGACTACAGCTGGCGTGCGCTGTGGCTGCTCAACCTGCCCACCGGCGCGCTGATCGTGCTGCTCAACCGCTACATTCCCGAGTCGCCGCGCTTCCTGGCGCTGGCCGGACTGGAGGATCAGGCGCGTGCGGTGCTGCAGCGTTTCTCGGGCGGCGCGGCGCTGGCGCCTGTCCACCACGCCAGCGATGTGCTGCGCGCGGAGCGCGATGCGTCCGCACGCATCGGCATGCGCCAGCTGCTGCGCGGCCGGCATGCGGCGATCACCTGGGGCCTGTTGATGTGTGCGGTCGCCTGGGGCCTGGCGAATTTCGGCTTCCTGCTGTGGCTGCCGGCGAACCTGGTCAAGCTCGGCATCGACGCGCAGGCCAGCGCCGCGCTGCTGGCGCGCTCGGCGATCATCGCCCTGCCCGGGATCGGCGTGGTGGTGTGGGCCTACCAGCGCTGGAGCAGCATCCGCAGCCTGGTGCTGTTCATCGGGCTGACCGTGCTCTCGCTGCTGTTCTTCTCCGCGATCGCGCTGGCCAACCTGCGCTCCGCCGCGCTCACCACCGTCGGCACGGTGGCGCTGCTGCTGAGCATCAGCGGGGTGATCGCCACGCTGATCCCGTATGCGGCGGAAATCTACCCGGTGCATTTGCGCAGCACCGGCGCGGGGTTGATCGCCGGCGGCTCGAAGTTCGGCGGCATCCTCGGCGCGGTGATCGGCGTGGCCGGCCTGTTCGAGCATTTCATGCTGTCGGCGCTGCTGATCGCGCTGCCGATGGCGCTGGCCGGCTGGATGCTCGCGCGCAGCGGCATCGAGACTCGCGGCCACGGCCTGGAGGCGATCCAGGACGCGCTGTCCGGCTAACCGTCCGCGGGTTCGGCTTGGCCTGGTCGAGCCTGTCTTCCCTTATCGCGCGGCTGACACCCTTCCCGCGCTCCGGCAATGACACGGTTTCCGCAAGCGCGGACGGCAGGGCCCTGTGATCCGGCCGCCCGCATCCCGTTTCCGCCGCGGGCCGCGCGAGGGCTCAGCGACCGGTGGTGTGCGGCGGCTGGCTCACCACGTGGTCGAGCACCCAGACCACGAACGGGCCGCTGGCGTTGGAGAACACGTAGCGGGAATGGGAGGCCGGATCCCTGGATTCGTCCTCCAGCTTCACATCCGAGCGGTACGCCTTGACGACCAGCTCGTAGTCGTTGCCCTCGACATAGTCGAAGCCCTGGATGCGGCCATGCCAGTTCTTCCAAGGGCCGTCCTCGCTCTCGCGCACGCGGTAGCAGCGGCCCGAGTTGTCGGCGTCGCAGGGCACCGTGTGCGGGCCGATCCATACCGTGCGGGTCACGCCGCGTTTGCCTGGCGCGATGGCGGCAGGGGCTGCGCTGCCGGCGTCGCTCACGGTGGTGTTGATGACGACGCGACGGTTCGGCGCCAGGCAGGCGATCAGCCGCTTGCCCTTCTGATCCGGGCAGTCGACCACCGGATCGGCCGCCCCACGGCCTTCGGCCTGGATCACCCCGGTCGGCACGCCATGTGCCACCAGGTAGTCGCGCACCGTCTCGGCACGTTGCGTGGAAAGCTTCTGGTTGGCCTGCTCGCTGCCGATCCGGTCGGTGTAGCCCAGCACCTGCACCGAGTCGATCTGCAATGCGGCCTTCAACTTGTCGACCAGCGTGTCCAGTTCGGCATTGTCGGTGGACTTCAGCTGCGCCTTGCCGAACGCGAACAGCGCATCAGCCGACAGGCTCTGCTGCACCGGAACGGCGGGTGCCGCCTGCGACTCCGGAGCTGGCAGCGGAGTCGGCTGGGTGGCCGCCCTGTGGCAACCGGCCAGCGTCAGCGCGACGGCGCCGCCGAGGAGGTAAACGTACGGACGTGTGGTTCGCATGGCCCATTCCCTCATGTGCGGGTGACTGTCGGACATCGCCCCGCGGTGGCGGGTATCGCCGAAGCGGTCGCCGCCCATCACCGGCTCCCCCCACGCCCCGCAGGATAGATTGGCCGGACGCCGCGCCGGGTGCAGCGGAGGTGAAAAAAGCCGTTCGGGCGCATAAAAAACCCCGCCGAAGCGGGGTTTTCGTTGCGTGTTGTGACCTGGTGCCTAATGGCTGAGTGGGTTGGGCCGATCCGGGTCGAGCTTGTATTCCTTGATCGCGCGACTGACGTCCTTCGCGTTCATCTTGCCGTCCTTCGCCAATGCGGCCAGCGCCGCATGCGCGACCCAGTAGCGGTCCACCTCGAAGAAGTCACGCAGATGCGCACGCGTATCCGAACGGCCGAAGCCGTCGGTGCCAAGCACGGTGTAGCGCATGCCGTCGGGCAGGAACGCGCGGATCTGGTCGGCGTACTCGCGCACGTAGTCGGTGGCGGCGATCGCCGGGCCGGTGCGCCCGTCGAGCAGCCCGGTGACGTACGGCACGCGCTGCTCCGCTTCCGGATGCAGGCGGTTCCAGCGCTCGGCGTCGAAGCCGTCGCGGCGCAATTCGATGAAGCTGGGGCACGACCAGATGTCGGACTTCACGCCGAAGTCCTTCTCCAGCAGTTCGGCCGCCGCGATCACCTCGCGCAGGATCGTGCCGGAACCGAGCAACTGCACGCACGGCGCTGCAGCCTTGCTCTTGCCTTTACCCGACTCCCGACTCCCGACTCCCGAATCCCGGAACAGGTACATGCCCTTGATGATGCCTTCCTCGCTGCCTTTGGGCAGGTCGGGATGGCTGTAGTTCTCGTTCATCACGGTGACGTAGTAGTAGATGTCCTCCTGCTCCTGCATCATCCGGCGCACGCCGTCCTGCAGGATCACCGCCACTTCGTACGAGAAGGTCGGGTCGTACGACTTCACGTTCGGGACCGCGCCGGCCATCAGGTGCGAGTGGCCGTCCTCGTGCTGCAGGCCTTCGCCGTTCAGCGTGGTGCGGCCCGAGGTGCCGCCGACCAGGAAGCCGCGCGAGCGCATGTCGCCGGCCGCCCAGCACAGGTCACCGATGCGCTGGAAGCCGAACATCGAGTAGTAGATGAAGAACGGCAGCATCGCCTGGTTGCTGACCGAGTAGCTGGTCGCCGCCGCCATCCACGAGGCCATGCCGCCGGCCTCGCTGATGCCCTGCTGCAGCACCTGGCCTTTCTGGTCCTCGCGGTAGTACAGCAGCTGGTCGGAGTCCTGCGGCTTGTACTTCTGGCCGAACGGCGCGTAGATGCCGATCTGCCGGAACATGCCCTCCATGCCGAACGTGCGCGCCTCGTCGGCGACGATCGGCACGATCCGCTCGCCCAGCTGCTTGTCGCGCAGCAACAGGTTGATGCCGCGCACCAGCGCCATCGTGGTGGAGATCTCGCGCTCGCCGGTGCCCTTGGTGATCTGCTCGAACGCGGCCAGCTCCGGCGCCTTCAGCTTCGCCTCGGCCTTGCGCCGGCGCTGCGGCAACGCACCGCCGAGCGCCTGGCGGCGCTCCAGCATGTACTGCACTTCCGGCGACTCCTTGCCCGGGTGGTAGTACGGCACGTCGTGCAGCTTGTCGTCGGGAATCGGGATCTGGAAGCGGTCGCGGAAATGCCGCACCGACTCGTCGTCCAGCTTTTTCTGCTGGTGGGTGGGGTTCTGCGACTCGCCGGCCGCACCCATGCCGTAGCCCTTGACCGTCTTGGCCAGGATCACCGTGGGCATGCCCTTGGTGTTCACCGCCGTGTGGTAGGCCGCGTAGACCTTGTGCGGATCATGGCCGCCGCGGTTCAGCCGCCAGATGTCGTCGTCGCTGAGGTTGGCGACCATCTCGCGCGTCTCCGGGTATTTGCCGAAGAAGTGCTCGCGCGTGTACGCGCCGCCGAACGCCTTGCACGCCTGGTACTCGCCGTCGACGGTTTCCATCATCAGCTTGCGCAGCACACCCTTGCTGTCGCGCGCGAGGAGCGGATCCCAGTAGCTGCCCCAGACCACCTTGAGCGCGTTCCAGCCGGCGCCGCGGAACTGGCCTTCCAGTTCCTGGATGATCTTGCCGTTGCCGCGCACCGGACCGTCCAGGCGCTGCAGGTTGCAGTTGATCACGAAGATCAGGTTGTCCAGGCCTTCGCGGCCGGCCAGCGAGATCGCGCCGAGCGACTCCGGCTCGTCGGTCTCGCCATCGCCGAGGAAGCACCAGACCTTGCGGTCGCTCTTCGGGACCAGCCCACGGTGCTCCAGGTACTTGAAGAACTGCGCCTGGTAGATCGCCTGGATCGGGCCCAGTCCCATCGACACCGTCGGCACCTGCCAGTAATCCGGCATCAGCCACGGATGCGGGTACGACGACAGCGCGCGGCCGTGGCCGGCCACTTCCATGCGGAACAGGTCGAGCTGGTCCTCGGCCAGGCGGCCTTCGAGGAACGAGCGTGCGTAGATGCCCGGGCTGGAATGGCCCTGATGCAGGATCAGGTCGCCCGGATGGTCGGCGCTCGGTGCACGCCAGAAATGGTTGAAGCCCACGTCGTACAGCGTGGCGCTGGAGGCGAAGCTGGCGATGTGCCCTCCCAGCTCGCCCGGCTTGCGGTTCGCGCGCACCACCATCGCCATCGCGTTCCAGCGGATCAGCGAGCGGATGCGCCATTCCATCGCCGCATCGCCGGGGCTCTTCGCCTCCTGGCTGGGCGCGATCGTGTTGACGTATTCGGTGGTCGGGTTGAACGGCAGGTAGCCACCCGAACGGCGGGTGGTGTCGACCATCTTCTCCAGCAGGAAATGCGCGCGTTCGGTGCCGTCGTGATGGATCACCGCGTCGAGCGAGTCGATCCACTCGCGGGTTTCGGTGGGGTCGAGGTCCTGGTTGAGGATGTCGTCGAGCTGATCCATGAAGATTCTCCGCGGCGCCGTTGCAGCGCCCATGCTTGAGGGGGTACCCGCCGCCGGGGGATTGCAACGGGATCAACGTCCAAGTCTAGCCGTTGGACCCGGGGGTCGCCAATGCAGATTCCATGCGGCGGCGCACGGCAGCAGGGTGGCCAGTGCAGGGATAGGCCGCCCCGCTCGGGGCGGCCAGGCCGATCAGCCCTGCTGGCGGTTCGCCGCGCGGATCTGCGCCTCGACGCACGCCACCGCCGTCATGTTGACGACGCGGCGCACGGTCGACTGCGGCATCAGGATGTGCGCCGGCTTGGCCACGCCCATCAGGATCGGCCCGATCACCACGCCGTCGCTGAGCATGCGGGTCATGTTGTAGGCGATGTTGGCCGCGTCCAGGTTCGGAAACACGAACACGTTCGCCTTGCCTTCCAGCCGCGAGTTCGGGAACAGCTTCTCGCGCAGCGCCGGGGTCAGCGCCACGTCGGCCTGCATCTCGCCCTCCACTTCCAGCCGCGGCGCGCGGGCGCGGATCAGCTCCAGCGCCTTGCGCATCTTCTTCGCGCCGCAGGTGTCGCGGCTGCCGAAGTTGCCGCCGGACAGCAGCGCGATCTTCGGCGTGATGCCGAACAGCTTCAGCCGGATCGACGCCTGCAAGGTCGCCTCGGCGATCTGCTCGGGGCAGGGATCATCCTGCACGTGGGTGTCGAGGTAGAAGAACGTGCCCTTGTCGGTGGCCACTGCGGCCATCGCCGACGGTTCGACCACGCCGGCGTCCAGGCCGATGATGTCGCGGATGTAGCGCAGCTTGCCCTGGTACTGGCCGACCAGGCCGCAGATCATCGCGTCGGCTTCGCCGCGTTCGACCATCAGCGCGGCGATCGCGGTGGGCCGCGAGCGCACCACCGCCTTGGCCATCGACGGGGTCACCCCGCGGCGCTCCATCAGGCGGTGGTAGTGCTGCCAGTAGTCGTCGAAGCGCGGGTCGCTGTTGATGTTGCAGATCTCGACGTCCACGCCCAGCTTGATGCGCAGGCCGGCGCGCTTGATGCGCTTCTCGATCACTTCCGGACGGCCGATCAGGATGGGCTTGGCCAGGCCTTCGTCGACCACCACCTGCACCGCGCGCAGCACGGTCTCCTCCTCGCCCTCGGCGTAGACCAGCCGGCAGGGTTCGGACTTGGCCCGCTCGAATACCGGCTTCATCAGCAGACCGGTGCGGAACACGAAGCTGGTGAGGCGATCGGTGTACTCGGCGAAGTCGGCCATCGGCCGCGTCGCCACGCCCGAGTCCATCGCCGCCTGCGCCACCGCCGGCGGCAGCTGCAACAGCAGGCGCGGGTCGAACGGCTGCGGGATCAGGTATTCCGGGCCGAAGCTGGGTGGCTTGCCGCCGTAGGCGCGCGCGCTGACGTCGGACGATTCGCGCCGCGCCAGCGCCGCGATCGCCTTGACGCAGGCAATCTTCATCGGCTCGTTGATCACCGTGGCGCCCACGTCCAGCGCGCCGCGGAACAGGTACGGGAAGCACAGCGCGTTGTTGACCTGGTTCGGATAGTCCGAACGGCCGGTGGCCATGATGCAGTCCGGCCGCACCGCCTTCGCCTCTTCCGGGGTGATCTCCGGGTTCGGGTTGGCCAGCGCGAAGATGACCGGCCGCGCGGCCATCGTGGCGACCATCTCCGGCTTCAGGATGCCGCCGGCGGACAGGCCGAGGAACACGTCCGCGCCCTCGACGATCTCGGCCAGCGTGCGCGCCTTGGTGTCGCGCGCGTAGCGCTGCTTGTCGGGGTCGAGGTCGGTGCGCTCGTTGTGCAGCACGCCGTGGCGATCGAACGCCAGGATGTGCTCGGGCTTCACGCCCAGCGCCACCAGCATGTCGAGGCAGGAGATGCCCGCCGCACCGGCGCCGGTGGTGGCCACGCGGATGTCCTCGATCTTCTTGCCGACCACCACCAGCGCGTTCAGCAGCGCCGCGCCGACGATGATCGAGGTGCCGTGCTGGTCGTCGTGGAACACCGGGATCTTCATCCGCTCGCGCAGCTTGCGCTCGACGATGAAGCACTCCGGCGCCTTGATGTCCTCCAGGTTGATGCCGCCGAAGGTGGGCTCCAGGCTGGCGATGATGTCGACCAGCTTGTCCGGGTCGTTCTCGTCGATCTCGATGTCGAACACGTCGATGCCGGCGAACTTCTGGAACAGCACGCCCTTGCCCTCCATCACCGGCTTGCTCGCCAGCGGCCCGATGTTGCCCAGGCCCAGCACCGCGGTGCCGTTGGTGATCACCGCGACCAGGTTGGAGCGCGCGGTGTACTCGGCTGCCGTGGTCGGGTCTTCGACGATCGCGTCGCAGGCCGCAGCCACACCGGGCGAATAGGCCAGCGACAGGTCGCGCTGGGTCAGCAGCGAGGTGGTCGGGGTGACCTTGATCTTGCCGGGGCGCGGCAGGCGATGGTATTCGAGAGCAGCAAGGCGCAGTTCTTCGGGGAGGCTCATTGGATACGTTTTGTCGGTGAAGGGACGGCATCCGCCACCGCGGATGACTTCCCGTGATGTTAGCACCGGGGCGGCCCCGACCGGCCCGGTGCGGCGGCCCTAGGAGCCTGGGCGATAGAAACCAAGGGAGCGAGGCAAAGCGATTTTGAGTCAGATTTTTCGATCGTTTGAGGAAGATAGCCGTAGCTATCTGACGAGAAGGAGCGGAAAAGCTGGCCAAAAGCGCGAAGCCGCAGCCCCTTGGGTTTCTGCCGCCCAGGCTCCTAGACACTCGTCAGCAGTTCGTCGCCATGCACCCGGTTCAACTGGATGCCGTTGATGAAGACCGAGAACGCCAGCTTGCCGGCCAGTCCATGCACGTGCTGCATCCACGGCGGCAGCCAGCGCGGCGGCAGGATCGCGCCGGATTCGAAGTGTGGCTGCAACGCGACCACGTCGTGCAGGGTCAGCTTGCCGGCGAACAGGTGGCGCAGCAGATCCATCCGCCGCTGCTTCAACGCCAGGCGGAAGAACGTGTGCACGGTGAGCAGGCCGGACAGGTAGACGTTGTCCTTGGCGAACGCCGCGCCGCCGCCCAGCGGCACGCCGCGGAACACGCGCTGGGCCGAATGGAAGCTGTCCGCCGTGCTCTGCCCGCAGGCGCTGAAGTACTTGTAGACCTCGACGAAGTCGGCGCCGCTGAGCGCCATGTCGATCGCCAGGATGCGCAGGCTGATGCGCTTGAGCCGGGTGATGTCGATCGCGCCGGACATCAGCTCGGCGAACACGGCCAGGCCTTCCTGGGTCGCGGTGACCCGCGGCGAGGTGCGCGCCAGCGAGGCCAGCAGCGGTTGCCGGCGGCCGTTCAGCGCGGTCAGCGAATGCACGAACGCCTCGTGCGCCAGCAGCTGGTGGCGGTCGTATTCGCTGAAGCTGGCGCCGCCGCGCAAGCGGATGCGGGTGGCGCCGGCGGCCGCCTTGGCGGTCAGCTCGGGATCGACCTCGACGTTGATCGTGCCGGCGCCGAAGAATGCGTCCAGGGTGGCGGCCAGGTCGCCGCGCAGCACGTCGGCCGGCACGTTCACGCAGCTGTCGTCGGCCAGCAGGTCCGCGCCCAGCTCGTCGGACAATTCGACGAAGTAGCGCGCCGCATCGAGGTTGCTGCGCCGGCTGCCGGGGATCATGTCGTCCGGACGTCCATACAGCGCGATCGACGGCGCGGTGACGCCGGCCGTGCCGACCGACTCCAGCATCTCGGCGGCAATGCGCCAGGATTCGGCGGTGCGGCGCAGGTAGTCGTCCAGCGGGTCGATCTCCGCCCCCTCGCCCGCGGCCGCCTCGATCGCCGCCAGTTCGGCGCGCGCCGCGGACAGGTCCGGCCGCACGTAACTCACGTCCGGCAAGGCGAAGCGGCCCTTGCCGTAGGCCTCGATCATGCGGCTTTCCAGCGACGCCGGCCACGCCACCGTGGGCAGGATGTGGATGCCGCGCACCGCCGCCAGCAGGCGCTGGTCGAGCGCGGCATAACGCCGCAGCCCGGGCGCGACGGTACCGTCCGACGCGTTCATCGCGCGGCCCCGCACGGCGAGCCGGTACGACCGCCCGGCTCGGAATATGACGACGACAACCGACGCATGCCTGCGCTCCGCGACGACGATGCCGCGATACTAGATGCTTTGACGCGCCTCGTCCGCAAGCCGGGGCGCGCCGGTTCAGTCCCGCTCGCGCTGCCCGCGATGCCCGTGCGGCCGCTCGATCG
>DATCUT010000200.1:0-11979 GCA_036561785.1 Rhodanobacter sp.
CGGCGCCGTCATGCACGGCAATCGCCAGCCCGGCCGCGCGCTCGGCCACCTGCGGGTCGTTGCTCAAGGCCATCGCCTTGTCGTAATGCCCGGACGCCACCTTCAGGTCGGTGCGGGTCAGCGCCATCTCGCCGGCCAGCAGCTGCGCCAGCACGTCGTGGTCGGTATCCGGCGTGACCACCGTCAGCCGCGCCAGCGGTTGCGGCGTGGCGGCCGCTTTCGGGGCAGAACGCAGAGGCGTGCCGGCGCAGGCGGCCAGGCCCAGCGCCAGCGCGGTTACTGCCGTAAAATGCCGCAGTTGCTTGAACTTGCTCGCCCCGCTCCGCACACTACTCTCCATCTACATGCCTGTTCTGGTCGCCCGAGCCACCGTCTGGCGACGTTGCACCAAGCTTAGCCTACGCCGCCGGATCCCTGCCGCCGAGATGTCCCCGCCACCATGCCGCTGATCGCCCTCGGGCTCAATCACCTCACCGCGCCGGTCAGCCTGCGCGAGCAGGTGGCGTTCGATGCGGACGCCGCGGGCGAGGCCCTGCACGAGCTGGCACGCGAACCCGGCGTGGAGGAGGCGATGATCCTGTCCACCTGCAACCGCACCGAGCTGTACGTCGGCGTCGCGGCAGGCGCGGAGGACATCCCGCAGGCATGGTTGAATCGTCACCATCATCTGACCCCCGGCAAGCTGGATGAGTTCCTGTACCGGCACGACGAGGACGACGCCGTGCGTCACATGTTCCGCGTCGCCACCGGGCTGGACTCGATGGTGCTGGGCGAGCCGCAGATCCTCGGCCAGGTGAAGGACGCCTACCAGCTGGCGCGCGAGGCGCAGTCGCTGAAGGCGCCGATGGACCGCCTGCTGCAGCACACCTTCGCGGTGGCCAAGCGGGTGCGCACGGACACCCGCATCGGCGCGCACACGGTGTCGGTCGCGTTCACCGCGGTGCGCCTGGCCGAGCAGGTGTTCGCCGACCTGAAGCACGCCTGCGTGCTGCTGATCGGCGCCGGCGACACCATCGAACTGGCCGCGCGGCACCTGGCCGAGAAGCAGGTGCGCCGGCTGATCGTGGCCAACCGCACGCCGGAAACCGCGCAGGAACTGGCCGGCCGCCACGGCGGCTACGCGATCGCGCTGGCCGACCTGCCGCAGCACCTGGCCGAAGCCGACATCGTGATTTCCTCCACCGCCGCGCGGCAGCCGATCGTTACCCGCGCGATGGTCGAGCAGGCGATGGCCGCGCGCAAACGCAAGCCGATGTTCATGGTCGACATCGCGGTGCCGCGCGACATCGAGGCCAGCGTGGGCGAGCTGTCCGACGTGTATCTCTACGGCATCGACGACCTGCGCCAGGTGATCGACGACAACCTGCGCTCGCGCGCCGCCGCCGCGCACGAGGCCGAGGCGATCATCGACCTGCAGGTGGAGCGCTACATGGCCTGGCGCCGCGCGCTGACCCTGAAGAACCCGGCCGTCGACATGCGCCAGCATGCCGAGGTCTACCGCGACGAAGTGCTGGGCAAGGCCCGCGCGATGCTGGCCCACGGCAAGTCGCCCGACGAGGCGCTGGCCTTCCTCGCCAACACGCTGACCAACAAGCTGCTGCACCACCCCAGCGCGCGCCTGCGCGAAGCCGCGCTCTCCGGCGATCTCGACCTGCTGCACGCCGCCGGCCGGCTGTACGGGCTGGACGACGACGGGGCACCGTAGGAGCGCACCCTATGCGCGAAACGCTTTTCGCCGATCCCACCAAACAGCTTTCGCGCACAGGGTGCGCTCCTACACAAGCGAACGCCTCCACGCATGACTCCTTCGATCCGCCGCAAGCTCGAGGCACTGGCCGAGCGCCATGAGGAAATCGGCCTGCTGCTGTCGCAGCCCGAGGTGCTCGCCGACAACACGCGCTTCCGCGAGTTGTCGCAGGAATACGCCCAGCTCGAACCGGTCGCCGCCTCGCTGCGCGAGCACGACCAGGCCGAGCGCGAGCTGGCCGAGACCCGCGCGATGCTGGACGACCCCGAGCTGCGCGAGATGGCGGTCGACGACGTGCGCCGGCTGGAACAGCGCCTGCTCGACCTCGACGACGAACTGCAGCTCCTGCTGCTGCCGAAGGACCCGCGCGACGAGGCCAACCTGTATCTCGAAGTGCGCGCCGGCACCGGCGGCGACGAGGCGGCGATCTTCGCCGGCGACCTGTTCCGCATGTACCTGCGCTACGCCGAGAACCGCCGCTGGCACGTCGAGGTGCTCAGCGAGCATGCCGGCGAGCATGGCGGCTACAAGGAGATCGTGGCCCGCGTCGAGGGCAAGGGCGCGTACTCGCGGCTGAAGTTCGAATCCGGCACGCACCGCGTGCAGCGCGTGCCGGAAACCGAGTCGCAGGGGCGCATCCACACCTCGGCCGCGACCGTGGCGATCCTGCCGGAACTGGATGAGATCGACGAGATCGAGATCAACCCGGCCGACCTCAAGGTCGACACCTTCCGCGCCTCCGGCGCCGGCGGCCAGCACGTCAACAAGACCGACTCGGCGATCCGCATCACCCACCTGCCCACCGGCACCGTGGTGGAGTGCCAGGAGGAGCGCAGCCAGCACAAGAACCGCGCCCGCGCGATGGGCCTGCTGAAGGCGCGCCTGCTCGACGAGGCGCAGAGCAAGCAGCATGCGGTGCAGGCCGAGGCGCGCCGGTTGCAGGTAGGCTCGGGCGACCGCAGCCAGCGCATCCGCACCTACAACTACCCGCAGGGCCGGATCACCGACCACCGCATCAACCTCACCCTGTACCGCCTGCCCGAGATCATGCAGGGCGACCTGGGCGAACTGATCGACACGCTGACCCGCGAACACCAGGCCGACCTGCTGCAGGCGCTCGGCACTGCCTGACAACACCGTCACGGCAGGCTGGATTACCCTGCACAGCAAATCTCCTTGTCGTCACGGCGGGCCGGGGCACCCTGCGGCCACCCCCTCCCCTTGTCGTCATTCCGGCGAAGGCCGGAATCGCATTTTGGCTTTCGTAAACTGGCAAGTGCGATTCCGGCCTTCGCCGGAATGACGAGTTGAGGGGTTTCGAGGCTGGAGGGTTGGAGGGTTGGAGGGTTGGAGGGTTGGAGGGCTGGAGGTCTGGAGGTTTGGAGATCGACATGGGCAAGCGCTACCGCAAGGCGATGAAGGAACTGCAGCTCGACCTGGTGCGGCTGCAGCACGGCCTGCGCAGCAGCGGCAAGCGGCTGCTGGTGATCTTCGAAGGCCGCGACGCCGCCGGCAAGGGCGGCACCATCAAGGCCATCACCGAGAGTCTGGACACCCGCGGCTACCGCATCGTGGCCCTGCCCAAGCCGAGCGAGGTCGAAGCCAGCCAGTGGTACTTCCAGCGCTACGTCGCCCACCTGCCCGGCGCCGGCGAGTTCGTGCTGTTCGACCGCAGCTGGTACAACCGCGCGGTGGTGGAACCGGCCATGGGCTTCTGCAGCAGCACGCAATACGAAGCCTTCCTTGATGCCGTGCCGGCGTTCGAGAAGCTGCTCGCCGACGACGGCATCATCCTCATCAAGTACTGGCTCGCGGTGGACCAGGCCGAGCAGGAAAAACGCTTCGCCGAGCGTGCCGACGATCCGCTGAAACACTGGAAGCTCTCGCCGGTGGACCTGGTCGCGCGCCAGAAGTACGCCGAGATGGGCCGGCTGCGCGACGTGATGATCGAGCGCACGCAGCACGACCACGCGCCCTGGTTCGTGGTCGATTTCAACGACCAGAAGCGCGGCCGGATCAACCTGATCCGTCACCTGCTGCAACAGGTGCCGCTGCACGACGAAGCGGCCCCTGCAGTGAAGCTGCCCAGGCTCAAGGGCAAGCCGAAGACCGAGCACGTTACCGAACAGGCGTCGTGGGTACCCGACACGTTCTAGCCGGTGTGGAAACCGTGCAGGTCCTGCTCCGGCAAGTCCTCGCGGCTGACCGACTCGACCCGTGCAGCCGGCGGCCCCCGCCGCAGCCAGCGTTCCAGCGCATCGAGTGCCTCCGCCGTGCCGCTGGCCAGCACCGCGACGCTGCCGTCCGGCCGGTTTTCCGCATGCCCGGCCACCCCGAGCGCCAGCGCCTGCCCGCGGGCGCTGGCGCGATAGAACACGCCCTGCACCCTGCCGCTGACGATGAATCTCGCGGTTGGCATCACCTGGTCCCGATCAGGCCTTCCAGCGACGCCTCGGTCACCGGTCCCACGATGTGCTTGGCCACCTTGCCGTCGGGGTCGATCAGGTACGTCGTGGGCAGGCCGCGCGGCTCGTCGAAATCCTTCAGCGGCTGGTCCAGGGTGACCTGGGCGATCGGGTACACCACCGGGTGCTTGGCCAGGAACGCCTTGATGTCGGCCGGTTCGCTGTCCTCGTAGGCCAGCCCGATCGCCACCACGTTCTTGTGCGCGGCGACGAAGCGCGAGATGTCCGGCATCTCCTTGATGCACGGCACGCACCAGGTCGCCCAGTAGTTGACGATCACCCACTTGCCGCGCTGCGCGGCCAGGTCGAACGTCTTGCCGTCCAGCGTGGTGACGTGCAGGGTCGGCTGCGCCGGCATCGCCGCCTGCGCCGGCACGGCAAACGCGAGCGCCACGGCCAGGACGGCCGCCGGGCGGGACAGGATGGAGAACACGGTCATGCGGGGAGTTCCTCGGTGTCAGCCGCCGGGTCGGCGGCAGGGGGATAGATCTGGTCGAGCCGGGCGCCCAGCTTCGCCTGCAGCGCGGCGGCCAGTTCGGCCAGCATCGCCAGCAGCTCCGGCGGCAGCGCGACACCCAGCGCCTGCGCCTCCTCCACCGGCCGCAGCGGCAGGCGGTAGTCGGTATGCCGGTACACGCGCAGCAGGTCAGTGCTGTCCAGGCTGCGGCACAGCAGCCAGCCGCCGGTTTCGCCGCGCCGGATCAGCTCGGCCTGCTGCAGGTCATCGAAATAGTCGGCGATCAGCGCACTGCGCAGGTACGGCTCGCGCACGCGCAGGTCGGCCGGGTCCACGCAGTCGCCGCTGCGCTGGGCTTCGACGAAATGGCGCAGCACCACCAGCAGCCCGAGGAACTCGGCGCCTTCGGGCAGCGTCTGCATCGGCGCGTGGTATTCGAACGCGGACGCCGAGGCGGCGATCGACGCGGCCAGGATCACGATCACCCACGACAGGTAGATCCACAGCAGGAAGATCGGGATCGCCGCCAGCACGCCGTAGATCTGCTGGTAGGTCTGCGCCTGCTGCACGAACTGGCCGAAACCCCAGCGCGCGATCTCGAACAGCACCGCGCCAAGCAGCGCGCCGATCGCGGCGTCGCGGCGCGACACCTTGCAGTTCGGGATCACCGAATACATCAGCCACAGCGTGAAGAACGTCACCAGGAACGGCAGCGTGCCCAGCAGGCTCTGGGTGACCCCGCCAAGCTGGTCGGCGGCACTGTGCAGCAGCGGCGCCGCGGTCACGTACGAGGTCACCGCGATGCCGCCGACCACCAGGACCGGCCCCAGCGTCAGCGCCGCCCAGTACAGCAGCAGGCGCGAGCTCCAGCTGCGCGGCTGGTGCACGCGCCAGATCCGGTTCAGCCGGTCCTCGATGCTGATCATCATCGCCAGCGCGCTGAACAGCATCACCAGGATGCTGATGCCGGTGAGCTTGCTGGCATTCGCCGCAAACCCCAGCATGGTCGCCTGCACCGCCTCGCCGGTGGACGGCACGAAATTGTTGAACACGAAGTTGATCAGCGTGTCGCGCGCCGGCTGGAACACCGGGAACGCCGAGAACATCGCGAACACCGCCACCGTCAGCGGCACCAGCGAGACCAGGGTGGTGTACGACAGCGCACCCGCCGTCTCGAAGCACTTGTCGTCGACGAAGCGCTGCCAGATGAAGCGGCTGAAGCTCTTCGTGCGTTCGTGATTGAAGCGCCGGATCATCGCTGTCCTTTCGCTGGCGGCCTGGGCGGACCACCAACATCGTGGGTACCGGCCGGTACACTAGCGTATTGGCTGTGAATGCCTCAAACGCACGAGTCGACGCCACATGAATCAAGAGATCCTGGTCCTGTACTACAGCCGCAGCGGCCACACCGCCCAACTGGCGCGCCTGATCGCCCGCGGCATCGAGGAAGTGCCCGGCATGCGTGCACGCCTGCGCCAGGTGCCGCCGGTGGCGCCGGTGACCGAAATCGCGCAACCGCCGGAACCCGATGACGGCGCACCGTACGTGCTGAAGCAGGACCTGCTCGACTGCATCGGGCTCGCCATGGGCAGCCCCACCCGCTTCGGCAACATGGCCGCGCCGCTGAAATATTTCCTCGACACCACCGGCGCCGAGTGGGCCAGCGGCACGCTGGTCGGCAAACCCGCGGCGCTGTTCACGTCGACCAGCACCATGCACGGCGGCCAGGAATCCACCCTGCTCTCGATGGCGCTGCCGCTGCTGCATCACGGCATGCTGCTGCTCGGCGTGCCGTATACCGAGCCGGCGCTGACCGCCACCCAAAGCGGCGGCACCCCGTACGGCGCCAGCCACGTCGCCGGCGCCAAGGGCGACAACCCGATCAGCGAGCACGAACGCGAACTGGCCCGCGCGCTGGGTCGGCGGCTCGCCGACACGGCGCGCCGACTGGCGGACAAACCATGACTACCGCCACGCGCGCACCCATCCTGCGCGTCTATCGCGTCGGCCTGGTCGCCTGGGCCTTGCTGGTCGTGCTGCAACTCGCATGGCATGCCTGGCTGGTGCCGCCGCAGAGCATGCCGCTGACCTTGGTACTCGCGATCACCGTGATTCCCCTGCTGCTGCCGCTGCTGGCGATCCGCGACGTGCGCCGCGCCCTGCTCTGGGTCGGCATCCTCAGCCTGTTCTACTTCTGCCACGGCGTGTCCGAAGCATGGAGTTCGGCAGGCGAGCGCTGGCTGGCGATCGCGGAGATCGTGCTGACCGTGTTGCTGATCGCGGCGCTGGGCGCCGGGGTGAAGCGCAAACCGCGCGACGGAGACGCAGCTTGAAGCTTGAAAACTGAACCTGATCCCTTTGTCGGTGCAAGGCTGGTAGCTCATTCCGATCACTTGTCCGTAGCTGCATATTCCCGCAGGATTGCGAAAGCATTTTTTCGAGCGTCGACTCATCGGCGCGCAAAACAGGGGGTGTCATTTGTTGGCGTTTATAGGGAAATTTTTCTCGTGGGTGCATTCGCTTTGGTCCGCGTTGCCGGAGTCGACGAAAGCCAAGGTCACGGAAGCGGTTGTCGATGCGTTTACGGACGTATTCCGGGGCTTTTTCCGATCTGCAAAGCAAACCGAGGAACCGACCAATGGCTAGCTTGAAAGAGTTCTTGAAGAAATCAGACGAGCCGCAAAGCCCAGGTAGTCCTTTTCCGGTCGCGCAGAGAGCAGGGCTGACGAAGTCGATGAGCAGCGGAATCAGTCTCGCGACCACCTTGCATATGCCCAGCGACAAGGTCGGTGCGTTTAGTCAACAGGTCTCGGAGTTGGCGACGAGCGATGACGTCATAAACGAGCTCAGCGATGCGCTTGGAGCGCCAAAGCCGAACGAAACAGAAGATGAGTTCGTGGCCCGCGCCAAGGCGACCATGACCCGGATCCTGAAACAAAAGCTATCGAAGTGAAGTAGTCGGCATCTGAAGGCCCCATGTGGGGCCTTCGTCGCTTTTGCGAACAGCCAAGGCGGGGATGGAGTCAAGAGCGGGCCCATACGAGAAACAAGGATCAGGTTCACTTCCTGTCCCCTGATAAGGGAAACTGACCCCGTTTGGTACTGCACGCTAAGTGCCGGGGTGAATCGACGGCGGGCTGCCATGCTAGCGTAACGGGGTCAGGTTCACTTATCAGATTCGCCCATCGCGAGCGGTAAGTGAACCTGACCCCGTTCTGTCGTATCGTCCACGCTGGTCGCCAGCGTCTGCAGCTCCGCCGCAAAACGCAGCAGCTGGGCGCGCAGGGTGCGGTCCTTCTGCACCTCGGCCAGCTCCACGAAACCCGGCACGAACTCCGCCCGATTGCCCATGTAGGTCGTGCACTTCTCGTCGAAGCCGATCGACTTCGGCCCCATCTTCGGCAACTCGCGCCGCTCCTGCACCGACAGCGTCACCAGAAACGGCAGCACCCCGCGGATCGCCGTCAACGCCCCCTGAACCGTCGCCACATCCTCATCCGACAGCACGGCGGAAATACGGTTGTCATTGCTCATGGAAACACTCCCTTGCGTCAAGAAAAAGCCGCCCAGCTGGCGGCGTAGGGAGCGTAGCAATGAGGTCGCGTGGGGTTGGGGCGATGGGCGATGTAGGGAGAGGAGGATGGGGTGTAGGTGGAGTGCTGGTGCCGGCGGTTGGTCAGATGCCCGGGTTGATCGGAAACTTCTTACGAAGTAGTTAGACAGGTGCGACAAGGTCCGCATGAGCGGACTGTTAATTGGAACGTTAGAAGCTGATGACGGGAGTTGCTTCGATAAGCCGAGTATGTACCCTCTTAATGGCGGCGTGTACGCCCGCACATTCTTCTGTGTTTGACAACGCAACGATAAGAATGGGCAAATATAATTGCTTTAATAACCGCAGACTAAATACCTGGCTTACGCCTATAAACTCAAGTAGTTGATAAGCGCTGGAGCAGAACTGGTAGGAGCCCTGTTTAATTAGAATTTCGCCAGGATTTTCTAACGTTATTTTCTGTCCTTCGATTACTGTTGATCTCTGATTGAAGTTACAAGCCGCAATAAAAGCCGAGCCACCATGAACTATATCAGAAAGGAAACTGTAGAATTCTAATAGCTCATCGAAATATGCATGAAATGCCGGGTCTGGTGACACCTTATCGAGCAACTCAATTTTCGATTTAAAGGTGGGAGCTGGATCGTAATACATGACCGAGTCATTCTGCCCCTTCCTACCCATGGACGCGTACTCTTCCAATACGCCAGAAAGTTCACGCGTGTCCAGAACGTAATGCAGGCTACCCCATTTGAACTTGTTAAATGACGCCAGTGAATCGGCGATGTATTTGTTAAATATCCTAATATCCAATTTGAAATACAGAATACATGACCGTAGTATTGCTTCGATTAGGCTTCTCGTCGAGATCGCCATCGAAAGAAAATTGCCTTGCGCAGCTACATTGGGTTGGGTTGTTTTCGAGACTACAGCTCGTAGTTCGCTCGCCACAGCATGGTGAATCCTCCACATACTCAGATCATGGGTAACGCGTAGCTCTATATTTTTTATTAGCACGCAAGCATCACAATCCTCCGGGTGATGCTCGCGGTCTTCCAAGAAGGAAACATTGGCCAGATCATCCAAAGTTGATTTGACAAAACCATCGTGAGCCTCGGCCAAGTGCAACATCTCGGGATAGCTGCGAATTACGTGTGGACAGCTTTCCTCAATGGCCTTCGTAAGACACTTGTTGTGTTCGTAGGGCATATCTATGTCTAACACCAAATAGATTTCAAAGTGCAGTGTATTCCCGCAGCCTGCCCCGTGCCCTCCACATGAACACCGCAGCAGGAATTAGTACAAATCAACAACCTGATCATCTGGCTGCAGCCTGACCCAGCAATCCATCCCGCATCGTTTTCTCCGCGGGCAATCGCTGCACAAACATCGGCATGCGGTGCACTACAGGCTCCTCACCCGAACACCACCATGCTCTGCCGGCTCAGCGCCACCGGCTCGCCGTGCGGCCCCCACAGCATCACGCTCTGGTTGGTGTAGCCGTCGCGGGCGGCGATCAGCTGGGCATCGACGCGCCAGTCGTCCAGGCCGAGGTCGTCGTAGCGGTCGCGCAGCAGTTCGAGCATCCAGGTGAGCGAGCTGCCGGGGGTGGGCGCGGCGAACATCGACAGGGCGATCGGCGGGATGAAATCGGCGAAGGCGAGTACGTGGGTTTCGTCCGGCGGACCGTCGTCGCGCAGGGAAAGTCGCAGCACGCTGTCGCGCTGGTGGCCGCCACTGAACGGCAGGTCGCCGCGCAGCCAGCTGGCGCGGAAGTGCTGAGTGAAGGCGGGCATGGGGCCTTCGACGTAGCGCAGTTCCTGTGGCGTCACCGCCACGACGGGAGGCTGTTCGGGCTGGAAGTCCAACGCCGAGGGACGCGCACTGCCGAATACGCCGAGCAGCCGGCACAGCGTCTGCTCGCCGTCGCACAGGCTGGCCTCGACCTGGATGACGCTGCGCCCTGCGCGCAGTAGCCGCGCGCGGATGCTGACGCTGCCGGCCGGCACCGGCGCGATGAAAGTCACCTGCAGGGTGCGCAGCGGCATGTCCGCCGGCACCAGCTCGCGCATCGCACGTAGGGCGAGTGCCGCCTGCAGCCCGCCGAAGGCACTGCGTCCCTGCAACCAGTCCTCGCTGACGGTGGCCTGCCAGCCGTCGCCATGGCGCGTGACCGTCTGCATCGCTTCGGAAAATCGCATGGGTGGCGCCTGCGCTGGGGAGTGGCTTTCGATGATGCCAGCGCAACGCGCCGAATGCCCGCATGCCTATACTCGACACCTCGACTCTGGGCGGAGCGTGCCATGGCCTTCCTGCAGGATTCACCGCAACTGCCGCACCCGTATCGCAGCGACCGTGCGCTGCTGGCCTTGCTCGATCGTGCGCTGCCGGCCGAGCGCCGCGCGGCGCTGAATGCCGACCTCGCCGCGCTGGGCGACTACGCGCAGATGGCGTGGCAGCGCGCATGCACCACGACGCGGCGCAAGCCGGTGCTGACGCAATGGGACGCATGGGGTCGGCGGGTGGATCGCATCGAGTTGACGCCGGCGTGGCAGGAAGGCGCGGCGCTGACGACGCGGCATGCCGTGCTGGCCGCCGGCCACGGCGACAGCGAATATGGGCGGCTGGAGGAATTTGCCCGCGTCTACCTGTACCACCTCGCCAGCGAGTTCTACACCTGCCCGCTGGCGATGACCGACGGCGCCGCCACCGCGATCAAGACCTCCGGCAACCGCGAACTGATCGAGCGCGTGCTGCCGCATTTCCTCAGCCGCGACCCGGCCACCTTCTGGCTCAGCGGCCAGTGGATGACCGAGACCGCCGGCGGCTCCGATGTCGGCCACACCGAAACCGTCGCGCGGCAGGATGCCGCCGGGCAATGGCGCCTGTACGGGCGCAAGTGGTTCAGCTCGGCGGTAGTCGGCGAGGCCGCGCTGGCGCTGGCGCGGCCCGAAGGCGCGGCTGCCGCGGGCACCGCGGCGCTGGCGCTGTTCTACGTCGAGACGATGGACGGCGCGCGACGCAAGCCGGAACTGGTGATCGACCGCTTGAAGGACAAGCTCGGCACGCAGGAATTGCCCACCGCGGAAATCCATCTCGACGGCCTGCCCGCGTGGCCGCTGGGCGAGCTTGCCAACGGCGTGCGCCAGGTGGCGCCGATGCTCAACGTCACGCGCACGTGGAACGCGATCTGTGCCGTCGCCAGCATGGCCCGCGCGATCAGCCTGGCGCGCGACTTCGCCGAGCGCCGACGCGCGTTTGGCCGTCCATTGATCGAGCAGCCGCTGCACGCACAGACGCTGGCCGACATGCAGGCCGAGTTCGAGGGCGCCTTCGCGCTGGCGTTCGAGATCGCGCAACTGCTGGGCCGGGTCGAGCACGGCGCAGCGCAGCCGCACGAGGCCGCGTTGCTGCGCCTGCTCACGCCGCTGGCCAAGCTGTGGACCGGCAAGCTGGCGGTGCAGATGTGCTCGGAGGCGCTGGAGTGCTTCGGCGGCGCCGGCTACATCGAGGACACCGGCCTGCCGCAGCTGCTGCGCGACGCGCAGGTGTACGCGATCTGGGAAGGCACCACCAACGTGCTGTCGCTGGACAGCCTGCGCGCGCTGGCCGGCGACAGTCTCGGCGCGTTGCGCACGGCTTGCGCGAGCTGGCTGGACGGCAACGACGACATGCATGCAGCCAGCGTGATCCGGCAGACGCTGGACGCCGCCGCGCGCTGGCTCGACCAGCATGCGGCCGCGCGCGACACGCTGGA
>DATCUT010000201.1:0-24733 GCA_036561785.1 Rhodanobacter sp.
ACTTCGCCCGCTCGCACCCGGCCGGCGCGCTGGGCCGGCGCCTGCTGCTGCACATCGGCGACGTGATGCACACCGGCGACGACGTGCCGCGGGTATCGCCCGACGCCGGCCTCACCGCCGCCCTGGTCGAGATGACCCGCAAGCACCTGGGCATGACCGCGGTGGTCGACGCCGAACAGCGCCTGCTCGGCGTGTTCACCGACGGCGACCTGCGCCGCGCACTGGACGACGAGGGTGTGGACCTGCGCGGCGCCACCGTGGCCGAGTTGATGACCCGCGGCCCGAAGACGATCGGCGCCGACAAGCTGGCGGCGGAAGCGGCGCAGCTGATGGAGAAGTACCAGATCCACGCGCTGCTGGTGGTCGACGACGAGCAGCACGTGGTCGGCGCACTGAACATTCATGATCTGCTCCGTGCCCGTGTGGTCTGATCCCGATTTGCCTTGGCAAATCGGAAAATCAGGCAAGCCTGCTCTTCCACGCCCTCTGCACCATCAAAGCCCAAGCCCGTGCCCATAAGCCATCCCGCCGATACCACCGCCGACATCCTCGCCCGAGCCGCGAAAATCCGCCTGGCGGTGTTCGACGTGGACGGCACGCTGACCGACGGGCGCCTGTGGTACGGCGAGGACGGCCGCGAGACCAAGGTGTTCCACGTGCACGACGGGCTCGGCCTGAAACGGCTGCAGGCGAACGGCGTGCAGGTGGCGATCATCACCGCGCGGATCAGCCACCCGGTCGCACTGCGCGCCGAGGAACTGGACATCGCCCACGTCTACCAGGGCCAGGGCGACAAGCGCGCCTGCCTGCGGGAATTGCTCGATGCGTTGAACCTCACGTCCGAACAGGCCGCCTTCACCGGCGACGACCTGCCCGACCTGCCGCCGATGCGCATCGCCGGGCTGGCCGTGGCGGTGGCGAACGCCCACCCGTGGGTGGCCGAGGCGGCACACTGGCAGACCACGCGGAGCGGCGGCATGGGTGCGGCGCGCGAGGTCTGCGACCTGATCCTGCACGCGCAAGGCAAAAGCGACGCCGAGCGGGAGCGCTGGCAGTGAGCCTTCGCCGCTACCTGCGCGACCGGCGCCTGCCGGCCGCGACCATCGCCATCGCGCTCGCCGCGGGCGTGGCCCAGCTGCTGCTGTGGTGGTTCGGGCCGGCCCCGAAGACCAGCGACTTCGCCGGTCCGCCGCGCTCCAGCTATACGCTGACCGACGCGCGGATGACCGAATTCAACGCCGTGGGCCAACCCAGCTTCCGCCTGCAGTCGCCGCACCTGGAACGCCGCGAGGGCGACGATTCGCTCTACCTCAACTCGCCCACCTTCCAGTTGCCGGCCAACCAGGCCGGCGTGCCGGACTGGCAGGGCCAGTCGCTGTACGGCTGGGTCAACAAGGATGGCAGCCAGCTCAAGCTGCAGGGCCCGGTGGAGATGCACCGGGAGGCGTTCGCCGATGCGCCGGCGGCGCGCATCCAGACCGCCGACGTCACCGCGTGGCCCAAGCAGAACCGCCTGGAAACCGCGGCCCCGGCGCAGATGGTGCAAGGCGGCACTAGAATCAGCGGTATCGGCATGCGTGCCGACCTCAACGACAAACACCTGGAGCTGCTCGATGATGTCCATGCCACCTTCCCGCCGCGCAAGCGCTAGGTTCGCGCTCGCCGCCGCAGCCCTCGGCCTGCTTGCGGCCCAGCCGGCGCTGGCCAAGAAGAGTGACCGCCAGCAGGAGATGCACATCGCCGCGAAGAACTTCGACGGCTTCCAGAAGCCGAACAGCGTGAGCACCCTGACCGGCAACGTGGTGATCAGCCAGGGCACGCTGAAGGCCAGCGGCGCCCAGGCCAAAGTGTATTTCGACGCCGACAGCCAGATCAGCCGGGTCGTCATCACCGGCAGCCCGGCCCACCTGGAACAGCTGGACGAGAACGACAACCTGGTGCTCGGCGACGCCGCCACGCTCGACTACGACAACCTCAAGGGCATCGCCGTGCTCAGCGGCAACGCCTCGATCACGCAGAAGGGCCGCGGCGACGCGCGCGGCGACAGGCTCACCTACAACACCGAGACCAGCGAGATGACCGGCGAGAGCGCCGGCGACGGCCTGGTCCACATGACCTTCAAGCCCAAGCCGCAACCGGCCGCCGCCCCGGCGCCGGCCAAGAGCAGCCCGGCGCCGCAGGGACAACCGTAGCCGATGCTGTCCGCCGAAGGTCTGCAAAAGAGTTTCAAGTCGCGCCAGGTCGTGCGCGATTTCGGCTTCTCGATCCGCGAAGGCGAAGTGGTCGGCCTGCTCGGCCCCAACGGCGCCGGCAAGACCACCTGTTTCTACATGGTGGTCGGCCTGATCGAGGCCGATGGCGGCACGATCAAGCTGGACAAGCAGGACATCACCGGCCTGCCGATGCATGCGCGCGCGCGGCTCGGCATCGGCTACCTGCCGCAGGAGGCGTCGGTGTTCCGCCGGCTCAGCGTGGCCGACAACATCATGGCCGTGCTGGAGCTGCGCGGCGGACTCAGCGAACAGCAGCGCAGCGCCGAGCTGGAAAACCTGCTGGACGAATTGAAGATCGCGCACATCGCCGGACAGAAGGGCATCAGCCTGTCCGGCGGCGAACGGCGCCGGGTGGAAATCGCCCGCGCGCTGGCCGCCAACCCGCGCTACATGCTGCTGGATGAACCGTTCGCCGGCGTCGACCCGATCTCGGTCGGCGAGATCCAGCGCATCGTGCGGCACCTGAAGGAACGCGGCATCGGCGTGCTGATCACCGACCACAACGTGCGCGAAACCCTGGGCATCTGCGACCGCGCGTACATCCTGAACGACGGTGAGGTGCTGTCGCGAGGCACCCCGGCGCACATCCTCGCCGACGAGAAAGTGCGCGAGGTCTACCTGGGCCGCGAATTCCGCCTCTGAATTACCTGTCGCGGCCCGCTTCCGCTGCGGACCGCGGCTATGGCCGCGTCCGCGGGCACGCGTTACGATGGCGGCGCCCCCATTCGACCCGGCTGGTATGAAACCTGCTCTACAGTTTCGCCTCCACCAGCAGCTGACCCTGACGCCGCAACTGCAGCAGGCGATACGCTTGCTGCAACTGTCGCAACTGGAACTGGAAGCCGAACTGCGCCAGATCGCCGAGAGCAACCCGCTGCTGGAGTTTGCCGATGAGGCCGAGGACGACGAGGCAACCGAGAGCGTCGAGGCCGAAAGCGAATACCCCAGCGTCGAGGCAGTCGCCGCCAGCAGCAACGATGACGGCGAGGCCAGCGAATGGTCGGACGGCGGCGGTGTCGCCGAGTCGCCGATCGACTTCTCCAGCAACAGCATCGGCAACAGCAGCAGCGGCTCGCGCGGCGATGACGATTTCGAGCCGCAGAACGCCGCACCGGAAACCCTGCAGCAGCACCTGCTGTGGCAGCTCAACCTCACGTCGTTCAACCCGCGCCAGCACCTGATCGCCACCGTGCTGATCGACGCGCTTAACCCCGCCGGCTACCTGGGCGAAGGACTGGAAGCGGTACTCGCCGCCCTGCCGGCCGACTTCAACGCAAGCATCGACGAAATCGACGCCGTACGCCGCCAGTTGCAGGGCTTCGACCCCGCTGGCGTGGGCAGCCTCGACCTGCGCGACTGCCTGCGCGTGCAGTTGGAGCAGTTCGACCCGGATACGCCGCAGCGCGATCTGGCGCTGCGCATCGTCGACGCCGAACTCGACCTGCTCGCACGCAACGACATCGCCCGGCTGGCGCGGCGCCTGCGCGCCAGCGAAAACGATGTGACCGCGGCCGCCGTGCTGATCCGCAGCCTCGATCCGCGTCCGGGTGCGGCGCTCGACGTCACCCCGGTGGAATACGTGGCGCCGGACGTCTACGCGCTGCGCGACGGCACCCGCTGGCGGGTCAGCCTGAACCCGGACGCGCAGCCGCGGCTGGGCCTGAACCAGCACTACTGCGGGCTGATTGCCCAGGCCCGCGGCGAGGATGCCAGCTGGATGCGCGGCCAACTGCAGGAGGCGCGCTGGCTGATCAAGAGCCTGGAATCGCGTGCGGAGACCCTGCTCAAGGTCGCCGAGGCGATCGTGCGGCGGCAGAGCGCGTTCCTCGACTACGGCCCCGAAGCCATGCACCCGCTGGTGTTGCGCGAGGTGGCCGAGGAAGTGGGCATGCATGAATCCACCATTTCACGCGTCACCACCCGCAAATACATGCACACTCCGCGCGGCACGTTCGAGCTGAAATACTTCTTTTCCAGCGGTGTCTCCACCGAGGACGGCGGCAGCGCCTCGGCCACCGCGATCCAGGCCATGCTGCGCAAGCTGATCGAGGCCGAGGACGTGCGCAAACCGTTGTCCGACCTGGCGATCGCCGAGGAACTGCAGCGCAAGGGCATCCAGGTCGCCCGCCGCACCGTCGCCAAATACCGGGAGGGGCTGCGCATTCCCACGTCCAGCGAGCGCCAACGTGCGGGCTGATTGACGCAGGTCATTCCCGCGGGAACTTGGTTAACGAAAAATCGCTCCCATACCTGCTACTGATGACTGACGACACGCCGTCGCCACTCGGCCCGGCACGTCCACCCCGCCGCGAAAAGCGGCACTGCACCACCAGAGGAGGCGCCCCATGCAATTCCAACTCAGCGGCCAGCAGATTGAAGTCACCCCGGCCCTGCGCGACCACGCCACCGCCAAGCTCGACCGCCTCACCCGCCTCGACGACAAATTGAAGAGCCTTGCGATCGTGCTGTCGGTCGACAAGCTGCAGCAACGTGCGGAGGGCACCCTGGGCGTCGTCGGCGCCACCCTGCACGCCGAAGCCACCGAAGCCGACATGTACGCCTCCCTCGACGTGCTGTTCGACAAACTGGTCGCCCAGTTGCGCAAGTACCGTGAAAAGGTCGCCGACAAACACCAGCGCGAAGCGCGCGAAGAGCGCCAGTACGGCTGATCCCGGCCGCATCCGGTCGATCGCGGCCCGCCCGTTCCAGGGCGGGCCGTTTTCCGCTCTGAACACGCGTATCCGTCCAAGCTGGCACAATGGTCATGCCGCCGCAAAGGCCCGTCGGGCACCGACATGCGGCGAAAGGACCCAAGGTTTGGATCGGATCAGCGCGCGACAACTCTACGATGGCGTCCACGAACGCATGGCCCTGCGCTGGGTGTCCGGCATGCGCGGGGAATCGCGCGTGCTCGAGCCGGGCGTGGCGCAGGCGCGCCGGCCGTCGCTGATCGGCTACCTCAACGTCATCTATCCGAACAAGATCCAGATCATCGGCTCGGAGGAGCTGAACTTCCTCGACGGGCTGGACTCGCGCCAGCGCTGGGAGGTGATGCACAAGATCGCCGCCTACCAGCCGGTGGCGCTGATCGTGACCAAGGACCAGACCGTGCCGGCCGACCTGCGCGAGGTCGCCGAGGAAACCAACACGCCACTGTGGATCAGCCCCAAGCGCGGCCACGAGCTGCTGACTTACATGCAGTACCACCTGGCGCGCATGCTGGCGGCCAAGGTCACCCTGCACGGCGTGTTCCTGGAAGTGTTCTCGATCGGCGTGCTGATCACCGGCGAGGCCGGCTCCGGCAAGAGCGAGCTGGCGCTGGAACTGATCAGCCGCGGCCACCGGCTGGTCGCCGACGACGCCACCGAATTCACCCTGATCGCACCGGACGTGATCGACGGCACCTGCCCCGAGCTGCTGCAGGACCTGCTGGAAGTGCGCGGGCTGGGCGTGCTCAACGTGCGCGAGATGTTCGGCCACATGTCGGTCAAGCCGTCCAAGTACCTGCGCCTTGTGGTCCACCTCAAGCCGCTGCGCGACGGCGAGGTCAACCTCGGCGACAGCGGCGACACGCTGACCCGTCTCACCGGCGACATCGGCCACCGCGAGATCTTCGACGTGCAGGTGCCGATGATCACCATTCCGGTGGCCTCGGGGCGCAACCTGGCGGTGCTGGTCGAGGCCGCCGTGCGCAGCCATGCGCTGAAGAGCAAGGGCATCGACCCGGCGCAGACCTTCATCGACCGCCAGGCGCACCAGCTGCGCCGTTTGCCCCCATGGTGAAAGCATGAGTGACGACATCCCCCTGCCCAACCCGCTGGTCGACCCGCACGAGATCCACCTGATCGTGCTGACCGGCATGTCCGGCGGCGGCAAGACGGTGGCGCTGCGCGCGCTGGAGGACCTGGAGTTCTACTGCGTCGACAACCTGCCTTCGGTGCTGCTGCCGCATCTGGTCAACGCTGCCACCAGCGGTGACCGCCGCGGCCGGCCGCGGCGCATCGCCGTGGGCGTGGACGTGCGCAATCGCGGCACCGATTTCGCACACATGCCGACCGTGCTGTCGGAGCTGGCCGCGGCCGGCGTGCAGGTGCATCTGATTTTTCTGGATTGCCGCGACGAAGTGCTGATCAAGCGCTATTCGGAAACCCGCCGCCGTCATCCACTGGCCACCCGCGGCGTGTCGCTGGCGGACGCGATCGTCGAGGAGCGCCGGCTGCTGCGCCCGCTGATGGCGATCGCCGAGAAGGTGATCGACTCCAGCGAGCTCAACGTGCACCAACTGCGCCGGCTGGTCGCCACCGGCTACGCGCAGGCCACCGAGGGGCTGACCCTGATGTTCCAGTCGTTCGCGTTCAAGCGCGGGCTGCCGCTGGACGCGGACTTCGTGTTCGACGCACGCTGCCTGCCGAACCCGCACTGGCACCCGCGCCTGCGCCCGCTGTCGGGCAAGGACGCGCCGGTGCGCGAATTCCTCGACGCGGAACCGCTGGTCGGCGAATACTTCACCGACACCGCGCGCTGGCTGGACGCCTGGCTGCCGCGCTTCGAACAGGACGACCGCAGCTACGTGACCATCTCGATCGGCTGTACCGGCGGCCGCCATCGATCGGTCTACCTGGTCGAGAAGCTTGCCGCGCACTATCGCGGCCATCGCGAAGGCGTGCTCACCTTCCACCGCGAGCTGGAGTGACGATGACGACTCCTGCAAACACCTCGGGTCGCCGGCCATGAGCGTCGGCGTGCTGCTGATGACTCACGAGGCGGTCGGCCACGCGCTGATCTCCGCCGCGCATCACGTGATGCCGAAGCTGCCGCTGCAGGTGGCCGCGGTGGAAGTGCCGCCCAGCGCCGACCCGGACGTCATGCGCACGCTTACCGCACATCACGCGCGCGAACTCGACCAGGGCGACGGCGTACTGATCCTGGCCGACCTGTACGGCGCCACGCCGTGCAACATCGGCCTGTCGCTGGGCGCGCTCGGCGTGCATCTTCGCTGCGTCTCCGGCCTCAACCTGCCGATGCTGCTGCGCGTACTCAACTATGCGGAAAAACCACTGGACGAACTGGCCGAGATCGCGGCCAGCGGTGGCCGCGGGGGAATCTTCATCGACCATGCTTGAAAAGGAGATCGTCATCACCAACCGGCTGGGTCTGCATGCCCGCGCCTCGGCCAAGCTGGTACAACTGGTGCAGGGTTTCAAATCCACCGTGTGGCTGCTCAGCAAGGGCCGCGAGGTCAACGCACAGAGCATCATGGGTGTGATGATGCTGGCCGCCGGCCTCGGCAGCCCGCTGACCGTACGCGCCGACGGGCCCGACGAGGAAGCCGCGCTCGCCGCGGTGGTCGAGCTGTTCGAACGCAAGTTCGACGAGGGAGCATGACTGGTATGGGAATCGGGATTCGGGAATCGGGATTCGGTAGAAGCAGCGCGCGCACGGACTGGCGGTTCACCGCCAGCTTCATGCTGCCGGCTTTGCCGATTCCCGATTCCCGATTCCCGATTCCCGGCTCTGCCAGGAACCACCCATGAGGCACCTCCTCCACGGCACCATCGCCGCCCATGGCATGGCGCTGGGCCGCGCCCGGCTGGTGCAGCCCAGCCGCTACGCGGTGGACACCCGCCCGCTGGCCGAGCACGAGGTCGAGGGCGAGCTGGCAAAGCTGCACCAGGCGCTGGACACCGCGCGGCAGGAACTGCGCGAGCTGCGCGGCAAGCTGCACGGCGCGCTCGCGCGCGAGGTCAACGAATTCATCGACGCGCACAGCCTGCTGCTGGACGACGCCGAACTGCTGCGCGGGCTGGACGACCTGGTGCGGATCGGCCACTACCGCCCCGGCGCCGCGCTGAAGAAGCAGCGCGACCGCCTGTCCGCGGTGTTCGAGGCGATGGACGATCCCTACCTGCGCAGCCGCAAGGAAGACGTCGAGCAGGTGATCAACCGGGTGATCTCCGCGCTGCAGCGGCAGACCAGCCCGGAGGAACGCAAGCTGGCCGCGCGCGTGGGCGAGATCCTGATCGCCGACAACATCGCGCCGGGCGACATGGCGCAGCTGGCCGGCAACGGCCTGCTCGGCGTGGTCGCCAGCTCCGGCAGCGCGTATTCGCACAGCGCGATCCTGGCGCGCAGCCTCGGCCTGCCGATGCTGGTGGGCACCCGCGACGCGCTGTCGAACATCCATGACGACGACCTGATCCTGCTCGACGCCGAGCGCGGCGAGGCGATCGTGCATCCGGCCGCACAGGATCTGTCGCGTTATCGCGCCTGGCAGCGCGAGGCCCTTGCCGAAGGCCGTCGCCTGGCCAAGCTGGCCAACGCGCCCACGCGCACCCGCGACGGCGTCGAGATCGCCCTGCTGGCGAACGCCGAGACGCCGGCCGACGTGGCGATGGCACGCGCCCGCGGCGCCGACGGCGTGGGCCTGTATCGCACCGAATTCCTGTTCCTCAAGCACAAGAGTCTGCCATCGGAAGACGAGCAGTTCATCGCCTACCGTGACCTGGTGATGGGCATGGGCGGGCTGCCGGTGACCATCCGCACGCTGGACCTGGGCGCCGACAAGGCCGACGCCGCCGGACTCACCCTGCGCGGCGAGGACAACCCGGCGCTCGGCGTGCGCGGCGTGCGCCTGTCACTGCGCTACCCGGCGGTGTTCACCACGCAGATCCGCGCGATCCTGCGCGCCGCCTGCTACGGCCCCATGCGCGTGCTGGTGCCGATGGTGACCCAGCCCGACGAACTGATCGCGGTGCGCACGCTGTTCAAGCTGGCGCGGCAGGACCTGAAGCGCGAAGCCATCGACCTGCCGGAGAAGCTGCCGCTGGGCGCGATGATCGAGGTGCCGGCGGCGGCGATCAACGTGCGCGCGCTGCTCGAATACGCCGACTTCCTCGCGATCGGCACCAACGACCTGGCCCAGTACGTGCTCGCCGCCGACCGCGGCAACGACGCGCTGGAAAACATCTACAACCCGCTGCAGCCGGCGCTGCTGCGGCTGATCTCGCACGTGCTCAGCGCCGGCCGCCGCGCCGGGAAGCCGGTCAGCCTGTGCGGCGAGATCGCCGGCGACGTGAACTTCACCGCGCTGCTGCTGCTGCTCGGGCTCGATGAATTCAGCATGCACCCGGCGCAGATCCTGCAGGTGCGCGACCGCCTCGCCACGCTCGACCACGCCCACCTGCGCCGCCACGCCGCGCAGTTGCTGCGCGCGCATACCCACGAGCAGGCCGAGGCGATGTTGAACGACATCGTGGACGCAGCCGTCCCGAACTGAGCCCCCTGCTTCCGACGGCGGCTCATCCCCCCATTCGTCACGAATCGTTTCGCTGCGCTTTACATTTCCGGGCGCATCGTCAGCGGTTCAGGGGAAACCAGCTGCGTGCACGTTCTTCACCGCCCAGACTCCGGCACGACAACTCCGCATCTCATCGAACCGATCCACGGCCATGGGGAGTGTCATCATGAACAAATCACTTGTCGCTGTACTTCTGGGAGTGTTGCTGGGGGCATGCCTGATGCCCTCGCTGGCCACGGCGCAGAGCGCCTTCGACGGTACCTGGAAGATCGACCTGAAGAAAGTCGAGATGCCGAAGAAGCCCGACGTCCTGCTGCTGCAGAACGGCATGTACCACTGCAAGACCTGCGTGCCGCCGGTCAGCGTGAAGGCCGACGGCACCGACCAGCCGGTCAGCGGCCATCCGTACTACGACACGATGGCGGTCACCGTCGTCGACGACCACGCGGTCCATGAAATCGACAAGAAGGGCGGCAAGGTCATCTCGGACTCGACCATGACCGTGGCCGCCGACGGCAAGACGGCGAACTTCGAGTTCACCGACAGCAGCAACAACAACACCGACCCGGTGACCGGCAACGGCACCATGATGCGCGTGGCGAAGGGACCGGCCGGCGCGCACGCGGTTTCCGGCTCGTGGCGCACGCAGAGCTACGGCAGCGTCTCGGACAACGCACTGACCCGCAGCTACAAGGTCGATGGCGACACGTTCAGCATGAGCGCGCCAACCGGTGAGTCGTATACCGCGAAAATGGACGGCAGCGACGCCCCCTACAAGGGCGATCCCGGTGCGACCAGCGTCTCGGTGAGGAAGCTCGGCCAGCACGTCATGCAGGAAACCGACAGGCGCGACGGCAAGATCATCAGCGTGGCGAAGATGACCGTCGCCGCGGATGGCAAGAGCATGACCATCGCGGTCGACGACAAGCTGCACGGCACCCACATGTCGTTCGTGGCGATGAAGCAATAATCCCCGGCGCGCGGCAGGCGAGGGATGGCCTGCCGCGATTCAGCGACCACGCTCGAGGTCGATCCCCTCGAGGAATGCGTCCAGCAGCGCGCCGCGGTACTTCCGCCGGTGCAGCAGCAGCGAGAGCTTGCGGCGCAGGTCGAGAAACGGCGTCTTCAACGCCTTCAGCCGCCCGGTCGCCAGTGCATCGGTGACCGCCACCGCGGGCAGGCAGGCAATGCCCAGCCCAGCCACCACGGCCTGCTTGATCGCCTCGATCTGGTCCAGTTCCAGCACGGTCTCGCCGGGCGGCAACTGCGCCAGCACGCGCTCGCTGGTGGCGCGCGTGGCCGAGCCGGGCTCGCGCAGCACCCAGCGCGCACCGGCGAAATCGGCGGGCTTCAGGCCGCGCTTGCGCGCCAGCGGATGCTCCGGCGGCGCGCATACCACCAGCAGGTCGTCGCGCCACGGCCGCACTTCCAGCAGCGGGTGCGCCACCGGCCCTTCGACGCAGCCGACGTCCAGGCTGTGCTCGAGCATGGCCGCGGCGATCGTCTCGGTATTCGCCACGCGCAAGCGGATCGCCACCTGCGGATGCGCGCGCACGAAATCGCCGAGCAGCTCGCCGACCAGGTAATTGCCCACCGTATTGCTGGCGCCGATGCGCAGCTCGCCGCCCAGCTCGGCGCCCTCCTCGCGGCCGCGCCGGCCGAACTCGGCATGCCGTTCCAGCAGCTCCTGCGCCAGCGGCAGCAGCTCGCGGCCACGCGCATTCAGGCGCAAACGGCCGCGCTCGCGGTCGAACAGCGGTGCATCCAGCTGCCGCTCCATCTCCGCCAACGCCATGCTGGCCGCGGGCTGGGTCAGGTGCAGCCGTTCAGCGGCGGCACGCACGCTGCCGTGCAGCGCGATCTGCACGAACACGTCCAACTGGCGCGGGCTGATGTTGATCATCAGCCGATCTTATCAGCCCTCCTTATATGTCCCATCACATATTCCAAATTTTCCTGATTGATGCGTAAGCGGACAATGACGCGATTGCCGGAGTCCATGCATGAACGCAGCATCCCTCGCCGTCACACCCACGCTCTTTCGACAACGCGCCCCCGGCTTGCTGCTGGCGGTGGCGATCGGCCTACTGGCTCTGCTGCTGGGGCGCTGGGCGCCGCTGATCGGCGGCCCGGTGATCGGCATCGTGCTGGGCATCGTGGTGCGCAACCTGCTGTCGCCGGGCGAGCGCTACAACCCCGGCATCGCGTTCGCCGGCAAGAAGGTGCTGCAGTGGTCGATCATCGCGCTGGGTTTCGGGCTCAGCCTGAGCCAGGTCGCGAAGACCGGCCTCGAATCGCTGTCGGTCACCCTGGTGACGATGAGCGTGGCCTTCCTCGCCGCCTGGCTGCTCGGTCGCTGGCTCGGCGTGCACGACAAACTGATGGTGCTGATCGGTGTGGGCACCGCGATCTGCGGCGGTTCGGCAATCGCCGCAGCAACGCCGATCATCCGTGCGGACGACCACGACACCGCCTTCGCGATCTCCACCATCTTCCTGTTCAACGTGATCGCCGTACTGCTGTTTCCGCTGCTCGGCCACCTGATGAACCTGTCCGATCTGGGCTTCGGCCTGTGGGCCGGCACCGCGATCAACGATACCTCGTCGGTGGTCGCCGCCGGCTACAGCTACAGCCACGCCGCCGGCGACTACGCCACCATCGTCAAGCTGACCCGCGCCACCCTGATCATCCCGGTCTGCCTGGTACTCGCCTTCGTCGTCGCCGCGCGCGAGAAGCGCAAGCAGGCAGAAGCCGGCAGCGTCGGCCAGTTCCGCCTCGCCCGCATCTTTCCGTGGTTCATCCTGTGGTTCCTGGCCGCGTCGGCGATTCGCACCGCCGGCCTGATCCCTGTGGCCGTCCAGCCGTCCATCCATCTGCTGGCGGAGTTCCTGATCATCGTGGCACTCACCGCGATCGGCCTGTCCGCCAACCTGCGCAAGATGGCCGCCAGCGGTGCACGGCCGATCCTGCTGGGTCTGGGCGTGTGGATCGCGGTGGCGGTGAGCAGCTTGCTGGTGCAGTGGGTGATCGGGCAGCTTTGAGCGACGAGGGGAGTCCGTAGGGCGGGCACCGCCCGCCGCTTTTCCCGTCGCGCCGAAAGGCTGGAGCCGGCGGGCGATGCCCGCCCTACGCAGGCTGCCGCATCGCGGCGCCGGGGCGGCCATGCGGCCCACCCCGCCGCACGGCGCGGTAGTCGTTACGCCTTGCCCTGCTCCACCAGCGTCAACGCTACCTTGTCGCGCAGATACACCGGCAGCGCCAGCTCCGGCGCCTGCCCATGGCCGGCCTGGAACTCGCGCAGCGCCAGCTCGGCGACGTGGGCGGCCTGCGGATAACGCATGCCGTCAGCCGAGTGCAAAATACCGGTGAGGCGCTGGCTCAGCGCGGTGGCGTAGGTGGCCCAGCCGCTGCCGACCACCTGCCACGCGCTGGCTTCAGGAAGAACCAGCGATTCGGCGGTGCAGATGCGCTCGTCGTCCAGCGAGATCAGATCACCGTTGTCGTCACGGCGATAGCAGGCGGCGTAGATCTCGCCCATGCGCGCGTCGATCACGGCGAGGATGGCGGTGCCCTCTTCCTCCGGCGCCTCCAGCGCCAGCGCGGCCAGCGAGGAGATGGTGATCACCGGCAGATCGAGCGCCAGCGCCATGCCCTGCGCCAGCGATACGCCCAGGCGCACGCCGGTGAACGCGCCGGGGCCGCGGCCCACGGCGATCGCATCCAGTGCATGGCGGCCGATGCCGGCTTCGGCCAGCAGGTCGTCGGCCATCGGCAATACCAGCTCGGTATGCCGGCGCGGTGCGATCTCGCTGCGGGCGATCAGTTCGTCGCCGTGGATCAGGGCAACGGAGCAGGCTTCGGTGGCGGTTTCGATCGCGAGCAGGTTCATGATCGCTCCATGATAGCGGCTGGCGGCTCGGCCGCGGTCGTGGTGTATGCATACCAGTCGATGCGGCGGGTCAGGTACATCATCAAGCCCACCATCGCCAGCAGCACCAGCGCGCCGATCAGCAGCGCGTACTGCTCGGCCGCGATCAGCCCGTACAGCATCGCGTAGATCAGCCCCAGCACACCGCCCAGCAACAGCCCGGCGCGCCGCGCACGCAACACCGCCATCGCGTAACCGCCCACCAGCACGGCCACCGCGGCCGCCGCCAGCGCATAGGCCGGACCGAAACCGATCTGCTCGGACAGCGCCAGCAGCACCACATAGAACGTGGCCAGCGCCGCGCCGACCAGCAGGTATTGCACCGGATGCACGCGCAGCCGCTTGAGCACTTCGAACAGAAAGAACGCCACGAAGGTCATCGCGATGAACAGCAGCCCGTACTTCCCCGCGCGCACGTTGCGCTGGTAGACGTCGACCGGCTGGTACAACTGCACGCCGAAGGTGGAGGCCTGCAGCGCCTTGTCCATCTCGTGGTCACCGTCGTTCCAGTGCTGGCCGTAACTGCGGTTGAGGTCCAGCAGGTGCCAGTGCGCGCTGAAGCCCTGCGCGTCGATCCGGTGTTCCAGCGGCAGCGCCGCGCCGACGAAGCTGGGATCGCTCCACGGCGCGCGCATCGTCACGTCGGTGCTGCGCGCCAGCGGCAGCAGATCCAGCGCCTCGGTGCCGGCCAGCTTCAGCGTGATCTGCACATCGATCGGCTGCCCGCCCAGCGCATCCAGGTCGATCGGCACCACCACGTTAGGCCACGGGCCGAGCCGGTCGGCCGACGACTCGAAGCGCGCCGGCTGGCCGTTGATGCGCAGCTCGCTCACTTCCTGCAGCCCGCGCAGGTCGCCTACGGCCAAGCGCAGTTCGGCCTTGTCGCCCTGCCATTGCGCACTGCTGGCGCGGCGGAACTGAGCCAGATCCTGCGCACGAAACTGGCCACTGAGCTTCACCGTGGCGACGAACACCGGCGCGGCATAGATACCGTAACTGCGCGTCTCCACCGCCATCGCCACGTCCAGCTTCAGCGCATCGGCCAGCATGCTCTCGCTGCCGGCGCGCCACTGCGGCGGTTGATTCTCCGCCACCGCCACCTGGCGCACCGTAGGTACCACCAGCACCGGTCCGCCCAGCACCTGGGCGCCACCCCAGCCCTGCGCAATCTGCGTGATCGCCCCCACGCGCAGCTGCTGCCGCTCGCTCACCAGCTCGCGCACCTGCATCAGCGGTATCGTCATCAGCAACGCCAGCACGCCGATGCCCAGCACCTTGGCGGTCACCGTCTGAGTCCACTTGCCCATGTCCCAAGCACTCCCTTGATCCGGAGTGCCGATCACAACAGCCCCAACGGCGGCAACGCGGGCAAGCGCGGCCAGCCCGCAGGCCGCAAGATGGCATGCGGATGACAGCGAAACTTCGCGCCGCCGGCGCGGTCACTGCAGGACGGGCAAGCCGACCGAGCCAGACAGGGGAATGCCATGCACGCGATCGCGCGGTTCCTGGCCCGCAACAAGGGCCTCATCACCTTCATGCTGTGCATGATCGTGTTCCGCAGCGCAATAGCCGACTGGAACGTGGTGCCGACCGGCTCGATGCAGCCCACCATCCGCATCGGCGACCGCATCCTGGTCGACAAGCTGGCCTACGACGTGCGCCTGCCGCTGACCCACGTTTCACTGCTGCACCTGGCCGACCCGCAGCGCGGCGACATCGTGGTGCTGGATTCGCATGCCGCGCGCGAGCGCCTGGTAAAGCGGGTGATCGGCCTGCCCGGCGACCAGGTGGCGATGCGCGGCAACGCGCTTTTCATCAACGGCCATGCGGCGCGTTACGTCACCGGCAGCTATAGCGGCATCCACGATGATCTGCGCGATCCGGCGCACTACGAAATCGAACATTACGGCGTGATGCGCCACGCGATCCGCCTGTCCGACTACCGCCCCAGCCCGGCCAGCAACTTCGGCCCGGTGCAGGTACCCGCCGGCCAGTACCTGCTGCTCGGCGACGACCGCGACAACAGCATGGACTCGCGCTACTTCGGCTTCTTCCCGCGCAACGCGATCGTCGGCCGCGCCCGTCATGTGGTCGCCTCGCTCGACCCCGAACATCACTACCTGCCGCGTGCGGATCGCTTCGGCGCGGCGCTGGACTGACGCGGCCGCCATCCGCCAGGGAATCCTGAATAACCATGTTTCAAGCCGGTCATCCCGCATAAGGCAGGGATCCAGCGAACCCAGAGTTATTGAAGTGCAACGACGATCCCTGCTGGCAACGCGTGGCGAGCAAGAGTCATCTTGCACCCGCCGACCGCTGTCGAGAGCAGACGTCGAGCAGCTGGCCAAAGGCGGCCCCTAAAGTACCCCCACCAGCGTCCCCTGATGAAACACGATCTGCCACTCGTCGCCTGCGCGCCGCCAGATCGTACTGCGCCGGCTCACCCGCTCGCCCTGCTCCAGGGTGTAGGTGAGCAGGTAGGTATCCGGCCCGAGTTCGCGGCAGTGGAAGTCGCGGGTTTTCCAGGTGTGTTCGGCGGGATCGGGGGCGCGGTGTTCCAGTACGTCGAGGACGTGGGCGCGGCTGTAGCGGCGGCCGGAGGCGCCGATTTCCCAGAAGTCGGTGGCAGCCAAGCGTTCGAATTCGGCGCGGGTGCTGCCGAATTCGGGGCGATGGAAGATCGGCTCGCGCCGGCGCAGTGCTTCCAGCACGGGCAACAGCTCGGGTGGCGTGACCAGTTCGGGTTCGGCGGGATCGGACGCCTGCTGTCGATCGCGATTCGATGTTCGGCTCACGGCTTTTGCTCCGCTGCGACGAAGACGCCCGCTACTTTGACCGGTGCCGCGGCCCGATGCGAGTGCCTTGGCGTCGATGATCCGTCGGCACGACCCTCGGCAGGCGGGCTTCCTGCCGACAAGCCGATCGGCAGCTACTTGAGGTAGCTCTTCAGCACGGCAAGCACCGGCAGCAGCTCGTCCTGCTGCTCCGTGTTGCCGGCATCGGCCACGTGGGAGCGCAGGTGCCCTTCCATCACCTGGAGGATCAGGCCATTGATCGCGCCGCGCACGGCGGCCAGCTGTTGCAGCACGGCGCCGCACTCTTCGTCGCCGTCGATGGCGCGCTCGAGCGAAGCCACCTGGCCACCGATGCGGCGAACCCGGGCAACCAGTTTCTTCCGGTTTTCCTGGATGTGGGACATGGCGACGGCCTACCTGGCATATACTATGGGGGAGTATATGACCAGAGAACGAACCATGCCCGCCCCCGACGTCGCACCATTCACGCACAGCCACCAGTTCAACCACGTCGACGCGAAGGCGGAGCGCAATACCCGGCGCGTGGTGTTCATCACGGCGGCCATGATGGTCGTGGAAATCGCGGGCGGTTACTGGCTGAACTCGATGGCCCTGCTGGCCGATGGCTGGCACATGAGTTCGCACGCGCTGGCGATGGGGCTGTCCGTCATGGCCTACGCGTTCGCCAGGCGCTACGCGAAGGACCGGCGGTTCGCCTTCGGCACGTGGAAGATCGAGATTCTCGGCGGCTACAGCAGCGCCTTGCTGCTCGCCGTCGTCGCCGCGCTGATGATGATCCAGTCGATCGGACGGCTGTTCGCGCCCGCCGCGATCCACTACGACGAGGCCATCCTGATCGCGGTGATCGGCCTGGGAGTCAACCTGTTGTGCGCGTGGCTGCTGAAGGGAGAGCACGGTCACGAGCATGTCCACCATCACGGGCATGGACACGATCACGGGCACGACGGTCATCACCACGACGTGAACCTGCGCGCGGCCTATCTGCACGTCATCGCAGACGCGGCAACCTCCGTGCTCGCCATCGTCGCGCTGGTCGGAGGCAAGCTTTACGGCGCCTCCTGGCTCGATCCGGTCATGGGCATCGTGGGTTCGATCCTGGTGGCACGATGGGCCTGGGGCCTGCTGCGCGAGTCCGGCAAGATTCTTCTGGACGCCGAGATGGACCAGCCGGTGGTCGAGGAAATCCACGACGTGGTGAAAGAGCATTTCCCGGCGGCGGCCGTCAGCGACCTGCATGTCTGGCGCGTCGGCCGCAACAGCTACGCCTGCATCCTCGGACTGGTCGCCACCTCGGCCATCAGCGCCGAGGAAGTCCGCGGGCAACTGGCCGTCCACGAGGAACTGGTGCACGTGACGGTCGAGGTCGCGGTGGCCTGAGCGTTGCCTGATCCAACCTCACGGCAGGGCGGGATCGCGTTGCTACGCGGGTGGCTGCCACAACTCGATGCGTGTGCCTTCCAGATCGACGACCCAGCCAAAGCGGCCGAACTCGCTTTGCTCGATGCGCTCGTCCACCTTCACGCCGGCGATGCGCAGTTGCGCCAGCAGCGCGTCGAGGTCGTCGACGCGGAAGTTGATCATGCAGGTCTGTGTGCCGGGTCCGAAATAACCGGTGTCGGCGGCGAACGGGGACCACAGGGTGTAGCCGGGGCGCTGGGCGTCCTCGTCGAAGCGGACGCCACCCCACTCCTCGACGTTGAGGCCGAGATGCTGTGCGTACCACGCGCTGAGCGCGGCGGGATCGCGCGACTTGAAGAAGATGCCGCCGAGTCCGGTGACCTTGGCCATGACGTGCCTCGCGTTGTGTGCCGCTTTCTTGTGTAGGAGCCCGCTCGCGGGCGATGCTTTTCTGACGGGATTCGGGATTCGGGATTCGGGATTCGGGAAAGCATCGCCCGCGAGCGGGCTCCTACGGGGTTGTCTCTACGTCGGCAAAGAATGCCTGCACATCCGCCAGTTCGCGCGTGCGCGGCATCGGCGGCAGGCTGGCGAGGAACAGCTTGCCATAACCCTTGCCGGTCAGGCGCGGGTCGCACAGCACCAGTACGCCGCGGTCGTGCGTGTCGCGGATCAGGCGGCCGGCGCCCTGCTTCAGCGCGATCACCGCGCTGGGTACCTGCCAGCCCATGAACGGGTTGATGCCGGATTGTTCGAGTGCAGCGAGGCGGGCCGCCAGCACCGGATCGTCGGGCGCGGCGAACGGCAGCTTGTCGATCACCACCACGCTGAGCGCCTCGCCGACCACATCGACGCCTTCCCAGAAACTGGCCGCGCCGAGCAACACGCCATGGCCGCTGGCGCGGAACTCCTCCAGCAGCCTTGGACGCGGCGCGGTGCCCTGCACGAACAGCGGCCACGGCACCTTGTCCTGCAGCAACTCGGCGGCGCGGCGCAGCGCGCGATGCGAAGTGAACAGCAGGAAGGCGCGGCCATTGGAGGCGTGCAGCACCGGCAGCACGGTCTCGATCACCTGCTCGGTGTAGTCGCGGCGGCCCTTGTCGAACATGTTCGGATCAGACAGGCCGGACGGCAGGTAGCACAGGCCCTGGTGCGCGTAGTCGAACGGGCTTTCCAGGCTCAGCGTCTGCGGCTCGTCGAGGCCGAGCTGGCGCGCGAAGTGGTCGAAGTTGCCGGCCACCGACAGCGTGGCCGAGGTGTGGATCCACGCCGCCTGGGTGCGCTCGCGCAGGCCGCGCATCGGCACCGCCAGGTCCAGCGGCGTGGCGTACAGCGCGAAACCGCGCGGGAAGGTTTCGTACCAGCGCACGTCGTGGTCGCCGTGCGATTCGACGATGCGGTCCAGCCGTTCGGTGAACAGCTCCGCGCGCTCGTGCAGGTTGGCGAAGCCGCGCGAGCGTTCGGCCTGCGAGGCGAGCAGCTCCGCCAGCGTGGCCAGCAGCTCGCGCAGGTCGTGCAGCGAGGTACGCACGTCGGCGCGATCCTCCAGCAACTGGAACGCGCCGCGCGCGGGCAGCGCGTCCAGCGCCAGACGCAGCTTGCGCAGCGCCTCCTGCAGCGCTTCCACCGGCTCCAGCAGCAGGCCGATCGCGCCGGTGATGCCGTTGCATTCGGTCAGTACATCCTTGGCCATGTCGGTGAGCTGGCGCGCGCTGATGCTCTGCGAGAAAAACTGCCCGGCCAGCTCGGGGATCTGGTGCGCCTCGTCCAGGATGAAAGCGGCGGCGCCGGGCAGGATCTCGCCGAAGCCTTCCTGCTTCAGCGCCAGGTCGGCGAACAGCAGATGGTGATTCACCACCACCACGTCGGCTTCCAGCGCCTCGCGGCGTGCCTTCACCACGTGGCAGTCCTCGAAGAACGGGCACTCCACGCCGAGGCAGTTTTCCGGCGTGGAAGTGACGCGCGGCCACAGCGGCGATTCCTCCGGCACCTCGGCCAGCTCCATGCGGTCGCCGCGGCGGGTGCGCGCCGACCACGCGCGGATCGTCGCCAGTTGCGCCGCCTGCGCGCGCTCGAAGGTGGCGCCCTCGCGCACGGTCTGGTCGAGCCGATACAGGCACAGGTAATTCGCGCGCCCCTTCAGCAGCGCGGTCTTCAGGCGCGCGCCGAGCACCGAACGCACCTTCGGCAGGTCGCGGAAATACAACTGGTCCTGCAGCGTCTTGGTGCCGGTGGAGATGATCACCCGCTCGCCCGACAGCAGCGCCGGCACCAGATACGCGAACGTCTTGCCGGTGCCGGTACCGGCCTCGGCGATCAGCGTGTCGCGCCCGGCGATCGCCTGCTGCACCGCGCGCGCCATCGCCTGTTGCGCCAGCCGCGGCGCGAAATTCGGCAGTTCGCGTGCGAACGGACCGTCGGCACCGAGCAGGGCGCCGACGTCGTCGGACTCGGTGTCATCGAGGTCGTTCATCCATCAAGTATGGCGGAGCGGCAGCGTGCGACAAAGCGACAGCAGGAACCTCGACCGACGCCGGCGCATCCACTTGGCAGCCATGCGCCCGCCTACCGAAGGAGAACCGACGTGAGACTGTTCGCACCCGAGCTGGCACCCGAGCTCGACCTGGTCGATATCCATGGCCAGCCGATCATGACCAGCAGCCGCGATCGCCTCACCCTGCTGTCGTTCTTCCGCGATGCCGCCTGCCCGTTCTGCAATTTCCGCATCTACGAGCTGACCCACCGGCACGCGGAGCTGGCCGCGCACGGACTGGACATCGTCGCCGTGTTCAGCGCCTCGCAGGCGGACGTGCTGCGCTTCGCCGGACACCGGCCGCGCCCGTTCCAGATTGCCGCCGACCCCACGTCGAGCGCACACGAGCTCTACGGCATCGAGCGCTCGCTGTGGCGCAAGCTGAAGGCGATCGTGACGCGCGTGCCGACCCTGCTCAAGGGCATGCGCCTGGTCGGCCTGGCCGGCCTCAACACCAGCAACCTGATGCCGGCCGACTTCCTGATCAACGAGCACGGTCGCATCATCGAGGCCTACTACGGTCGCGATGCCGGCGACCGCATCCCGCTGGAGCGGGTCGAGCAGTTCCTCTCCCGCGTCCGGGCCAGACGCGCGGCGTAGCGTCCGTCACGGCTACTGGCAGCGGTGCCGGCCATGGTTCACCATGCCGGCACCGCCACGGGGAGACGCATCATGACGACCGAATTGTGCATGCTGGTGTGGAGCGTCGTGCTGGGACTGGTGCAGGTCGCGCTCGCCGCGACCTGCTCGGTCGGCCAGCGCGGACTGGGCTGGGCCGCCAGCGCGCGCGACGAGGTGAAGCCGCCGCTCGGCGGCATCGGCGGCCGGCTGGATCGTGCCCGCGCGAATTTCCTGGAAACCTTTCCGCTGTTCGTCGCCGTGGTGCTGGCCGCGCACCTGCTGCAGCGCCACGACAACCTGACCGTGCTCGGCGCCCAGCTCTACTTCTGGAGCCGGCTGATCTACGTACCGATATACGCTGCCGGCATCCCCTACCTGCGTACCCTGGTCTGGGCGGCGAGCATCGCCGGCATCGTGCTGGTGCTGGCGGCGTTGTTCTGAGCCGGCGCGTCGACCCGGGCGCCGGCTCAGAACAGCGGCGTCACCAGCGCCGGGCGGTTTGCTCAGTAGCGCGAAATTCCCGCCTTGTGGCACTGCCCCACCCACTTGCGTGCGGTCTCAGCACCGTTCGCATCGCGCGCCTGCAGGCGCATCTCCACGATGGTCTGCCAGTTGCGCGCGCACAGCGGGCCCAGCCTGGGGCCGAGCGACCAGGACTTGTGGGCCAATTTTTCGGCCGCGGAGAAATCCTTCAGGCGCACCGCCATCTCGGCGCGTTCCTGCAGCAGGTCGGGCGCATCCGGGTTGAGCTTCAGCGCCTGGTCCAGCGTGGCCGCGGCGTCGGCGTATTTGCCGGTCTGTTCGTCGCGCTTGGCGGCATCCTGCAGTGCGCCGATGCCGGGGTCACGCAGCGGATTCACGGCGATGATGGATTTCTCGCGATCGCCGGCGGCGCGGATCGCGGCGACCTGGTCGTAGGTCGGCAACGATGGACGCGTGTCCGCCGCCGGCGGCGTGGTGGCGAACATGCCGCAGCCGGCCAGCAAACTCGTGGCCAGCAGCAGCGGGGAAAAACGTTTGCACAAGTACTGCATGATCAGTTTCCGCTCGGTACGTCGGGCGCAGGGGAGACCACACCGGTGGGGGGCGGATTATCGCTGCCGCCGAACAGGCTTTGCCAAAAGCAGCCTTCGGTATCCGCCGACAAGGTGCCGGCGATCACCGGCACCTGCTGCGCGCCTTCGCATTGCGGTTCGGTGCGCCTGCCGCTGGCCGGGTTGATCCAGGCCATCTCCAGTCCCTCGCCGGGCGCGGCCGACAACGGCTGGCTCGGCAGCTTGGCGAACAGGTCGCGCCACGCGCGCAGGCCGCCGCTGGCGCCGAACAGGGTAGTCGGCTTGTTGTCGTCGCGGCCCATCCAGAACACCGCCAGGTGCTCGCCGGTGAAGCCGGCGAACCAGCTGTCGCGCATGTCGTTGCTGGTGCCGGTCTTGCCGGCGGCGTGCAGCGAGGCCAGCGCGGAATTGCCCAGCGCGCTGGCGGTGCCGTACTCGGCCACTTGCTGCATCGCCCAGGTGGTCAGGCGCACCGCTTCCTGGTATTCGCCGCGGCCGCCCTGCACCTGGTAGCGCTTGATCGTGCGGCCGTTGCCGTCGAGTACGCCGCGCACTGCCACCAGCGGCAGCGCGTGGCCGTCCGCAGCGAGGTATTGGTACAACTGGGCCAGTTGCAGCGGCGCCAGGTCGAGCGCGCCGATCAGCAGCGACGGGCTGGGGTTGATGTCGCCGATGCCGAACGATTTCAGGAATGCCTGGATCCGCGGCAGGCCCACCTGCAGCCCGAGATGGATCGTCGCCAGGTTCCACGAATGCGCCAGCGCGTCGACCATGATCAGCGGATCGTGGCTGCGGTGGTCGTCGTTCTGCGGTGTCCAACTGCTGCCGTCGGGTTGGCGCATGCTGACCGGGCCGTCGTCCATCAGGCTGGCCAGGTTCCAGCGCTCCGGCTGGGTCAGCGCGACCAGGTAGACGAACGGCTTGATCGTCGAACCGATCGGCCGGCGCGCATCGAGCGCGCGGTTGAAGCCCGGGTCGCCGGGTATCTTGCTGCCGACCACGGCCAGCACGCTGCCGGTCTGCGCGCTGGTCACCACCGCGGCCGCCTGCACGCCGTCGCCGCGCTTGCCAAGGCCTTTCAGCGTGCTGGCGATCGCCTGCTCGGTGTACAGCTGCGCGGCCGGATCGAGCGTGGTGAAGATCGACAGGTTGCCTTCGCGCAGCGCCTGCTCGTCGAAGTCGGCGGTGATCTGCTTGCGCACCAGGTCCATGAAGGCGGGGAAGCGGTTGTGCGGCAGCTGGCCGTTCTTGACGATGTCCAGCGGCGCCGCCTGCGCGGCATTGAGCTGCCCCGCGCTGATCAGGTTGGTCTCGAAGAATTCCTGCAGCACCAGGTTGCGCCGGGTCAGCGCGCGTTGCGGCGAGCGGCGCGGGTCGTAATAGCTCGGCCCCTTCACCATGCCCACCAGCAGCGCGATCTCCTGCGGCCGCAGGTCCTCCAGCCGGCGTCCGAAGTAGAACTCCGATGCCGCCGCGAAACCGTGCACTGCCTGGCCGCCCTGCTGGCCGAGGAACACGTCGTTGACGTAGGCCTCGAGGATGCGCCCCTTGCTGTAGTGCGCCTCCAGCAGCAGCGACATCAGCGCCTCGTTGATCTTGCGCGTGAGGTTCTGGTCGCGGCTGAGGAACAGGTTGCGCACCAGCTGCTGGGTCAGCGTGGAGCCGCCCTGCACGGTATGCCCGGCACGCAGGTTGGCGAACGCGGCGCGCGCGATCGCGCTGACGTCGATGCCGATGTGATGGTTGAAGTCGCGGTCCTCGACCGCCTGCAGGCCACTGACCAGCAGCGGCGGCACGTCGGCCAGGCGCACGAAGCGGCGCTCCTCCTGGCTGGCGCCGTACAGCGTGGCGATGCGCGCCGGGTCCAGGTGGGCCAGCTCGATCGGCTTGCCGCTGGTCGCGTCCTGCACCGACTGCACCGCGCCCCGGCCCAGCGTGACGCGGATGCGCTTGGGCAACTCGCCGCCATCCGGACCGGCGTAGCCGCGCGAGGCAATCGTGTAGCGCACGCCCTGCTTCACCCAGCTGCCGGCGACCTGGCCCTTGCCGTCGTTGCTGTAGCCGGCGAAGGTCAGCTCCAGTTCCAGCGCCGCCGGCGTCATCGGCGTGCCGGCGGCCAGCGGCAAGGGCCGCGCGTAGACCTTGGTGGGCACCGCGAACACCAGCTCGTTGAAGCGGTCCTGCACCCGCTTGTTCAGCACCAGCGTGTACGGCAGCACGAAGCCGAACAGCAGGCCCATGCCGATCCAGAACGGGATGCGCAGCCACGGCCAGCAGCGGCGCGCAAACGAGCGAGTACGGGTCATCAAGGCCAACGTGGGGAAATCCGGCTATCGAATGGTTCGATCATAGGGCCTGCTACCCGGCGGGCATATGAACGTGGCGGGCGGTTTCGGGGCCGAATGCGGGCAATGCGGATCGAAGGAACGAGGGAATGGCGATCCGGGACGAAAGCCGCTTCGTAGGGCGGGCACTGCCCGCCGGCTTTTGCTGCGAGGCGATGCAAGAGCGGCGGGCACTGCCCGCCCTGCGAAGCGAAAGCAAGAGCATCGCGCACCAAGGTGCGCGCCTACACGGGCGACTGCCACATCGAGGCATCGGGGCGGAACGGTCGCGGACGAATGCCGAGCAGGTGCTGCAACTCGCCGTTGTCGGCGATCAGGTCGCTGTCGAGCCGGCTCAGCGGGCCGCGCAACGGCGGCAGCGCATGCTGGCCCAGCCGCAGCAGCCAGGCCGGCAGCGGCAAGGGCACGGTGCTGCGCGACAGGCTGCTGCGCACCCGCGCGAACATCTCGCCGGAACGCAGCCGTTC